>JAAYNG010000030.1 GCA_012520935.1 Tissierellia bacterium | reverse complement strand
TCAGTTAATTTTTTACCAGTTGACACTTCAACTTCCTCCTTCTTAAGTGTAGTAATAGGTCTTGATTGTAGTATAAACAAGTCTTTTAAGTCATGGTCAAATGCCCACTCAATATCTTGGTTTGAACCATAAGCCTTCTCAATTTTCATACCAAATTCAGCCAATTTTTGGATTTCATCATCAGTTAAGCATTGTTTTTTTATAAATTCTTTGCCCAAAACATCCTTAACCTTCAAATCTTCAGTGCCTTGACCGGATTTACTTTTCACTACCATAACTTTTTTTTCAGC
Organism: Tissierellia bacterium; assembly: GCA_012520935.1. Lineage (GTDB taxonomy): Bacteria > Bacillota > Clostridia > Tissierellales > Peptoniphilaceae > JAAYNG01. The sequence continues at coordinate 42,609 of JAAYNG010000030.1, read as the reverse complement.
TATGTGTTTTTCAATAACTTTTCCTTCTTTTTTTGAAAATATATATTCATCAGGACTGGCCATTCCAGAAACAACAGCTTCCCCCAAACCCCAAGAAGCATTAATCATAATTTCTTCAACATTATGATTAATAGGATTAGCTGTAAACATTACACCTGACTTCTCTGAATCAATCATCTTTTGAACAACTACTGACAAAGAAACTTTGAAATGGTCAAAATCTTGTTTTACTCTATAATAAATTGCTCTAGCAGTCCAAAGAGATGCAAAACACCTTCTGATATGGTCTAGTAAAGCTTCTTTCCCACTAATGTGTAAATAAGTATCTTGTTGACCTGCAAAGGATGCTTCAGGTAAATCTTCAGCCGTTGCAGAAGACCTTACAGCAACCTCTGGATTTTTTAATCCAATTTTTTTAGAAAATTCTTCATAGGCAGATACTATTTCTTCTTCCATTTTTTTCGGAAAACTGGACTCAATAATCTTCTTTTTTATCGATTCACTTGTATTTTGTAAAGCATCAGAATCTTCTTCGTCCAATCCTTCCATCAATAGTTTAATTACTTCGTCAAGCTCATTAACATTTATAAATTCTACATATGCTCCGCTTACTACACAAAAGCCTGGAGGAACTGGCAGGCCAAATCCTGTCATTTCTCCTAAGTTTGCCCCCTTACCACCAACAATTTCGATATCACTTTTACCAATTTCATCAAATCTCTTGATATAAGAATACATTTTACCCCTCCTATCGGAATATATTATACCATAAAATTATAAAAACTATATACTTTATTGGAATCTTTAATATTTTTGATTCAATAACCATAAAAAATTCCCCCATAAAAAATGCAAGTAATAGAAACTATCCTTGCATTTTTTAATAAAAATTATTCACCTAAATAAGCACCTTTTACCCTGTCATCATTCAATAATTCTTTTCCTTCTCCTTGCAAGACTATTGAACCTGTTTCAAGTACATAAGCATAATCAGCTACTTCTAAGGCTTTCTTTGCATTCTGCTCTACCAAGAGAATACTATTACCCAATGAATGGATTTTTTTAATTATATCAAATATATCATTTACTATCAATGGAGCAAGTCCTAAAGAAGGCTCATCTAACATTAAGATTTCAGGGTCAACCATCATAGCTCTTGCAACAGCAAGCATCTGTTGTTCACCACCTGATAATGTTCCAGCCTTTTGCCAACTCCTCTCCTTTAATATAGGGAACAGGTCATAAGACCTCTCTATATTTTTTTCAACAAGACTCTTATCTTTTACAGTGTAAGACCCAATTATTAGATTTTCATAAACTGTTAGATTAGGGAAAATCCTTCTTCCTTCTGGCGAGAGTGAAATTCTTTTCTTTATTACATCCATTGTCTTTGTATCTTTAAGTTCTTCACCATTATATTTAACAGAACCATCAGCTTTTTTTACCATGCCCATTATAGCTTTTAAAGTTGTTGATTTTCCTGCACCATTTGCACCTATAAGGGCAACTATTGAGTTATCTGGTACATCTATATCTATACCTTGAAGGGCTTTGATACCTCCATAATTAACCTTCAAATTTCTGATTTCAAGCATCCTCATCCACCCCCAGATAAGCCTCTATTACCTTGCTATTAGATTGAATTTCCTTAGGTGTTCCTTCAGCTATAAGTTCACCATGGTCTAGAACATAAATTCTATCTGAAATGTTCATTACAACATTCATATGATGTTCAATCATAAATATTGTCAGTTTATATTCATCTTTAATTTCTTGAATAAAATTTATTAGTTCATTGGTTTCTTGAGGATTCATACCAGCTGCAGGTTCATCTAAAAGAAGTAAAACCGGATCAGTTGCCAATGCTCTTGCTATCTCAAGCCTTCTTTGTTTACCATAAGGAAGAGAATCTGCACGGTCTTCTTTAAATTCTGATAAACCAACTTTTTCTAATAAGTACTGGGTTTTTTTAATATTTTCTTTTTCTTCTTTAATATAGTTTGGCATTCTAACAACAGAAGAAAATAAATTTGACTTAAAGTTAATGTTATTTGCAATAAATACATTTTCAAACACTGATAATTTTTTGAATAATCTTATATTTTGAAATGTTCTACATATCCCAATTCTTGTAATTAGATCTGGTCTCATACCAGTAATATCTTTTTCACCACTACCATTATCAAAAAATATTTTACCTGATGTAGGGGTATATTCTCCACTTACTTGATTAAAAAGTGTTGTTTTCCCTGCACCATTGGGACCAATCAGGGCAACTAACTCACCCTTATTAATAATTATATTTGCATTCTTAACAGCAAATACACCACCAAATTGCATCGTGACATTATCAACTCTCAGCATTTTTCTTACCTCCTATTAGTTTCCTAAGGCTGAATTTAGAATCTTCCTTCTTGAAGATAATAACAACTATTAGAAGCAAAGAAAATACTACCATTCTCAAACCAGGTAAACCATCTGTTTGGAATAAAAAATTTTTCATTGGCTCGTCTAAGAAGCGTAAGTATTCCATCAAAACCGTAACTACAACGGCTGCAATAACATTTCCCCATATCTTACCCATACCACCAAGAACTACAATAAGCATAATATTAAATGTTAAAGCAAACTTAAATTGAGCAGGGTCTATCGTACCCAAAACTCCAGCAAGTAACCCTCCTCCAATGCCAGCAAAAAAAGCACTAATTGTAAATGAAAGCAGTTTTTTTCTAAAAAGATTTACACCCATTGCTCGAGCAGCAATTTCATCTTCTCTTATTGCATTTAAGCTCTTTCCTGTTATTGACTTCATTAACTGAAACATAAAAATAATTGTAGCTATAGCAAAACCCCAAGTCCATATTAGTTCCTTATGGACAGGAATACCTTTAAGTCCAAGTGCACCATTAGTAATTGGTACTAAATTAATAAATGCTATCCTAATTATTTCTGAAAAGCCCAATGATGCAATAGCTAGGTAGTCATCATTTAACCTTAAAACCGGAAATCCAATTAATAAACCAAAAAAGGCTGATACCAATCCGCCCATTATTAAAGCTGGTAAATAAGGCATATTTATTGTTTTTAATATAGGTAAAATTGGTTGCATATAATAGTTCATGTCCTTCATTTCAGGAGTTAGAGTTAGTATCGCTACTACATAAGCACCTACAGCCATAAAACCAGCATGTCCTAAAGAGAAGAGTCCTGTTTCTCCATTTATTAGATTAAGACTTAATGCAAGAACTACATATATCCCACAAAGATTAATAATTTTTCTTCTGTACTCATCAATATTATTATCAATTATAAATAACAATACTAAGACTACAGCAATAATGATTATATTAATAATATTCTTTTTGTTCTTCATATTATACCTTCTCCGTAGTTTTTTCACCCATTAACCCACTAGGCTTAACTAACAATATTACAATTAATAATACAAATGAAATCGCATCTCTCCAACCTGTTAATGAGCTAAACACTGCAACAAGCATTATCTCAAGTATTCCAAGCATAAAGCCACCAATTACAGCACCAGGTAAGCTCCCAATCCCTCCTACGACAGCCGCAATAAAACATTTCATTCCGGGCATTGCTCCCAAATGCGGAACTAGTTGTGGATATCTTGATGTAAATAACATTCCTCCAATAGCTGCTAAAAATGAGCCTATAAAGAAGGTCATAGATATTACCCTATTTACATTAACGCCCATCAAGGAAGCCGTTTCAAAGTCAACTGATAATGCCCTCATAGCAATACCAGTTTTTGTTTTACTAATAATTAAAGTTAATATTGCCAATAATACAAAAGTAATTAATGGCGTAATAATAGAAATCATACTAAGTTTAATATCACCAAATGTATTATTACTAATTGTAATTTGACTTAGTAAAAATTCTGGCACCGGAAAAGCCTTTGGTCTTGCACCAAAAACCAACAAACCTAAATTTTGCAATAAAAAAGATACACCAATTGCAGATATCAATACTGTTATTCTCGGTGAATTTCTCAAAGGTGAATAAGCCGCCTTTTCTATAGCTACCCCAAGTATGCCTGTAATAAGTGCACCTACTAAAAAAGCTAACCACCATGGCATAATATTTGCAGTTAATAGATAAAAAGCTGCATATGCACCAATCATAAATACTTCACCATGGGCAAAGTTTATTAATCTTAAAATTCCGTATACCATTGTATATCCGATGGCTATCAAAGCATAGAGTGAACCAAGAGATATTCCGTTGACTAAATTCTGTATCAGTAATGTTCCTGTCATTTTTTCACCCCTTATTAATACGGGGTGGTTAAACCACCCCGTTTTACTCTTCAGATTATGGATTAACTGTTGACAAATATTTGAAAGCTCCGTCTTTTACAGTATTAATTACTGCCGGTTTTACAGCGTCTCCATTTTCATCCAATGTAATTGAACCTGTACAACCTTCGAATCCTGAAGTCGTTGCAACCGCATCTCTTATAGAAGCTGAATCTGCAGCTCCTGCTCTTTCAATTGCATCAATTATTACTAGATAAGCATCATATCCACAAGCAGCCATTGTATCCGGTGCTTTATTATGTGCAGCTTGGAACTCTTCTATAAACTTCTTGCTTGTGTCATTTACAGGGTTTTCTGCTGAGAAGTGAGCTGAGTAGCATGCTCCTTCAACTGCTGCACCACCAATTTCAATAAATTCAGGTGCTTCCCAAGTATCTCCACCTAAGAATGTAGCAGTAATTCCTAAATCTCTAGCTTGCTTAATAAGTAGAGCTGATTCGCCATAGTTACCAGGTGCAAAAATAACATCTGGATTTTTTGACTTAACTTGTGTAAGTTGAGCTGTAAAGTCTGTATCACCTGTATTATAAGAAATATCTTCAACTATAGCTCCATCACCAGCAATTTCTTTAAAAGCATTAGCAAAGTAATTTGAAAGTCCTACAGAGTAGTCTTGTTGAACGTCTTTAATTATTGCAGCAGTCTTTGCTCCTAATTCTTCAGATGCATACTTAGCCATTACAGTACCTTGGAATGGGTCTATAAAGCATACTCTGAAATAGTAATCATTATTAAGAGTTACTAGTGGGTTAGTTGGAGAACAGCCAACAGTTGGAACTTTTGCATTCTTTACAGTATCCCCTGCAGCCATTGATAAAGATGAACCATAGCTACCAATTATAGCTACAACTTTATCTTTGTCAATCAATCTAGCAACAGCATTTGCTGCTTCAACCTTATCTGACTTATTGTCAACAACAAAAAGTTGAACTTTCTTACCAAGTACTTCACCTTTAACCTTATTTGCTAGCTCAATTCCATTAAGTGTCATAACACCACCTGCTGCATTTGGGCCAGTTAATGGCTCGAATACACCAATTCTAATAACATCATCTGTTGTTCCTGCAGCTGTTTCTTCTGTAGTTGTTTCCTCAGTTGTTGTTTCACCTGCTGGTTCTGTGCTCTCTTCTCCTGTTTGTCCTCCACAAGCAGTAAATGAAAATACCATCACTAGTGCTAGTAGAAATGCAAAAAATCTCTTCATTCTTTTTCCTCCTTTTTGTATAAAGATAATCAATTGATTAGAAAGAATTATATCACTTGTATCACAATAAAGCAATAAAAAGTTATTATTTTAATAGAATAAGACACCAATTAAAAAACATGAAGCTTAGGTTATTACAGTTTAATCATTAAACTTTAAAGCAATTATATATTTTATTAGTGATACACACATAAACTAATGTTAACCTATTTTCTCCTTTACATTTTAATAATCCTATGTTATAATATAAAAAATTAAACTATGACAGAGATAAGTAGCTTATTGTCAGAGAGCGAGTGGATGGTGAAAACTCGTAAAAAAGCGAAATACAGCTCTTGAGTTTCCTAAACGGCGGCATATTTCCACGATACGGAATAAGAGTCTAATTAAGGTGGTACCACGGGTTCTCTCGTCCTTTTGAAGAGGACTTTTTTTATTTAAATTATATTAAGAGGAGGCTTACAATGAGAAATGTTTATGATGTTTTAGAAGAAAGAGGTTTTCTGGATACTGCTAACTTCCCAGAAGATTTGAAAGAATTACTTGGAAAGGAAAGTATCGTCTTTTATATAGGATTTGATGCAACTGCTGACAGTTTAACTCTAGGTCATTATTCTACTATAATGGCTATGAAACACATGCAAAATCATGGACATATTCCACTTGTATTAATGGGTGGTGGAACAACAATGATTGGTGATCCAAGTGGTAGAAATGACATGAGGAGCCTTATGTCTGAGGAATTTATAGATGGTAATGTTGAAAAGTTTTTAGAACAGATGGCAAGATTTCTTGATCTGTCAGAGGGTAAGGCAATAGTTGATAATAATAAAAAATGGTTACTTAACTTGAACTTTGTTAATTTCATGAGAGAAATTGGAATTCATTTTAATGTAAACAGGATGCTTACCTTTGATATTTATAAAAATAGAATAAATGAGGGTTTAACATTCTTTGAAATGGGCTATATGTTACTGCAATCATATGACTTTTGGGAATTATATACCCGTTATAATTGTAAATTACAAATGGGTGGGTCAGACCAATGGGCTAATATGTTAGGTGGAACAGAACTTGTATGGCAAAAAGAAGAAGAAAAGGTATACTGCCAAACATTAAAGCTACTTGCTAATTCAGAGGGTGTAAAGATGGGCAAAACTATGTCTGGAGCAATCTGGTTAGATATAAATAAAACATCTGGTTATGAATTGTTCCAATATCTTAGAAATTCGGATGATAGAGATGTAATAACTTATTTAAAAAGACTAACAATGATTCCTATGGAAGAAATTAATGAGCTTGCAAAATTAGAAGGAAAAGAATTAAATAAGGCTAAAGAAATTTTGGCATATGAAGTTGTAAAGGATGTACATGGAAAAGAAGAAGCTGATAAGGCTTTAGAAGCAGCCAAAGCTTTATTCCAAGGTGCTGGCTCTACTGAAAATATGCCTTCAACTGAAATTGAAGTAAGTAGATTAGAAGAAGGATTGGGACTTTTAAGTCTATTAACAGAAGTTGGGTTGACAAAGTCAAATGGAGAAGCAAGAAGACTTGTTCAACAAGCTGGTATCTTTATAGATGATAAAACTGTTGAAGACATAAATAAAATTATTACAAAAAAAGATTTTAAAGATGGTAAACTAATTATAAGAAAGGGTAAAAAAGTTTTTCACCAATTAATTATTAAGTAAACCTATCTTAAATCCATAATATAGTTGGTATATTATAAAATAATGAGGTGTTATAATGGAAATTTCAGACCTTTATAGTTCCATACTTGAAAATCTTCAAGAAGGTATTTATTTTGTTGACAATGAAAGAAAGATAACATTTTGGAATAAAGGGGCAGAACTTATTACAGGTTTTACTGCAGACGAAATAATCGGAAGGCACTGTTACGATAACATATTAAATCATATCGATGAAGATGGAAATAAGCTTTGCCTTCAAGGTTGTCCTCTTCACGAAACTTTACAGGACGGGAAAAATAGGGAATCTAGTGTATACCTCCACCATAAAAATGGTCAAAGAGTAAAGATTAGTGCAAATATTACCCCTATAATTGATGAAAAAAAAATTATAGGTAGCGTTGAGTCCTTCAGGGAAGTATCTGAAAATAAACCTGTTTTATTTGATGAATCTGACAATTATACAAAGGCAGAACTTCGAATAATAGCCTTGCATGACCAATTAACTGGTATTCCTAATAGAAGGTATGCTGAGAGCTTTTTGAATTCAAGAGTCAATGAATATAATGAATTAGGAATAGAGTTTGGACTAATCTTTGCTGATATTGACAATTTTGGTAGTTTTAATAATAATTATGGCCATGAGTTGGGAGATAAGGTTTTGCAGGTTGTTTCAAAAACTTTTTTAAGCGCAACTCGAAAAAATGATTTAGTTGGAAGATGGGGAGGAGAAGAATTCCTTATAATATTCCCAGGTATTAATGAATCTGACCTAATAAAGATTTCTGAGAAAATTAGGATGTTAGTAGAAAATTCAATCCTTAGAGAAAACGAACAAAACCTTAAAGTAACAATTTCTATAGGTGCTACAATGATTAGAAGTGGAGATAATTCTCACTCAATAGTTAATAGAGCAGATGACTTAATGTATCAATCAAAACAAAAAGGAAAAAATCGGTCGACATTTGGCTAGTCGCTGTAAGGAATTTTTTCTCTCTCTGCATATTCTTTAATTAGTATTCCACTTGAAGATATCACAACATTATTAGTGCCATAAAAGATGTGCTCTCCCATTTTTTCAATGCTTTCTGGAAGCTTTATCCTCATCATTTTTGGACAATTTGAAAAAGCAAAGTCTTCAATAGATTTTACGCCTTCAGGGACCTCAAGCTCTACAAGAGATGAAGTTCCTTTGAAGGCTTTTTCTTTTATTTCCTCAAGTCCTACTGACATTTTAATAGATCCTAACTTGTTACAATTTAAAAAAGCCTCTCTACCAATAATTTTCACATTAAAAGGAATAATAATAGATTCTAGCTTTGAATTTTTAAAAGCCCCTCTTCCAATTTCCACAACACTTTCAGGTATTATGACTTGCCTAATATTTGAATAAGCAAAAGCTTTTTTAATTACTTTTACGCCAAATGGTATTTCAACATCTTCATCTCCTGAGTATTTTAATAAAACGCCATCCCCCACTATTAAAAATCCACCATCAAAAGAGCCAAACCATTCTGTACCATCAAAGACGCCATAGCCTATATCAAATAAGTCAGTTGGTATAGAAATATTTGTAAGATTGCGAGAATCTTTAAAGGCAAAATCACCAATTTTTCTTACCTTCTCTGGTATAATCACCTTTTCCAAATTAGTATTTCTAAAGGCATCTGGTCCAATTTCAATCAACTCTATTGGAAGAGTGATTTCCTTTATAGAAGAATTTCTAAAAGCATCTGCTCCTATAAATGATGTTTTTGATGGTAAGTTAATATTAGATAAGGAACCAGTGTCCATAAAAGATCCATAACCAATTAATTCAATAGATTTAGGTAAAAATACTTCCTCAAGACTATCACATGATTTAAATGTTTTCCCTTCAATCTTTGTAACCTTATCTGGTATTTTGATAGAATTTAAAATGCTACAATTTGAAAAAGCACTAGGTCCTATTTTTGTTACACTATTCGGAATGTCAATATTTTTTAAATTTGCACAAGCACTGAAAGCATCCCTGCCAATAACTTCTAAGTCTGAAGGTAATACAATAGTCTCAATATCGCTATTTCTAAAAACATCAGTTAAAACTCTTACATTATTTGGTAGGGTAATATTTTTTGATGTTCCATTATACCTTAACAATGAGCCTCCTATAATTACAAATTCATCTTGCATATTATCTAACCAAGGAGTATTTGTAAAAGATGAGGCCCCTATCTCTTTAATGCCATCATTTAACTTCACTTCTCTTAAATTTTCACAATCAGCAAATGCAAAATCCCCTACTCTTTCCAAGCTCTTAGGGAAAATTACCTTTTCTATAATTTTATTTCCAGTAAATGCACCCTCGCATATTTCTTTAACCTTTTCAGGAATAACAACTGTTTTTGAATGTCCTGTATAAGAAAGTAGTAAATTTTCTTTTATAGTCATTTTAGGTTTATTTGAATATATCATTAATAAAAATAAAATAAATATCAATAGGATAAAAGCTGTAAGTATTTTATTTTTTCTAAATATCATTTAATCGCTCCTCCACAAATAGTATAACACAAATTTTATTTGAGAGATATAAATAATATGCTTATCTATTTTATAACTTATTTTAAAAAAACCTTTACTTAGAACATATGTTCTGTTATAATGGTTTTATAAAGGGAGGAGGGGTAGTATTATTTTTCATATAGATGTTAATTCAGCATTTCTTTCATGGACTGCCTGCCATGCTTTAATGCATGGCAAAAAAGTTGACCTTAGAACAATACCCTCTGCAATAGGTGGAGATAGGGAAAAAAGAAGGGGAGTAATACTAGCTAAATCTGAACCTGCAAAGAAATTTGGTATAAAAACAGGAGAACCCATCTTTCATGCTTTAAAAAAATGTCCAAATTTAATAATAGTACCACCTGACCACAAGATGTATCTTAGGGCAGGAAACGCTTTATTAGAACTGCTCAGTCGTTATAGTCCTAATGTCCAAAGGTTTTCAATAGATGAAGCATTTATGGAGATGGACTATAGTAAAGATTACTTAGAAAAGGCAAAATATATTCAAAATAAAATATTTGAAGAACTTGGCTTTACAGTAAATATAGGAATTAGTACAAACAAGCTACTGGCTAAAATGGCATCTGATTTTGAAAAGCCTAATAAAATTCACACTCTTTTCGAATCAGAAATACCATCTAAGCTTTGGCCTCTACCTGTTGGCGACTTGTTTATGGTTGGTAGAAAAACAGAAAACAAGCTTAATTCTCGGGGCATTTATACTATTGGAGATTTAGCAGCCCAAGATAAAGAATATATCAGTATTTGGTTAAAAAAGCATGGAGAAATGATATGGAGATATGCAAACGGAATAGATGAGTCCCCTATTAATCCTGGTAAAAGAGAGGCTAAGTCAATAGGACATTCTACAACTACCGCCTATGATGTGGAAAATAAAGATGAAGCCCACTTAATACTCCTTGGTATTTCTGAAAAAATTGGTATAAGAATGAGAGATGAAGGAGTAAGGGGGACAGTTATACAGTTGGGCATTAAAGATAATAATTTCAATGTAAAGTCAAGACAAACAACACTTGACTCTCCTACTCATGATACTAATCTAATCTTTAACACCGCGAAAGATTTGTTTGATGAATTATGGAATGGAGAGCCCATCAGACTATTTTCTATATCTGTTTCAAAACTCTATAAAGGTAAGGAATCCCAGCTATCATTTTTTGAGTTTTGATAAGTAATCCTCTTCCTTTTAGAGTAAAATATATTAATTACGAACAAATTGTTTTAGGAGGTAAAAATGAAAGTATATATGCAACAAGTTGAAGTTATTGCCTGGTTTAAGCTTGATGAATTTCCAGTTCCTATTAGGATCAGGATTACAAATGATGACAAGTCATATTCTGTTATTAATCTAGATAAAATTTTAGATAAAAGAATAGATAATACTGCAGGTAATAAGATGATTAACTATAAGTGCCAAACTATTGATGAAGATATTCTGAAGCCATTGGAATTAAGGTATGAGGTTTCCACTAGAAGGTGGTTTTTATATAAAATGTAATAATTTCAAAATTGTTCACAAAAAAGACATATTAAATCCCTTTTAAAGACAAAAAATTACTTTATAATACAAATAAATCAAATAATAAATCTGAAGGGAGAATTGGTATGAAAAATTTAAAAAGACTTGGATTAGGAATTTTAATCTTAAGTTTAGTTCTAATCATCACTAATGTATCAAATGCAGCAGGAGGCGTTTTTGACCAAGACGGTCTAAATGGTGTTTATAATGAAGAGCTTTACGCTCAAAAATTGTATGAAAAAATGGTTGAAAAATTTGAAAATGATGCCTACTACAAAAAATTAGCTCAAGCAGAATCAAGGCATGCTCAATCTGTAAAAAACTTTATGTTAAGAAACGGGATAAGGCCAGTTGAAAAAGAATTTACTATTAAGGTGAGTGATGATGAATTAACTGCCTTAAAAGATGCATTACAATTTGAAAAAGATGATATTGCCTTCTTGGAAAAGAAAATTGCAGTAACGAGTAATGAATCAGAAAAACTTCTTTATACCAGACTTAAAGATAGGTCAGATAGGCATAGGCAGTCTTTAGAAGCTGCTATAACCAGCTATGCTGATGGTAAAATTATTGGTACATGTCCTATGGGTGGAAACTTCCAAGCTAAAGGTCAAGGACTTAACAGGCAAAATGGAAGCTGTCCATTAAATAACTCAGAAAATGGTAATAAAAACTTTGGTCAAGGTCAAGGACAGGGTCCTGGCCAAGGTCAAGGAAATGGAATAAAAAAAGCACAAAATAATGAAGTTTGTCCATTTGGAAATTAATGTTATAATAAGATGAGAGTCCTTGCTCTCATCTTTTATATATTATGGAGGTATTTATTATGATACGAGCACTAATTGTAGATGACAATAAACAAATTACAGAGGTCTTAAAAGGTTTTGCTATTAAGGAAGATATGGAAGTTGACATTGCCCACGATGGAGAGGAAGCTTTAGAAAAGTTTCAAGAGAATGAGTATGATATTATCTTACTAGACATTATGATGCCAAAAATTGATGGCTATGAGGTCCTTAAAAAGATAAGAAAAGTATCCCAAATACCTGTAATATTGATTACTGCCAAAGGTGAAGACTACGAGAAAATTATGGGTCTTGACTATGGGGCTGATGACTATATAGTAAAGCCTTTTTCAGTTGCTGAAGTAATGGCAAGGATTAGAGCAATATTAAGAAGGATGGACACAAGTGAAAAGGATGAGAAAATTATTGAATTCGGAAACCTATATATGGACATAGAAGAATACACCTGTAAACTTTCCGGTAAAACGATAGACCTTACAAAGAAAGAATTTGAAATCTTATACTTGTTAGCCAAAAATAAAGATAAGGTCTTTTCTAGGGATAATATCCTAGATAAGCTTTGGGGGATAGATTATTTTGGAGATACCAGAACTGTAGATACACATATTAAAAGGCTTAGAGCAAAACTAGCTTCTGATGAAAATAGTTGGAGTATTACTACTGTAAGAGGAATTGGTTATAAATTTGAGGTTAATGATGAAAAGTAAAATAACTAAAAAGTTAATAGTATATTTTCTAATTGTAATTCTTGCCTTTTCTTTTATAAGTGGATTTTTATTTTTAAATTTAAGTAAAAAAATTGTAGAAAGGTCCTCATTAAAAAACCTTAGCGAAAGGGGGACTAGAATTGCTTCTTTTATTTCTAATTCAAGTGAATTTTCTTCAGAAGGAAGGGGGAGGATGGGTTCAGGATATAGAAGAAATAATATTAAATTAATGAATGAACTATTAAATACAGATATAAGAATTATTAATAAGAATGGTAGTCAAGTTTTTTCTGGAAGAGACAACCCTGTTGCCTTTCAAGACCTCGACCCGAAGGAAAAAGAAATTGTAGAAAGAGCCTTTAATGGTGAAACATCACATACTGATAAAATTTCACTTCTTAATTCAGATAATTATATTTCTCTAGCTACGCCTATTAAAAAAGATGGGCAAATTATTGCTGCTTTATTGTTAAGTGAAAATAATTTTTTAGAAAGTGAATTTATTAATTCTTATTTGGTTATTTTTGTCATTTCCACCATTATAGGTGCAATTCTAGTTGGACTCCTTGCTGTATTTTTTGCAAATAGATTTATAGAGCCGTTAAATAAGTTAAACTTAGCTACTGGTAAGTTAATAGAAGGAAATTATAAAATTAGTTCAGGCATAAGTCAGGACGATGAAATTGGAGACCTTGCTGAAAGACTCGACACACTTGCCTATCGTCTTGAAACTGCAAGACTTGAAAGTGATGCTATAGATAAAATGAGAGATGACTTTATTTCAAGCATGTCCCATGAACTTAAGACTCCAGTAACTGTCCTAAAGTCCTCACTGGAAGCATTAAAAGAAGGAGTTATTTCAAACCCTAGCGAGGTACAAGAATACCATGAAGTGCTCTTTAATGAGGTAGGTTTCTTAGAAAAATTAATTAATGATCTTATGGACTTGAATATATTAAAAAATTCTAAGTTTCAAATGAAAATGGAAGAAATTGATGTCATTAATGTCCTAAATGATGCATTGAGGAGTCAGTCCTTAATGGCTAGAGAAAAGGGAATTTCTATTGAAAAGAATTTTACTGATGATGAACTTCCTTTTGTTGGAGACTATACAAGAATTAGACAGCTTTTTATTACTTTGATAGATAATGGGATAAAATATTCCAAAGAAAATTCCAACTTAGTGATCGAAGAAAAAAGTGACGAAGATAGCTTTACATGTTCCATAATAAACTTTAATTCTAAGATTCCAGAAGAAAGCTTAAACCATATTTTTAAGCCTTTTTATAGGGATAAAAATAATAATAGAAAAGGATTTGGTTTAGGGCTTGCCATAGCAAAAGAAATAGCGGATGCCCATAATATAAAAATTAATGTCAATAGTGATGATGAAAAAACTGAATTTATTTTTATATTTAAAAAAATGGGCAACTAAAGCCTGTTAAGCATTGCCCATTTTAATAATCTACGAAATTATAATACACCTAAGTCTGTATAAGGTTTATAAAATTCTTCAATTTCTATATTGGAGAATTTTTCTTTTAATTCTTCTATTAGGTACTTAAAACCCTTATATTCAGTATAAAAATGTCCAAAGTCTGCAACTGTAATTCCAATTTCTTTGGCATATTGTGCATCATGATACTTCAAATCACCTGTAATAAGTAAGTCAGCTCCGGCATTTTTCGCATCATCTAAGAAGCTTGCTCCACTGCCTCCAACAACAGCAAGTCTTTTAATTTTACCTTTAGCATTATATATCCTAACAGTTGGTAGGTTTAATTTTTCCTTTAAAGCCTTGATGTATTCCATGGTCTCCACTTCATCAATATTCCCAACCATACCAAAACCCATCCCATCATGTGTTGAGTCCTTTACAAGAACTTCTTTTTCGGTAAGCCCAACCAGTTCAGCCAAGATAAAATTAACTCCCCTCTTCGCCTTATCAAGATTTGTGTGGGCAGATATGACAGAGATATCATTTTTTATTATATTCGCTAAAATCTGTCCTCTTTCGTTGGAAGTGTCTATCTGCTTTAAAGGTTCAAATATCAATGGATGGTGGGAAACAATTAAGTCGCAATTTTTATTTATAGCATAGTCAATTCCTTCTATCGAAACATCCAGCGTAAAGAGTATTTTGCTTACACTGGCATCCATATTTCCCAATAGCATTCCAGAGTTATCAAACTCTTCTTGGGATGTAAATGGTGCAAAGTCATCAATAAATTCAAATATATCTTTAACCTTCATATAATGCCTCCTCATAAATTTTTAGTAGTTTTTCATTTTCTTCTAGCCTACCATCCTTGTCTGAAATCTTTAAACCATTAACTATAATTTTATACTTACCAACCATATTCTTCAAATAATTATAATAGATAGAGTCTTTTTTCCAAAAAGGGCTTATATATATATCATAATCTTTTTTACTTTCACCATACTCAACATAAATAGTTTGGTAAAATTTTTTTCCATCTAAACATAAGTATTCATCAATTATTCTAAAATTATTATTAACTAAATATCTTTTTAATTCAGCCTCAGCAGTCATGGGTTGAAGGATAAGTTTAGTATTTTTTGCTAGTTCAATAAATCCACCTATTATTTCTGATATGAGTATACCTCCCATACCTGCTATTATAATTGTGTCTACTTCATTCTCTCCAATAACAGTAAGACCATCCCCTACCCTGGTTTCAATACTGTCTTCCAATCCATACTCTGCCACAAGTTCCTCTGTTTTCTTTAAAGAATTGGCAGAAATATCTGTAGCTATTACTTTCTTTGCCAGACCTCTATTAATTATTTCCAAAGGAATAAACCCATGGTCAGTGCCAATATCGGCAATTGTCCCACAGGTTTCTAAGAAATTTATTATTGAATTCATTCTATTTGACAATTTCATTATTCCAAAAAATCCTTTAATTTTTTAGACCTACTTGGATGCCTTAGTTTTCTTAAAGCCTTTGCTTCAATCTGTCTAATCCTCTCCCTAGTAACATCAAACTCCTTGCCTACCTCTTCCAAGGTCCTTTGTCTACCATCGTTAAGTCCAAACCTAAGCCTTAAGACTTTTTGCTCCCTAAGGGTAAGACTATCTAAAACCTCATCTAATTGTTCCTTTAAAATTGTAAAAGTCGCTGCATCTGCAGGTGCCAAGACTTCCTCATCCGGTATAAAGTCCCCTAGGTGGCTATCCTCTTCTTCACCAATTGGGGTCTCCAAAGAAACAGGTTCTTGGGCAATCTTCATAATTTCCCTAACCTTTTCTACCGGAAGGTCCATCTCTACAGCGATTTCTTCAGCGACAGGGTCCCTGCCCAGCTCTTGTACCAACTGCCTTTGTATTCTAACTAACTTATTAATAGTTTCAACCATATGGACAGGTATTCTTATTGTCCTAGCTTGGTCAGCTATGGCCCTCGTAATAGCCTGCCTAATCCACCAGGTTGCATAAGTAGAGAACTTAAAACCCTTTTCATAGTCGAACTTTTCAACAGCCTTCATTAAGCCTAAATTGCCCTCTTGTATAAGGTCCAAGAATAGCATACCCCTACCTACATATCTTTTTGCTATACTTACAACTAACCTAAGATTTGCTTCAGCCAGGTGCTTTTTAGCATCCTCATTACCTGCTAGCATCTGTTTGGCAAGCCTTACCTCGTCTTCTGCAGTTAATAGAGGAATTTTTCCAATTTCTTTAAGGTACATCCTCACAGGGTCGTCGACATTAATACCTTTTGGTACAGAAAGATCTTCCTTAGAAATGTCTATTTCTTCTTCATCTTCATCGTCATCTTCTGTAATATCAACATCTAGTTCATCTTCTTCTTTATCATCAAAATCTTCTCTTATTTCAATACCCATATCTTCAAATAATTGATACAAATCTTCAATTTGATCCATGTTTATATTTAATTCTTCCAAGCTATCAGTAATATCTGAATAAGTAAGAAATCCCTCTTTCTTACCCTTTGTAATAATTTTCTTAACTGGATTAAGTTCTAAAATATTTTTATTTTCCTTTTGATTCTCCTCAGTCAATCAAAATCCCCCTCTCCGAACGCTATCAGCTTTTGATTTATTTCATCAAGTTCAAGAAATAAATCATTTAGCGAAACATTTCCACCATCTTGATTTTCTGACATCTTTAATAATATACCCTCTCTTTTCTCTCTTAACCGTCTTATCTCAATTACTTTTTTTATACTTTCAAACATTTCTTCCGGCTCCAAAGAAAGAAAACCCTTGTTATTGTAAATTAAATTTTTTGAAAAATTCTTGTCTGAACTATGTATTTCTATAATATCTTTATACAATAAGTTTTTATCATCTAACTTTTCTTCATAAAATTTAACTATATTAGCATAAATGTCTTTACATCTATCGTCCTTGAAGTCATACGACTCAAGAAATGGATGCATTTTTTCAAAAAATTCTCTATCTATAATTGAAAGTTTTAGAAGCTCGAAATCTATGCTATCTTTTATTTCGCTTGATGTTGATATAATAAATCTTTTATCATACCTTCTTATTGGACCAACATCATTTGATTTAATAGTTTCATAGGCAACATTCAAGTCTTCCGATAGCTTTCTCTGATATACTTCTCTTTCGATAGGGTTTTTATAGTTTGCTATATCATGTAGAAATTCTTTGACCAGCTTAATCTTTTCTTCAGGTTTCTCAATATCATATTTACTCTTTAAATAGTCTAGCCTAAATTCATAAGATGTTTTAGCATTATCCATCAAGAGTTTAAAGTCTTCTAAACTATTATCGTGGAAATAATCGTCTGGATCCTTATATTTGCCTAATGAAATAATTCCAACTTCAATGGAATCATTAGAAAATATATCAAGTGCCCTCATCGTAGCTTTAATACCCGAAGAATCCGTGTCAAAACAAATATATATGTCATCGGCATTTTTAGAAATCAACCTAGCTTGTCTTTCAGTAAGGGCTGTACCCAGCGAAGCCACACCATACTTAATTCCCTTTTTAAAAAGAGCTATAACATCCATGTAACCTTCGACTAAAATTATCTTTCTATCGTTGTTATTTTTCCTTACAAGATTTAAAGAATATAAATTTTCTCCTTTATGAAATATCTCATTTTCCTTTGAATTTAAATACTTTGGCTCATTGTCCCCTAAAGACCTTCCGCCAAATCCAATAACTCTCCCCTTCGTATCTATAATTGGAAACATTAGCCTATCTCTAAAATAGTCATACTTATTTCCTTTTTTTGATGTAGCAATCAAGCCTAAACTTTCAGCTAAGTCCAAAGGAAAACTTTTTTTGTTTAAAAAATTTATAAGCTTATCATAGCTATCATTTGCATATCCAAGTCCAAACTGGTTAGCAATTTTCCCAGGAATCTCCCTTTTTTTTATATAATCAATAGCCTTTTTGCTCTTTCTAAGGTTCTCCATGAAAAAAAGAGCCACTTCCCTATTTAACTTATAAAGATTTTCCCGTCTTTCCTTTCTTATTTTATCCTCTTCCGTTTCCTCCCTCAATAAAATTCCAAGTCTCTTTGCAAGGATTTGAACTGCTGTTAAAAAGTCACAACTTTCAATCTTCATTAAAAAAGAAATAGCGTCTCCTGACTCTCCACATCCAAAACACTTAAATATCTTCTTATCTTCAGACACAGAAAAAGAAGGGGTCTTCTCCGAATGAAAAGGACATAACCCCTGATAATTTCTACCTGCCTGTCTTAGTTGTACATATTGTGAAATCAATTCAACAATATCTGTTTCTTCCCTAATTCTTTCAATTACAGAATTATCAAATCTAGCCATTACATCCTCCAAGGGCTAGGAATAAATAAGTCTTCAAATAATGTTAAAATATAGTTGTCAGTGGTGCCTGCAATATAGTCGGTAATAACTAATTCCTTGTCTTCCAGCTCATCATCTGTATAAATTGATAGGTGTTCCTTTGGAAGTAGTGAAAAGTTCTTTAAATAATAATTATAAATCTCAGTAATGACATACTCCGCCTTTTCATCTTGAGACTTAGCTAATGAGTTTAAATAGACCATATCAAACATAAAATTTCTAAGCTTATCCGTTGCCTCGCTCACTTCTTTAGACATAGTCAAATCCTCCTTGTCAAAAGAGTTCTTAACCAAATCTAAAATCATTGTATTAATTCTTTGACTTCCAGTTTCTCCCAATACTTCTATTACATCCTTAGGTAAGTCTTCTCTATCCAAAACTCCTGCCCTGATTGAGTCATCAATATCGTGATTTATATAGGCTATCCTGTCAGCATATTTTACAATTTTTCCCTCTATTGTATTTGCCTTATTCTTACCTGAATGGTTTAAGATTCCATCACGAACTTCCATAGTTAGATTTAAGCCCCTGTTATTCTTTCTCTGTTCCAAAACATCTACTACCCTTAAAGACTGTTCATAATGCCTGAATCCCCTCGTCTTATTTAAATCATTTAAAATCCTCTCTCCTGTATGCCCAAAGGGTGTATGACCTAAATCATGGGCTAAGCAAATAGCCTCAACTAGGTCTTCATTCATCCTAAGTGCCCTTGCAATAGTCCTCCCTATTTGTGATACTTCAAGTGTATGAGTTAGCCTGGTCCTATAATGGTCTCCTTTTGGAGCAACAAATACTTGAGTCTTTCTCTTAAGTCTTCTAAAGGCCTTTGAATGAATTATCCTATCCCTATCTCTTTGGAAAACTGTCCTAATCTCACACTCTTTTTCAGTGTAGATTCTTCCTTTTGAATTTTCACTTAAGCATGCGAAGATTGACAAGGTATTCCTCTCTATTTCTTCCGTTCTTTCCCGTATATTCAAATAATCACCTCAAGAGATATATCTTTCATCCTTAAAAATATCAGTAAAGTATTCCATAATAATTCCTGCTGTTTCTTCAATCGCCTTATAAGAAACATCAATTACAAGGCAATTCAACTTATCCATAAGTTTTCTAGAATATTCAATCTCTTCCTGAATCCTCTCCATGTTTGCATAGGAAGCTGAGTTATCTAAACCTAAAGACCTTAGCCTCTCCTGTCTAATTTCATTTAGTTTTACTGGGTTGGCTATTAAACCAATAACCCGCCTATGATCAACTTCAAATAGTTCCTTAGGTGGAGGAACTTCGGGAACTAAAGGAACATTAGCAACCTTATAATTATTATGGGCAAGATACATGCTAAGTGGTGTCTTGGAAGTTCTTGATATCCCTATTAACAATATATCTGCCTTCTTCATCCCTCTCGGGTCTTTACCATCATCATATTTTACTGCAAATTCAACTGCTTCAACCCTTCTAAAATAATTATCGTCGAACTTTCTAAGAAGACCAGCTTCATACTTTGGTCTAATATCTGTAATAGCCTCCACTGCCTTCAGACCATCAGTCATAAGGTCAACATACTGAAGTCCTCTTTCCTTTGCTTTTCTAATAAAATAATCTCTTAGTTCTGTAATGACAATAGTAATGAAGTAAACAGCATTGTCCTCAGCATCGTTGATTATTTCATCAATTTGTTCCTTGGTCGAAATAAAAGGCTCTCTTCTAATATCATATCTATCAAGATTAAATTGAGTAATAATTGCCCTAGCCATCATTTCACCAGTCTCGCCTATCGAGTCAGAAAGTACATATGCAGTAACTTTCATATTTCCTCCTAAATTATTCTACTATTTTTGAAAAATCGCAAAAAGAATTAAACAAGTCTTCAAGTCTCTTCAATATTCCAAGCCTAGAATTTTTTAAAGACTCTTTATCTACCATAATCATTGATGAATCCATATATTTATTAATTGGATTTTTTAAACTAGCAAGTAAATTTAAGCCTGATTCGTAATCTCTCTTTTCGATAATCTCTTCATTCTTCTTTTCTGCATTTTCCAAAATGCCATAAATTTCCAAATCTTCTTTTTCTAACACTTTTTCATCAATATTTTTACTCTCTGCCTTGCTCGCAAGGTTAGAGATTCTTGTATGACCTTCAATAGCATCTTTAAAATTATCTGTTTCAATATTTTCCTTGATGAATCTTGCCCTGTCATAAATATTAGGAAATGATTCATCCATTTCTAATACAGAGTCAATTATGTCATACCTAAAACCTTCATCCGTTAATAGATTTTTGAACCTACCGTTCATAAAGTCAATTATTGAAGACTTGACTTCCTCATAATCAAAAGTAAGTCCTTGTTCTTCAACATAGACATATAAAGCATCATTAATAAAGTTTTCAATTCTAATATCTATGTTTGTATCTAAAATAATATTTATTATTCCGATAGCTGCCCTCCTCAATGCAAATGGGTCCACTGAACCTGTTGGTCTGATACCAACAGCAAACATGCCTGAAATAGTATCAAACTTGTCTGCAAGACTAAGAAGTGTACCGGCTGTAGTTTCTGGAAGTAAATCACCTGCAAATCTTGGCAGGTATTGCTCCTCTATTGCAACTGAAACAAGGTCATTTTCTCCGGAATTTTTTGCATAAATCCTCCCCATTTTTCCTTGTAGTTCTGTAAATTCAATAACTAATTTAGTAGAAAGGTCTGCTTTTGATAAGGTTGCTGCCCGTACAACATTTTCTATAGTTTCAACCCCAACAGATAAAAACTTTGCATACTTTTCAGTAAGTATTTCTAATCTTTTTGTCTTATCATATAATGTACCCAACTTTTCTTGGAATACAACAGTCTTTAAATCATCTACATATTCAATTAATGGTTTATTTGAGTCCTCATTATAGAAAAATTTCGCATCCTCAAGTCTAGGGTCAAGTACCATTTGGTTTCCATGGGTAACAATATCAATATGGTCTTCATTTCCATTTCTTACAGTTACAAAGTAAGGCATCAGCTTTTCATCATCATCAACAACAGGAAAATACCTTAGATGTTCCTTCATAGGTGTAATAATAACAATGTCTGGCAACTCCATATATTGTTCTTTAATTCTTCCTATTAGGCAGGTCGGGTATTCTATAATATATACTACCTCATTCAATAGGGCTTCATCTTTTTGAATATTGCCAGCCTTTTCTCTGGCAAGCCTATTTGCTCCTGCTATAATAATATCTTTCCTCTCATCTTGATTCACAATGACATAAGCATCTTTTAGCTTCTCAACATATTCGTCAGGAGTATTAATCTTAATTTTCCCCTTAGATAAAAACCTATGTCCGTAGGTTTCATTTGAAACTTTAATGCCCTCCAAATCAAAAGGGATAACCTTATCATTTAATAAAGAAATCAGCCACCTAATTGGTCTAGCGAAACGAATATCCTTGCCACCCCATCTCATTGACTTAGGGAAGCTTATTCCCTTTATAGCCTTTGGGGCAATTTCAGAAAGTACTTCTTCAAGACTCTTAGACTTCTTAACTACATTGGCATAGGCATATTCAACGCCCTTAATTTCTCTAAAGAAAACATCCTTTTCTTCCAAGCCTTTAGAATTCAAAAAACCTGAAAAAGCTTTTGAAATTGAACCATCTTCCCCAAAACATATCTTTTTGGCTGGACCCTTTACCTCTTCCATCTCATCTGATTCTGACTTTGATAAGTCACTTATTATAAGAGTAAGTCTTCTAGGCGTGGCATAAGATTCTACTTCTCCAAAAGAAACATCCTCTTCTGTTAAATATTTTTTATATAGATTGCTAAATTGGTTTAATGCATCATCTACTTGCGTTGCAGGTAGTTCTTCAACGCCTATTTCTATTAAATATTTACTAGTCATTTTAGTCCTCCAACTTCTTTATCAATGGAAATCCTAAAGCTTCTCTCTGTTTTATATATACATTAGCAACTTCCCTAGCTAAAGCCCTTACCCTACCTATATATTTTGTTCTTTCTGAAACCGAAACTGCCCCTCTTGCATCAAGGACATTAAAGGTATGAGAACACTTTAAAATATAATCATAGCTAGGTATTACTAAGTCCTCTGCTAACATCTTATTGGCCTCTTCCTCATACATGTCAAATAATTTTTTTAAAGTATCAATAGAGCCCTTTTCAAAACTGTATACTGAGTGCTCATATTCTGCCTTCTTAAAAATATCCCCATAAGTAATTTTCTCATTCCACTTTATATCAAAGACATTATTTACATCCTGAAGATACATGGCTATCCTCTCTAAACCATAGGTCAATTCGCAAGATTCCAACTCGCAGTTAATTGACCCTACCTGTTGGAAGTAAGTATATTGGGTTATTTCCATACCATCTAGCCATACTTCCCATCCCAGGCCCCAAGCTCCTAAGGTTGGAGACTCCCAGTTGTCTTCTACAAATCTTATGTCATGTTTTAAAGGGTCAATACCAATAATCTTCAGACTATCCAAGTATTGGTCTTGAATATCATCTGGGGACGGTTTGTTAATTACCTGTAATTGATGATGTTGGTATACCCTGTTAGGATTTTCCCCATACCTGGCATCAGCAGGCCTCCTAGAAGGTTCAATATAAACAACATGCCATGGTTCCGGACCTAATGCCCTTAAAAAAGTGTGGGGACTCATAGTTCCGGCACCCTTCTCAGTATCATAAGGCTCTAATACAATACAGCCTTTGTCCCCCCAATACTTTAATAAAGTCATCATCAAATCTTGAAAATACATAGTATTCCTCGCTTTCTTTTAAACTTATAAAACAAAAAATACCAAACATCCCCCAAGGGACGAAAGGTATTCTTCCGCGGTTCCACCCTAATTAGCCTGAGCTCTCTTTTAGATGCGTTTCTCAGAAGTCGCCATTACTCTTCCTCACAGAAACTATCAATTTTTCATAATTTTACCAAAGTTTATTTAGCTTGTCAATTAATTTTTCACAACATGTAAATATGATTAACCTTCAATAAATTTAAAGCTCTTAAAGTTCTTTAATTCAAAAGAACGCACAATATATTTATTCATCAGATTTACTAGTTTAAGTGAGGTCAATTCTTCCATTGAAAAAATGTCATCAAATTTTGCAAACAGTAGATTGTTTAAAAGTATAATATCCTCCCCACTGATTTTCTCAGAAGAGCTATCATAACAATCAGAACACATTATACCCCCACTTTCAAAACTAAATCTCCAATCTGTAGAATTTGTCCTTCCACATTCTAAACAAGAAGTAAGCTCCGGTCGAAATCCAAGTATTGATATATGTTTCAACTGAAAGGCAAGGACCAAAAGTGGAGAAGCTTCGCCATAGTTTAAAACTTGCAAAGCCTTTATCAACATTTCAAATATTTTATTAGCTTCATCTCCCGGTAAAATAGTTTCATTAACCAATTCAGCAAAATATGATGCGTACAAGAACTTTTTATTGTCTGACCTTATTCCATAAAAGATTTCTAAGATATTAGAAGAATTGAGGTAATATATATTTCTCCCTTTATAAAATTCAAATTCTGAAAGTGAAAAAAGAGAGGCAGAATTTGTGTTTAATGACTTGGGTCTTAAAACCCCTCTAGCCATTACAGAAATTTTGCCGTAATTTTTTGTGAGTACAGTTAAGATTTTACTGGACTCTAGATATTTCATTTCCCTTATTACAATTCCTCTTGTCCTTATCATTTATATCCGAAGTTTTTTAAACTCCTTTCCTTCTCTCTCCAATTCTTATCAACCTTGACCCAAAGCTTTAAGTTAACCTTAGTATCTAAAAAACTCTCAAGGTCTAATCTCGCATCTGTCCCTATTTTTTTTAACATAGCACCATTCTTACCAATGACCATACCCTTATGGGAATCCTTTTCAGCATAAATAGTTGCATCTATGTCTATTATTTTCTTATCTGACCTTTCTTTAAAAGATTCAATCTCAACCATAATACCATGGGGGATTTCTTCATCTAAATATATCAAGGCCTTTTCCCTAATAATCTCTTGAGCAATAAATTTTTCAGGTAAGTCAGTGATGTAGTCGTCAGGATAATACATTGGCCCTTCCTTTAAGTTATCTTTAATGAATTTTACATAATCATTTAGTCCTTCATTATTCAAGGCAGAAATAGGAAGTATCTTTTGGAATATACCTGTATCTTCATACATCTCTATAATTGATTTTATTTCTTCTTTATTTTCTAATAAATCAATTTTATTAATCAAAAGGACCTTAGGAATTTTTGTATCCTTCAACCCTTCTAATATTATACCGTCCATTTTTCCTATAGAATCTGAAATATCTGTCAAGACTGTAATTATATCTGCACCAGCCTTTGAACTCTCACTTTCCTTTAATAGGAACTCGCCAAGTTTATTCTTTGGATTTTGAAAACCAGGAGTATCTAAAAATATTATTTGAGAATCTTCATCATTTAATATTAGTTTAATAGTGTTTCTTGTGGTCTGGGCCTTATTAGATACTATAGAAATCTTTTCACCGATTATTTGATTTAATAAGGTAGACTTACCTACATTAGGCCTGCCTATTATTGCAACAAATCCAGATTTAAACATCTATGTCCTCCGCTAAATTCTCAGGTCCAAAACTCAATGGCAGAAAATCCTTTAAAAAATATTTTTCATAGTTTTCATTATCTACAACTATTATTACTTCCATTTCAGGGTTAAATTCACGCATTACCTGCCTGCATACCCCACAAGGATAAGCCTTTGTATCCCCAGAAACAGCAATCCTTTTTATCTTTTTGCCCTCAGAAATTGCCTTGAAAATTGCAACCCTCTCAGCACAAACTGTTGGAGTAAAGGCAGCGTTCTCTATGTTGCACCCGGTATAATATAAACCTTCTTCTGTTTCTACAGCAGCACCAACCCTAAATTTCGAGTATGGCGAATATGAATTTTCTTTTGCATCTACTGCTAATTTTATTATATCTTTGTACATTTTTACCTCCCCAAGAAGAAAGCGAAAACAAATAAGGCTATGGCAACACCTAATATTCCACCCAAAACAACTTCATCTAATGAATGTATTTCACCTTCAATCCTACTTTCAGCTACCATGGCTGCTAAAAACATTGTTAAAATTATTATTAAAAAATTATGTGCTATAAAAGAAACTATAGTGGCAATAGCAAAGGCAATTGCTGAGTGCCCACTTACCTTTCCCCCTTTGAAAAAGGTCCCATGTCCCTTAGAATACTTTGTCTTAAGCCCTATCACTGCAAATATTACTAAACTCATAGCTAAGAAAGTAAGGTGTACAGGATTTTTCCTAACCTTATCTATTATTGAGATAGAATAGTTGCTAAACCTGTCATAGAATATTAAATAGCCAATAAAGACTGAGGCAATAGCTGAAACTAAAACAGCTCCCGCTGCAACATCCTTTGCAAGCCTTGCCTTAGGGTGGTATTCCGGGCTTACCATATCTACAACATGTTCAATGGCTGTATTTAACATCTCTGTAATAATAACCAAGGCAACTGTTAAAATAAGTGCAGTAAACTCCATGCGACTTAGGTCTAAAAATAAAGACAGTAAAATTACTGCTATTGCAGCAAAATAATGAATCTTCATATGTCCTTCTGTTTTTAAAGCAGAAATTATCCCTGAAACAGCATGGTTAAAGCTTTCAATAACATCTTTATTTCTCATTAATATCCCCTTTGAAAATTCCAAGCTCTTTCATTATTATCTTTTCTCTCGCCCTCATTTCTAGCCTATCTTCTTCTTCAATATGGTCATAACCTAAAAGATGAAGCATAGAGTGAACAGTGAGGTAAGATATTTCTCGCTCCAGACTATTGCCATACTCCTTTGCCTGATCACCTGCTCTTTCAAGGGAAACTATTATGTCCCCCAACATATAGTCATCATCCAAGGGAAAAGATAGTACATCTGTAGAAGAATCCTCACCTCTGTACTTTTTATTTAGTTCCCTAATTTTTTCATCATCTGTAAAAACAAACGATATTTCAAAATCACTTCCAAGATTTTCTAATTCCAAAGTCTTTTTTATAGAGGTCCTTATTGTTGGTTTAAAATCTTCAACACCCTTATTAGTTTCATTCAGAAATAAAATTTCCATCATTTTTCTCCTTTGGATACTCTATCCTGTCGTGGTAAAAAGTTTTAAAATATTTCAAGAATGACTCCTTGATAATATTTATTTCTTTAAAGGTGATATTGGCATTAGTAAACTGGTTATCATCTATCTTTCCCTTTATTACTTTTTCTACCATCTCACTTATGTTTTCCATATTAATATCTTTTATTGACCTTACTGCAGCTTCACAAGAATCTGCAAGCATTAAAATAACAGTTTCTTTTGTCTGCGGTCTTGGTCCATTATAGCGAAACTCTTCTTCATTTATAGGAACTCCTGATAAGTCTTCCTTTGCCTTATAATAAAAATATTGAACAAGGGTTGTACCGTGGTGTTCCTGAATTCCTTGAATTATTTCCTTTGGTAATTTTTCCTCTTTGGCAATTTGTATCCCATCCTTAATATGAGATAAAATAACACCAGAACTCATAATTGGTTCCATTTGATTATGTGGATTATCAATTCCAATTTGATTTTCAGAAAATAATAAAGGTCTCTTTAGTTTTCCAATATCATGGTAATAACTCATTACTCGCACAAGTAAAGAATCTGCACCAATAGCTTCCGCTGCCTGCTCTGCTAAATTAGAAACAGCAATACTGTGTTGATATGTTCCCGGTGCCTCTTGCTTTAACTGCTTCATTAACTTATTGTTTGTATTTGAAAGCTCAAGCAATTTAAATGGAGTCAAAGTTTTAAATAATAACTCTACAATAGGAATTGCACCTAAAGCTAAAATAGAAGCTATTATTTGAGTAATAAACACTGTTATATAGTTTATTATTGAATCAACAATCGAAGCAGATCTTATTAAATCCAAAGATATCATTGATATGACAGCAATTAATCCAGAAAGTAGACCTAACTTTAACATCTCTCGTCTTACCCTTTCTTTCTTCAAGGCTGTAGCTAAGAAAACAGCTTGAATTAGACCTGATACTACAAGTTCTTTAAGAAACAAGGGGTTAAAGGAAAAATATAAGATTAAAAAAGCCAGTACAAAATTTGATACCCTGTAACCAGCTATCATGGTTATTAAAATTACAGCAAAGGCAACAGGAAAAACATATGGATTGTACTTAATTACCCATGAATAAAAAAGAGCAAAAATAATAACTGTAATAGCAACTGGTATAAACTTTTTACCTTCAAAAAAATCTCCTTCTGAAATTAATGATAAAAAAATTATTGATGCAAATAATAAAACAAGAAAGATTAATCCTATGTATAAGGGATAGTCATGCCCCCCTTCTTTCATTAATCCTGATTCCTTTATTAGAAGTATCTCCCTGCTTTCTAATGTAGCTCCCTTTGAGCTTATTAAATCACCTTTTTCAAGGTAAACATCTTCAACTTCAGCTACTTTTTTATCCCTAGCTTCCTTTGTCTTTGCCAAATCATCAAAAAGATTTGCCTTTATTTGCCTATTAAAAACCTTATTGGAAAAACTTCTAATATTTTTATTTGCTTCTAATCCTGCAAATTCTTGAACGGCCCTTTCTTTATAGCTGGAAAGTGTCCTATTCTCAATTCCTTCATCATATAAACTTCTTATAACTGTTTCGATGTTGTTCTTTAAACTTAATACTTTATTTGACTCTAGTTCAAGTAGTGCCTTAATCTCGTCATCAGATATTTCATAAGAATTGATTTCTTTAGAAGTCTGCCTTATCTCTGCAATCTTTCTGCCTAAGCCAGGATTATCTCCTGCCCTATAGGTAACAATTTCATCAAAGAGCTTATTAATATTGGCAAATGTATTTTCTCTTATGTTTATGTTTTCAGTCTTAATAACTTCAACAGAATCAAAAGCCTCTTCCTTTAATCTCTCAGTTTCAATTTCATCCAAAATTCTTCTGTTGGTAAAAATATTAGTCTGAGCTATGTCACCTTCTCTATAGCTATGTCTTAGACCTCCTACTGTATCTAACATCAATAAGAATAGAACAATAGTTAATATTATAAAAACTAAAACATTAATCTTAAAAGCTCTATTACTTGCTTTCATTTAATCACCTTCAGTTTCATACCTTTCATATGCCTCTATAATTTTTTGTATAAGAGGGTGTCTAACAACATCATACTTGTTCAAATGAATAAAATCAATTGACTTAATATCCTTCAAAATTTCCTGTATAGATATTAGTCCTGATTCTTTTTTTCTAGGAATATCTATTTGGGTTATATCTCCAGTAATTACTGCCTTAGAGCCAAATCCCATCCTAGTTAGAAACATTTTCATCTGTTCCTTACTTGTATTTTGAGCCTCATCTAAAATAATAAAAGAAGAATCTAAAGTCCTCCCCCTCATATATGCAAGAGGTGCTACCTCAATTATCCCCTTTTCAAGATATCTCGTAAAGGATTCAAAACCTAAAATGTCATATAAGGCATCATAAATTGGCCTTAAATAAGGGTCTACCTTCTCTTGCAAGTCGCCCGGCAAAAATCCTAGATTCTCCCCGGCTTCAACTGCTGGTCTTGTAAGAACTACCCTGGATATTTCCTTATTTTTTAACTTCTTTACTGCCATAGCAATGGCAAGATAAGTTTTGCCTGTTCCCGCTGGACCAATACAAAAAACTATATCATTATCTCTCATGGAATTTATATATCTTTTCTGACCCAAAGTCTTTGGCTTTATTGGCTTGCCTTCAAAAGATACAGATATAGTTTCATTTAACAGGTCTTTTAAAACATCTGCATTTCCTTTTAAAACCATATCTATTGAATAATTCAGACTCTGTTTATCAATTTTACCGTTTTCTGATATAACAGTTACTAAATTATCTAGCAATTTCTTAGTTAAATTTACATTGGCAGCATTTCCAGAAATCTCAAGCCTGCCATCTGATAACTTCATATTAACATCAAAAGCTTCTTTTATTGTTGATATGTTTTCATCTAAATATCCAAATATTTCTCGCATATCTTCAATTTTTTCAAATTCAACTTCTAAAATTTTTTCACCCAATAGTTTACCTCCATATGATAAAATATGTAAATATTTTATAAAAAAGCTTTAACATAAACACCCCATCTATAATAATGAGATGTTTATGTTAATCTTACTTTATTAATATATCTATCGCCTTAAAGCTTTAGGCTTTGATATTATTTCAGAAAAAATAATTCCTTTAATAAGTTCTTCTCTACCAAAGTTTTGAGCCTTGCTCTTATCAGGCACTTGAACTTCACCTTCTTGAACCTTTTCCCTTAAAAGGCTAGCTACTTCTTGTTTTTGTAAGTCTGGTTCAATAGGTTTTTTCTCTTCTTTGTTTACCTTCTTTTTAAGGCTTACAAGTTGTTCTTGCAAGTCTTCCTTGTTTTGATAAATTTTAGATTTTTTTCCTTTTTTATAAAGGCTTTCAGGAGCCTTTTTTTTATATGCTGTGCTATCGCCTTTATTGTTCAATTTCCTTTCTTCTATTTTCTTCTGTGCCTCTTCCAGTCTTTTTTTTCTAGCACTTGGCCCTGCAAAAGAGAAAATTACTATACCAATAAGTATTGGAAGTAAATCTCCTATAATATCAAATATATCACCTATCATGGCTGTCATAACTATCGATTATCCTTATTGTTTGAGTCGTTAGTTACCTTTGAAATTGAGTTTCTCATATCTGTATCAGACATGACATTTCTCATATTGTAATAGTCCATCACACCTAGGTTCCCTGTTTCTAATGCTTTTGATATAGCTGTTGGAACCATTGCTTCCGCCTCAACAACTTTAGCTTTCATAGCTTGCACTTCTGCAATCATCTCTTGTTCTTTAGCTACAGCCATTGCTCTTCTTTCTTCTGCCCTAGCTTGAGCAATTTTCTTATCTGCTTCAGCTTGGTCCGTTAAAAGTTTAGCGCCTATATTCCTTCCTACATCAACATCTGCTATATCGATTGATAGAATTTCAAATGCAGTTCCTGAGTCTAACCCTTTAGTGAGAACTGTCTTAGATATACTATCTGGGTTTTCTAATACTTCTTCGTGAGATTTAGAACTACCTACAGTTGTAACAATACCCTCACCAACTCTGGCAATAATTGTCTCTTCACCAGCACCACCAACCAGTCTTTCTATGTTTGCCCTTACAGTTACTCTCGCTTTAACAATAACCTCTATACCATTTTTAGCAACTGCAGAAATATTGGGTGTTTCAATCACCTTAGGATTAACTGAAACCTGTACAGCTTCCAAAACATTCCTACCTGCAAGGTCAATTGCTGCAGCCCTTTCAAATGAAAGCGATATACTAGCTCTTTCAGCTGCAATTAAAGCATCCACCAATGTGTTAATATTACCTCCTGCTAAATGGTGAGCCTCTAATTGTGATACATTAAGGTCTAGCCCAGCTTTTGTTGCCTTAATTAATGGGTTGACAATCCTTGAAGGAACAACCCTTCTTAACCTCATACCAATTAAATTTCCAAGACCTACTTTTACTCCAGAAAATATTGCTGTTATCCACAAACCTACAGGAACAAATGTAAAAAATAAAATAATTAAAAATATTACAACAACTGGTACAAATAGTTCAAAAACATTATAAAAGCCCATATTATATCCTCCTCACTTTTACTGAAAAACCTTCAACACTTACAACTTCTATCTTTTCCCCACTATTAATCATTGAGCCTTCAGACAGAGAATCTATCTTTTGTCCATCTATCTCAACAAAGCCTGCAGGTCTTAAATTCGTTAAAGCAACACCTGTTTTGCCTAATAGGTGAGAATAATCATCACCAGATACAAAACCTCTTTCATCTGTCTGTTTATCCCGTAAAATAATTTTATCAAATAGTTTGCTATTAAAGCCAGTTTTTATTAATATAAAAACTGAACCAAATCCAGCTATAGCTGCAACACTTAGTGATATTACAGCTTGGGCTGGATTACCCCTGCCTAGCACTATACCCATAACTACAAGTATAATACCAGAAATGCCAATTATCCCAAAACCTGGAATCACCGATTCAAATCCAATTAATAACATCCCTAATAAAAAGACAAGAACACTCATCCAATTGGAGTAGCCTGCTTGAATATTTGATGCAAAATAAACACCAAATAATAAAATACCAATAAGCCCAGCTATACCATAAGTTGGTAAGAATAATTCAATTATGATAAGAACGGTAGCAATTGTTAGAATAAGTGTATTGAGATAAGGATTAGCTAATTTAGCTAAAAAAACGCTATCTGAAAAGGCAGATGCTATCAAAACGAGTACTAAAATTAGTGCAATTACAATCGGAATAAAAAAATTATTGCCTTTTTCTTTTGTCATATCACCACTCCTTTCCAAAAAAATAACTCGGATATACCGAGTTATTTGCCTTTAAATTTCATATTTAGAAACCGATTAGGACGATTTGATAACAACGGTATTTCTAAAAGCTTTCGAGATATCTTTATCCCGGAGCTTAGTATCTAGAGTATTTCTTCCTCCTTGCTTCCTCGGCCTTCTTTTTTCTCTTCACGCTCGGTTTTTCATAATGTTCTCTTTTTCTTGCTTCTCCTAAAACACCAGAGCGAGCGCACTGTCTCTTGAATCTTTTTAACGCATTGTCTAGAGATTCATTTTCGCCAACTTTAATTTCCGTCATCGATATCCCTCCTCTCTTCTATAAAAGAGTTTACCGTGTTATCCTCACCTATTATATAATAAGTCTAGATAAAATACAACATCTTTTTTAACCTGGTGGACATTGCATTTTTCTTTTACCAAGCAAATGAATGTGAAGATGGTCTACTGTTTGCCCCCCGTCCCCCCTAGTATTAATGACTGTCCTATATCCATTTTCTAATTCAAACTCTTCTGCAAGTTTCTTTACCCTAATAAGCATCTCACCTAAAAGTTTTACATCATCTTCTGACACATCTGCTAAAGATTGAATGTGTTTTTTTGGAATAATCAACAGGTGGACTGGAGCTTGAGGAGAAAGGTCCTTAAAAGCAACCATTTTGTCGTCTTCAAATACTATTTGAGAATCGATTTCCTTATTTGCAATTTTGCAAAATATACAATCCAACATCTTTCACCCCCTCATTATATCTCTTTACTTTGTTATTATATACCCCTTAACTTATCATTTATTCTATTTTTTATGGAAACTTTCATAATTTCATTACTGATATTAATTGCTTCTTTTTCAACTCTTATATAGTTGGAACTTAAGCCGTCAGATACTCCGTCAACTTCTCTTTCAAACAAAACTTCTAAGTCCTTGCCTACAAATGAATCCATAAAGGCATATCTAAGTTCTTCTTCTAATAGTGAGAGCCTCTTTGCCCTTTCTTTTTTTACCCTACTATCTACCTGTTTCATTTTGGTAGCTGGGGTTCCCTTCCGCATTGAATAAGGGAAAATATGAATTTTAGAAAAGTTAACTTCCTTGCAAAAATTAAAGCTTTCTTGGAATTCTTCTTCCGTTTCCTCTGGAAAACCTACAATTATATCTGTAGTAATTCCTGCATCTGGAAAAAATTTTCTAACCCTTTCCACAGTATCCTTGTACTCTCTTGTATTATACTTTCTATTCATTCTTTTTAAAACAGTGTCTGAACCTGATTGAAGAGAAATATGAAAATGGTCCGTAAGTTTACCAGTTGTCCTTCCTCTTTCTAAAAATTCATTAGTTAAGGCACTTTCTTCAATAGAACTCAACCTTATCCTTTCAATACCTTCAATTGTTGCTACTTCTTCTATTACATCTATTAATGCAATATCTCCTAAGTCTTTACCATAGCTTGCAACATGGATTCCAGTTAATACAATTTCCTTGTATCCTTGTTCTCTAATCCTTAAGGCCTCTTCCCTTATATTGTTTATATCCCTAGACCTAATCCTACCTCTAGCATATGGAATTATACAATATGAACAAAATTGATTACATCCATCCTGTATTTTAATGTTGGCTCTTGTCCTATCTTCAATTTTAGAAACCTTCATCTCTTCAAATTCAACTTCTTTTAAGGATTCAACCCTAGCCTTCTTTGAGCCGTCAAATTCTTCAACAGCATCAACAACATCCATTTTGCCTGTTGTTCCTATGATAATATCAACTTCTTCCATTTCTTCCACATCTTGAGGAGCAGTTTGAGCCAAACATCCAACAACAACTACAATGGCTCCTTCATTATTCCTTCTACACTTCCTTATCATTTGACGAGACTTCCTGTCAGAAAGATTGGTCACCGTACAGGTATTTATTACATATATATCAGATAAGTCGTCAGGACCTTGCACTTTATATCCTGACTGAACAAACTTTTCTTCCATAGCTTCGGTTTCATACTGGTTAACCTTACAGCCAAGAGTAATAAATGATACTGTTCTCATATTTCCATATCCCCATATTCATATAAAACTATTGATGATGCAACAAGACCTGCCGTTTCTGTCCTCAAAATCCTCCTACCTAGAGAAACAGAATGTACTCCAATTTCTATTAAAAATTTTATTTCAGAACTATCGAAGCCTCCTTCAGGTCCTACAAAAATGTTAACTATTTTACATTCCCCGATTTTCTTAAGACAATCCTTTAAGGAAAAAGATAATTCTTCCTCATACAGTACTATAGATAAACCTTCCAATGAATCCTTGATATCTATTAATTTTTTTGGATAATGAACTCTTGGAATAATATCCCTTTTAGACTGCATGGCAGACTCCCTAGCAATTTTTTGCCACCTCTCCATCTTATTATCTTGCTTGCCTTTAATTTTAGAAACTGACCTTATAAATTCTATAGGAAAAAAATCAGAAATACCCACTTCTGTCCCTTTTTGAATAATAAAATCTTCTTTAGACTTTGTCAGTCCTTGAAATAGTCGTATGGATGTCATTGGCTCATTAGTTTTTATTGGTTCTATAGCCTTTGCAATAACAGTATTATCCTCCCTATTAACATCTATTACTTCAGATAAATAAGCTTTTCCAAAAGCTACTCCCTCAATTAATTCACCCTTTTTTATACGCAAAGAGCGGGTGATGTGCCTACCATCATCCCCGCTAATTTCAAATTCTTCTCCAATTTTTATTTCATCATCTATAAAAAACCTATTCATCTTTCACTCTCGATATAATAGCATTCCAGCCATTCTCTCTTATTATCTCCAGTATTTCAAAATTGCCCAAGGCATCTTTCATCATGCTCATTCGTTCGTCTATTACACCTGAAGCAATAAATAAACCATCTTTATTCAGCCTTGTAAACATATCTGGAATCATCTTAACTAAAATTTCAGCAATTATATTAGATACAATTAAATCAGCCTTTTCTTCCACAACATCAAGTAAGTTACCTTCCCTAACTTCAAATTCAACATTATTCAGCTTAGCATTTTCACTGCTAGCCTTTATAGCAAGACTGTCTATATCAGTAGCTATAACCTCTTTTGCACCCAAACGTTTTGCAGCCACAGCAAGGATTCCACTACCCGTTCCTATGTCAAACACAGTCATATTAGGCTTAACATACCTTTCCATAGCTTGCAAACTAAGTTTTGTAGTTTCATGGTCACCTGTACCAAATGCCATACCCGGGTCAATTTTTATTACAATTCTATCACTAGGCTCAACTTTTTCCCATTCAGGACATATTAAAAGCTTTTCCCCAACACTTATTGGCTTATAAAAAGCCTTCCAATTATTGGCAAAGTCTTCATCATCAATTTCCTCAACATTAACAGAATATTGTCCAATAGACCTATTCTCTCTTAAATCTCTTTTTATATTTTCAATTATCCTATCAGCAATTGAATCTTCAAAATAAGCCCTTATTCTAACCTCATCTGAATCAGGGAATTCACTCCTATCAAAGACTGCCCAACTCTCCTCGTCATTTTTTATTATGTCTATATCGCTGGGGTCAATTATCTCCAAACCACTTGCATCATTATTATAAAATATCAAGGAAATTATGTCAGTAAAGTCTTTATTAGAAACAACTTCAATTCTTTTCCATTTCATCTAATCACCAAGACCTTCTATAAAATCCTTAGCCTTATCAAAGAATCCTTTTTTTGACTCTTTTACAGTTTGGTTTTCTTCTTCAGCAAATTCTCTTAAAAGTTCTTTCTGCCTGTCTGTAAGCTTTTCTGGAACATCAACCCTTACCTTAAAGAAAAAGTCTCCTCTGCCTTCCCTTTTCAAAATAGGTACTCCCTTCCCTTTAAGTTTAAAAATTGTTTCAGATTGAGTCCCCTTTGGAATAGAATAACTTTCAACTGAATCAAGGGTTTCTACCTCTATTTCTGCACCAAGACAAGCTTGAGGAAAGCTAATCTTTATATCCCTATATAGGTTAAAACCCTCTCTTTTTATATTTTCATCCTTCTTTATTCTTAAATGTACCAATAAGTCCCCTGGAGGTCCTCCATTAATTCCGGAGTCGCCAAGTCCTCCCATTTGTATTATAGTGTCATCATTAACACCTGCCGGAACTCTAATTTTTATAGTCTTTTCATTTTCAATTATTCCTTGACCCTTACAAGTAGAACAAGCCTTCTTAATAACTTTTCCAGTTCCTTGACAATTTCTACAAGCCGTCTTTGATGCAAATTGACCAAATAAGGTTGACTGGGTTTGTGTAACATACCCACTCCCCTTACAAATAGGACATGTTTCTATTTCTGTTCCATTTTCTGCCCCTGTCCCCTTGCAATCATTACACTCTGTCCTGTTTTTATATTTTAATTCTTTTTCTACTCCAAATACTGCCTCTTTAAAATCAAGGTCTAAGACACCTGATACATCCCTACCTTTTCTAGGAACATTCCTCCTCCTAGATTGGGACCCTCCACCAAACAAGTCTCCAAATAAGTCATCAAAGTCGATACCAAAGCCACCGAAACCACCAAAGCCTCCAAAACCAGAAAAGTCTTCAGTAGAAAATGCAGAGTGCCCATAAGTATCATATCTTTTTCTTTTTTCTTCATCAGATAAAACTTCATAAGCCTCTGTAGCTTCTTTAAATTTTGATTCAGCTTCTTTATCATCTGGATTCAAGTCCGGATGATATTTTTTTGCCAGTATTCTGTAAGCAGATTTGATTTCATCAATTGTGGCACTTTTTCCAACCTCAAGTACTTCATAATAATCTCTTTTTGACATATAACCATCTCCTAAAGAAATATTATAACAAAAAAACTATTTTAAGCAATCTTTTTAACTCAATATATTCAAATAAACCTAGCTCTTCTAAAACCTTGTTGTATTGAAGTGTCTTTTGTGTTAAAATGGCTAGGGTGACAAAATGAATAAGGTAGATATAGAAAGATCCATTATCAAAACCTATAGAAAAGAAATTAAATCAAGATTTATAAAGGCCATTAAAGAATATCAATTAATAGAGGATGGGGATAAAATTGCTATTGCTATATCTGGGGGCAAGGACTCCATTCTGATGGCAAAGCTATTTCAATTACTATCAAGGCATGGGATTAAAAATTTCGAAGTAAGATATATTTCCATGGACCCAGGCTTTAGCAAGGATACAAGAAGAAAAATCGAAGACCTATACTCATTTCTTGATATACCTGTAGAGATATTCGAAACAGATGTCTTTAAAGTTGCAAAGTTTATGACAGGAGGCGAAAATCCCTGCTACCTATGTGCTAGGATGAGAAGAGGTGCACTTTACCAAAAAGCAAGTGACCTTGGCTGTAACAAACTGGCCCTTGGACATCACTTTGATGATGTAATTGAAACTGTTATGCTCAACCTCCTTATGGCTGGGTCTTTTAAAACAATGATGCCCAAACTAAGGGCTGATAACTTTGAAAATATGGAACTCATCAGGCCTCTTTATCTTATTAGGGAGAAAGATATCATTAGGTTTGTAAATTTCACCGGCTTAAAACCCATTGACTGTGCCTGCGAAGTAGAGGCAGGTAAGATTGGTTCGAAAAGAAATGATATGAAGGAATTGATTAAAGATCTATCTGGTAAGTATGCTAATGCCGATATAAATATTTTTAGAGCAACGGAGAATGTTTCAATAGATATGATTTTAGGATATAAAGATAAAAATGGAAAACACTTATTCCCTGGTGGATATTAATTGTTTTTAAAAATAAGGAGCCTATTATGAAAAAAAATTTTATTATATTTCTATTATTTGTTTTTATTTTTACAGCCTGTGGTGATGACAAAACAACTGAAATTATAGAAAATCAAGTTATATCTTTTGAAGAGGTAATTGACACAAAAGACACAGAAAAAAATATTGAATTAGATACTGAAGAAAAAGAAAATAATGATGTTGGACTTCCAAGAGAAGGAAAAAGTAATAATAGGGACTACGATTGGTTTATAGACCAAGGAAAAACTGGAAAAGCATCAAGTAATAACTGCGGTCCTTCATCTGCAGTAATGGTTCACAAGTGGTATGATGAATCTACAGAAATGACTGCTGAAAAGGCAAGGGAGGAATTTCCAGAAAACTGGGGTTGGTGGTCAACAACAACAATTGAAGCCTATTTTAAGGCCAACGATATCCCTTATGAGGAAAAACTTTACAAGAAGCCTGAAGACTTGAAAAAAGAAATTGATAGTGGTAAAGTAGGGATTCTTTGCATTGACTCCACTTATATAACATATGATCCTTTTTCAAAGTATAAGACTGGAAGATTTTATGAATATACAGGAGGTCATTTTATTGTTGTAAAAGGCTACCAATACTTAAATGACCAACTTTATTGGGAGGTATATGACCCTAATAATCATGGACTAGCTTATCAAGACGGTAAGCCTATGGGGAAGGATAGGCTTTATTCAGAAAGCGATGTAGACACTGCTTTAAAAAAATGGTGGAACTTTATATTATATGTTGATCCTAAATCAAGTGAAAAATAACTACTATATTGTAAGTTTTTGTGATATAATTTTTTAAAGACTTTAATTAATTTCATAAAAGAATAGGAGGATAAGGATGAAGAATTACGAAGCAAGAAAGATTAGAAATGTTGCATTACTAGGACATTCAAGTAGTGGTAAAACAACTTTAACAGAGGCTTTTCTTTATCAAACAGGTGTTACTAAAAGAATGGGAAGAGTAGAAGATGGAAACACTGTTTCTGACTTTAATAAGGAAGAAATTGCTAGGGGTATATCCTTAGGAACTGCTGTTGTTCCTGTGGAATGGGGAGATTATAAATTTAACTTTTTAGACACTCCTGGTTATTTTGACTTTTATGGTGAAATGTATGGAGCAAAAAGAGCAAGTGAAGGTTCAATACTTGTTGTGGATGCTTCAGCAGGAGTAGAAGTAGGTACAGAAAAAGCCTGGAAAAATCTAGAAAAATACAATACTCCAAGGTATGTATTTTTAAATAAGCTAAACAAGGAAGACATAGACTTTAATAAGGTATTAGAAGAGTTAAAAACAGAACTTGGAAATAAGGTTATACCAGTAGCTCTACCACTTTTTGAAGCAGGAAAATTTGTCGGATACATAGATGTATTAGATGAAGCAGCTTTCAAATATGATGGACTAAAGAAGGCTGAAGTACCTGTGCCAGAAGATCAAAAAGAACAAGTTGAAGAGATTAGAGAAGCATTGATGGAAATGGTTGCTGAATCAGACGAAGACTTAATGGAAAAATACTTCTCCGGTGAAAAGTTTACTACTGAAGAAATTAAACTAGGAATGAGAAATGCTGTAAGGGATTCAAGTCTTGCTCCTTTAATTGTTGGTGCTGCTGACGAATGCATTGGTGTAGATATGATTTTGGAAGTAGTTTCTAAATACTTCCCTTCTCCAATAACAGCAGACCCTGCAGCTGCAACTAAAAATGATAAAGAAATTGAAGTATCCTTCAAGGAGCCAGCTTTTTCAGCACTAGTATTTAAAACAGTTGTTGACCCATTTGTTGGAAAACTGTCTCTATTTAGAGTCGTGTCTGGTAAGATAACAAAGGATACAGAAATATATAATCCAAATAGGGATAAGACAGAAAGATTAGGAAGTTTATTCTTCCCTAGAGGAAAAACACAAATAGAAGCTACAGAAATTTGTGCTGGAGACATAGGTGCGACTTCAAAACTAGACTTTACTAAAACAGGTGATACCCTTTCTACTAAAGCTGTACCTATTATGTTTGAACCTATAGAATATCCACCAGCTTCATTGTTTATGGCTGTTTATCCAAAAAATAAGGGCGATGACGAAAAAATTGGTATGGCACTTAATAGGTTGACAGAAGAAGACCCTACCCTAATAGTAGAAAGGAATAGCGAAACTAAAGAATTGCTTATTGGCGGACAAGGCAATATGCAATTATCTGTAATTGTTAATAAATTGAAGAGTGACTTTGGTGTTGATGTAGACTTAAGAAATCCAAAGATTGCATATAGAGAAACAATTAAAGGTAAATCTGATGTTCAAGGAAAACACAAGAAACAATCCGGTGGTGCTGGACAATACGGTGATGTTCATATAAGATTTGAGCCTTGTGAAGATTTATTCGTATTTAATGAGGAAGTCTTTGGTGGAGCTGTTCCAAGAAACTACTTTCCTGCAGTTGAAAAAGGCTTACAAGAATGTCTACAACATGGTGTACTTGCAGGATACCCTGTAGTTAATATTAAAGCAACACTTTATGATGGATCATACCATGCCGTTGACTCTAACGAGACTGCATTCAAAATTGCTGCCTCCCTTGCCTTTAAAAAAGGTATGGAAGAAGCTAAGCCTATACTATTAGAGCCTGTAATGCAATATACTATCTCTATTCCAGAAGACTATCTAGGCGATGTAATGGGAGACATGAATAAAAGAAGAGGTAAAATTCTTGGAATGGAACAACAGGCAGATGGATCACAAAAAGTTTTAGCAGAAGCTCCTCATTCAGAAATGTTTGAATACGCAATAGACCTTAGGGCTATGACCCAAGCAAGGGGAAGCTTCACAATGGAATTCGTAAGATATGAAGAAGTTCCTTCAAATATAGCAGAGAAAATAATAGCTGAATCAAAAGAAGAAGAATAATGAATTAAAAACGGGTGGGAAATTTCCACCCGTTTCGCATTTTATCCGTTAATCTTATCTAAAGCTTTCTTAATCAATGCTGGTGACTTTGCACATTTTTCTTTGCTTACAGCACAAACTGCAAAGCGAAGCCCCTTCTTTAACGGAACTGCAAATAAATTATCTTTAATAAGCTCTTCAGACACATCCTTAGAGTTTTCGCAAGGAATTGTTACGAAAAAACCATCCCTGTATGGAAGAGTTACTAATCCCACTTCCTTTGAAGCATCTACAAAGGCCTTTGCCCTGTCAACCAATAATTTTCTAATGCTTTCTAATTCCGCTTCATACTTTGCTTTCTTATCCTTGTCCCTATAAAGGTTAGTAAGTACTTTCATAGCACCCCTTACGCCATTTGACCAGTTCGACCTATTAGCATGGGATAGTGAATAGTAAAATTCATCTGCAATAGACTCGTTTGACGATATACCAATCGCTGCACCCGACCTCATACCATACATAGTATAGCCCTTAGACATGGAGAACGCAATCATTACAAATATATTATCAGGCAAGTTTCCAAATTTTTTAAAGAAAGACCTTCTGTCATTGCCTGCATAGTCAATATAAGCAACATCAAGTAATATTGTTATCTTATTTTCCTTATCCTTTGCCTTTTCTTTAATTATTTCAAGAATTTCATCCCATTCCTCGTCAGAAATACTATATCCAGTTGGGTTATTGGCAGGAGTATTGAATATAGTTAGTACTCTTTTTTGGCTGTCAATTATACTATTAAAGTTTTCTTTAAAAGCTTCTACATTATACCCCCCTTTTTCATTAAAGAAAGGATAAATCTTCAGCTTCCTTTCAAACTCATCTGCCATTGTTTGATAAGGACTCCAATACCAGTCTCCTACAATGAAAGTATCGCCAGGCTCTGTGTAGTTCCAAATACCATGCCTTACAGCACCAGTTCCACCAGGTGTAGCAACAGCTCTGATGTGTCCTTCTGGTTTATATTCTTTAAACAAAACCTCAATAACAGATTCCAAAAAATCTCCTTGTCCTGCTACTTGTGCATAAGCAGCTATTTCACTATTAGGAAGATTCTTTAACTCATCATAAACAGAATCAAAACATATAAGGTTGCCATCATCATCCACTAAAGAACCCAAGGTCGAATCAATAACTTTTTCTTTACCAAATTTTTCCTTAGCTTCCCCAGCTCTTTTTGCAAGTCCAAATATTGGGTCATCTTCATGCGGCCACACTGCATGTGACCCTACCATTGATTTACTCATAAAATCCCTCCTCTTTTTCTTATATTCTATCATATATATTTAAAATTTAGAACTATTTATTAAAGTAATTTCTTTATCTATTTTAAAGCCTAGCATAAAATATATCTATTGATTTAATTGTTTTTTAAATATATATGTTTAACTATATGTATTGGGGGTATATTTTATTGCAGGAGGGATTTATATGAAAATTAATTTAGAAAAATCTGCAAAAAATCAACTTGAAAACATTGTTTCTTCCAATAGTAATCCGAAACCATTTAGGATAATGGTACAAAATTTTTCTTGAAGAGGACCATCATTTGGTCTTTCTCGGGACGAGAAACAAAAAGAAGATACAGTTGTTGAAGTAGACGGCTTTACTTTTCTTGCTGATAGCTATGTATCGGAAGTATTGCATGAAGTAAACATTGAATATAGCGATAAGTTTTTCTCAAAAGGCTTTAGAATAATACCGATATCTTAATTGTTTAAAATTTACCCTTGTATTTTTTAT
>JAAYNG010000029.1 GCA_012520935.1 Tissierellia bacterium | reverse complement strand
ATTGAGGCAGCCAGGGCAGGTGATGCCGGCAGGGGCTTTGCAGTTGTTGCCGATGAAATTAGAAAGCTGGCTGAAGAATCTGCCGTTTTTTCAAGCGAAATAAAGGTAATTATCGAAGAACTAAAAAATAAAACTGATGAGGCTGTTAAGACAATGGAGCGTGTGACAAAAATGGCTATTGAACAAGAAGACAGGGCTAGGGATACGGAAGAAAACTTCCAAGAGATAGCCAAGGCTGTTTCCATAAGTGAAGATGTTATTTCCAAAATTACTTCTTCATCATTGAATGCAGAAAAAAATAATAACCATGTGGTGGAAGTTGTACAAAGCCTATCTGCCATAGCTGAGGAAAATGCTGCTTCAACCGAAGAAGCCAGTGCATCCGTTGATATTCAAGTCCAAGCCATAAGAGATATTTCCAATGCTAGTGAAAGTCTAGCAATAATTGCAACTGACTTACAAGAGGAAGTGGCAAAGTTTATTCTATAATACCCAAAAAGTCAAACCCGCCAATTAAACCGGTGGGTTTGACTTTTCAACCTTATTATTAATAAATTGAGATTATTTACTCACCATATACAAGGAGTAAAAGTACTCCTTCCTTCCCATCAAGTCATCAAAGCTACCCTCTTCAACCAGCTCCCCGTTGTTGAAAACCAACAAGCTGTCATACTGTTTAAGGAGACTGTCCTCCAACCTGTGGGTTACCACGATCCTCGTCAAATCCTTTAAGTCCAAGATTGATTGGGAAATATTATAGGCAGTTTCATTGTCAAGGGCACTTGTAGCCTCGTCCACAAGCAGGACGGAACTGTTCCTTAAAAGGCTTCTTGCAATGGATATACGCTGCCTTTCCCCACCGGACAGCTTGTTGCCGTTTTCCCCACAGAGAAAGTCTCCTCCCCTGTCCTTAATCAACTTATCCAAGCCCGACAGCTTTATTACCCTATCAATTTTTTCCTCAGGAAAGGCTTTAAACATTGTAATATTATCCCTTATGCTTGCGTTGAAAATAAATACATTTTGCTGAATAAGTGCCAGCATTTCATATAAGGACTTGGAACTTATATCCCTAAGTTCATTATCATCCAAAGAAATTTGACCCTCGTATGATTGGTCAGACCCCATAAGCAGGTTTAGAAGTGTTGACTTGCCTGAACCGGACCCACCCACTATGGCATAGGACTTGCCTGCTTCAAACTCACCGGTAATGTTTTTAAGGGCAAGTTTACTTCCGTCATAGGAGTAGGAAAGATTGTCAATCCTTATCCCTTCTTTAAGCCCTTCGTCAATGTCCTTACCTGTGTCCACCACATTGTGTTCAAGATTTTTAGCCAATTTTTCGGTCAAGGCCTCTGCCGCCTTCTTTTGTCCCAAGAGACCCGGGATTACACCAATAGGCTGGACAACAGTTGAAGATAGGTTTACAAAGCCCACCAGCATACCGGCAGTAATCCCCAATTTATTGTTCAGTATCATCCAAACACCGATGATTATTGTCCCCAATATAGTTGTTAAAAAAGCAACCGTAGAAACCCCCTGTATGATTTGACTCATCCTTGTCCTGTCTGCCTTCGTCTCTTCCAAGTTCATATTGGCTTTTACATACATATCAAAAATTTCCGCCTCTGCATTGAAACTTTTCACAACAGGAAAGCCGCTCAAGATGTCCTTTACAGTAGATGTATAAACTTCATTGGCCTCCGATACAGCAGTTTCTTTGGCAGCCAATTTATTGCCGGTAATAATTGATACAATCACAGGAATGGTTGCCAGTCCTAAAACTATTAGGGACATGGGAATGCTATAATAAAACATTAGAATCATTGCACCGAACATCGTGGCAAAGT
This sequence comes from Tissierellia bacterium, assembly GCA_012520935.1. Taxonomy (GTDB): domain Bacteria; phylum Bacillota; class Clostridia; order Tissierellales; family Peptoniphilaceae; genus JAAYNG01. The sequence continues at coordinate 7,049 of JAAYNG010000029.1, read as the reverse complement.
ATTGGAAAATCATAAAGATGTTATTGACATAATTTGTTTCTATGCTCACTATATCGTTAGTAAAGGCAGAAATATATGTGGATGTGTTTTCCTTTGAAAAGGAAGCTATATTCTTTTCCAGTAATTTTTTAAAGGCGTATTCCTTGAACTGCCTCAAAGCCCTCATAAAAAACTTTGGAGTTACGAATGTAGCCAGAATAAATATAAAGGCAACACTGAAAATTATACATACTGCAATCATGACAATATTTTCAAAGCTGAAATTGGAATTGGCTGTAGCTGTATCTATTGCAACCTGCAGATACCAAGAAATTGCCATGTTGGAAACTGCTACAATTAAGTATACCAGCAAAATTATAGCAGCATTTAACTTGTTCCTCCTAAAAAATTCTTTTATATATTGATTAGTTTTCATTTTTAACTCCTTTCATTATGACCCTATTATCTTCTCCCATTTTTCTAAAATAATCTTAATATGGTCTGCTTCACCATCATCTTCAAGCTGGTCTTTAATAATCCTCGTGGTAGACTTACTTAAAGATTCACCAAAATCATCAAAGACTTGTGACTTTCGCTTCTCACTTAGGTGAACCGATTCAATTTTAAAAGATGGACTTTTATCATATCTTTCAGCCATATCTTTTATTTCCATCAACCTTTTATCTGCTAAGCTTTCATCTTCCAAAAACTGGTATGAAATCGCCTCTACGATTAAAAATGTTACCTTTATCCTATCTAAATAAGAGGGAGTCTTCTTATCGTTAGGACTTAAGGAATCGCAATAACTTCTTGCAATATTGCAAACATCCAAGATTTTATTATAATCTACAGGCTTGGTTTTAAGATAGTAATTTATATAGCCATAGCAAGTGTTCAGCAAGATATCCATAGAGTTCATCAAGCCCAGTTGCAAGTTCTCATAAGCCTTTTCCAAGTCCTTACCGGTAGGATTGGACTGTGAAGTCAGGATATATCCGATGTTTGAACTATAAAAATCATTTGCATTAATCTCTTCTAATATCCTTACCGACTCATCTGTTTTGCCTAAAATCCTATAGATTTGACTTATTTCAGCCTTAATTTTTATTTCTGTTAATAAGGGACTCTTATCTTGGTCAAGTAAATTCAAAGCCTTTCTCTCAAGCTGTAAAGCCTCTTCAAAATATAGGTTTTTCTTTTTTTTATCCCCACTGTCAAAGGCAGCTAAAAAGTAAGTTCTGGCAGATGAATGAACCGTCTTGAAGTTATTTGGATATTTAAAAAGTAGCCTTTGGCTAAGTTCAATGGCCTCATCAAACTTTCTCTCTTTAGTCAATCTATTTATGCTTTCAATATTTTCTTCCAAGTCTAAAGATTCAACCTCATATCCAATCAGGACATCCACCGAAACTTCAAAAAGTCTTGCCAAATTAATAATCATATTTAGCTCCGGAGTGTTCTGTCCCGACTCCCATTTAGAAACTGCACCAATGCTCACATCTAAAATTTCAGCCAATTGTTCCTGTGTAAGCCCTCGTTTTTTCCTAAAGTATTTTATTTGTTCATGGATTTTATTTTGATTAATCATGACTTCCTCCTATAAATATTCTCTCGAGATGTTATTAGTATAAAACAAATTTTACCATAAGTTAAGACACTGGTAGTAGAATTTGGAAAGTATTTTTTATACTTCTAGTATAATTTTTTATGGTCGCAACTCAAAATTGCAGTTAAAAAGCTCTTCTTACTCCCAACATTGCAAGATATTCAGCCCAAGCAATCCATAAGTATATGCCTTACTGGATTACTTCTCTTCGCCCGCAATGACAATGTGCAAGTTTTCTATTCACAATAAAAAACTCCATAACTAGCCTGTATCTAGTTATGGAATCTTGAGGTTTTTATTCTAATAAATGATATAGGTGTCAAAATTAATCATAGCCTATCAGATGAACGGGCGATTAGTAATCGCCCCTACAGATACATCGATTTTATACTTTTGACAATCATATCAATAAATACTATCCAAAGATATATCTAAGAACAAATATTAGTGCCAATACATACATCAAAGGGGTTACATCTTTTGTCTTTCCGGTAGCTACTTTCAAAACTACATAAGAAATTATACCCATTGAAATACCTTCGGCTATACTGTAGAAGAATGGCATTGCGAAGATAGTAATGTAGGCTGGGATACCTTCAGTAAAGTCTTCAAAGTTTATCTTTGTTACAGATGACACCATATAGAATCCAACTATTATCAGTGCAGGAGCTGTAGCAAAGCTTGGAATTGCTAAGAAAATAGGTGAAAAGAATAATGACAGAACAAATAATATACCTACTGTGAGTGTTGTGAGTCCTGTTCTTCCGCCTGCAGCAACACCTGATGCACTTTCCACATATGTTGTAACAGTTGAAGTTCCAAGACAGGCTCCTGCAGTTGTGCCAACTGCATCAGATAAAAGTGCTTGTTTAATCGCTGGTAATTTGCCATCTCCGTCAAGCATATCTGCCTTTGTGGCAACACCTACCAGGGTTCCTAGGGTATCAAAAATATCTACAAATAAGAAGGAAAGTAATACTCCCCAGAAGGTAATACTCCCAATTTGAGAGAAGTCCAACTTCATAAAAATTGGTGATATATCTGGAATTGAGATTCCATTTGAAAAATTAGGTATTAGGGAAAAGAATCCTGCTTCTGGATTTACCACATATATTCCTGTAACTTCTGCTAGTATTCCCAAAATATAGGTAATAAAAATTCCTAACAGTATCCCACCTTTTACATTCTTTGAAATCAAAATTGCTGTAATGAGAAGTCCTACAAAACCTAAAACTGCACTAATCCCATATGTTTGAAAGGGAAATGCTACTTGGTCTGTCCAATCAATAAGTGAAATAAGTGTTGCACTGTTTGGAACTAAAATATGGGCGCCAACAAGTCCAATCATTGCAATGAAAAGACCAATACCAACTGACACAGCAGTTTTTAAATTCATAGGAATTGCATTAAAGATTGCCTCTCTAACATTGGTCAGTGAAAGTAAAATAAAAATTATTCCCTCTACAAAAACTGCTGCCAAGGCCATTTGCCATGAAAACCCCTGTCCTAAAACAACAGTATAGGCAAAATAAGCATTTAATCCCATTCCCGGTGCAAGTGCAAAAGGAAGGTTTGCATAAAAGGCCATGATGATACAAGAAAGGGCAGAGGCAAGTGCCGTTGCAGTAAAAAGTGCACCCTTGTCCATTCCCGTTGCTGACAAGATATTAGGGTTTACAGCTAATATGTAGGCCATGGTCATAAAAGTAGTAAGCCCAGCTAAAACTTCTGTCTTTGCGTCAGAATTGTGTTCTTTCAACCTAAATTTCTTTTCTAAAAAACTGTCCATCGTTTCCTCCTTATTCATTGTCAAATTTACTACATGTGTTATTATATCAAAAATTTAGGTTTAGTATAGTAAATTTTTAAATTAACTTTAATTTTTATCATTCAAGGCTTTTTATGATATAATTTTTATAAATTTGAACTTCGTATATCATCTTCGAACAAAGCGAAGCAATCCAGTACCAAGGCATATACTTGTGGATTGCTTGGGGATAAAGCCCCCCAATGACGGAAGTAAGAAGAGTTTTTAACTGCGAAGTTTGGGTTTTAAATCTAAAGAACATATATGGAGGTCTTGCCATGTTAAAAAGTAATATGAAAGCGGATTTAATCATCAAGAATGCAAGGGTTATTGATGTTTTTCAAAATAGGATTATAAGAGGAAATATCGCCATAAAGGATGGGCGATTTATTGGGGTTGGAAATTATTCTTCCGGCAAGGAAGTCATTGATATTAATAATGCCTATGTCGCTCCCGGAATGACCGATGGCCATGTCCACATCGAGTCCTCTTTTGTGTCCCCGGCTGAATTTATGAAATGTTTGGTTGCCCGTGGAGTGACAACTATAATTGCCGACCCTCACGAAATCGCAAATGTTTGTGGTCTTGACGGGATTAAATATATCTTAGATGAAAGCGAAGACTTAAAGGCAAATGTATTTGTAATGCTACCCTCATCTGTACCTGCAACAGCCTTTGAAACTTCCGGTGCAACTTTACTGGCAGAGGACTATAAGGACCTTATTAAGCATGAAAGAGTCCTTGGTCTTGGGGAACTTATGAATTTTGTCGGCACAATAAATAGGGATAAGGATATTTTGGATAAGATAGACTTGGCAAGGTCGGAGGATAAGCTAATTGACGGACACTCGCCCTTTGTTTTGGGTAAAGACTTGGACGACTATGTCATTGCCGGTGTCCAAACTGACCACGAGTGTTCAACTGTAGAAGAAATGACAGAGAGGATTTCTCGGGGTATGTATGTTCAAATTCGGGAAGGGTCTGCTTCTAAAAACCTTGAGACCTTGATTAAAGGCGTGACAAAAGACAATATCAGTAGATGTTTTTTCTCAACGGACGATAGGCATCCAGAAGACTTAATTAAGGATGGAAATGTGGACAATAATGTGAGAAAGGCCATAAGGCTTGGGATAGACCCCATGGATGCCCTGAAAATGGCAACCATAAACCCTATGCTTTGCTATAGGCTTTTTGACAGGGGGGCAATTGCGCCAAATTATAAGGCGGACTTTTTCATCTTTGATGACTTGGAAGATATTAAGGCGAAGATGGTCTTTGTGGCTGGAGAAAAGGTTGCTGAAGATGGCAGGGTCTTAGTAGATTTTAACCAAAAAATTCCGGAAACTGTTAAGTCAAGCGTAAGGGTTAGCGGGATTACAAAAGAACATTTGAGACTCCCTTTAAATTCCGACAGGGTTAATGTAATTAAAATCATTAAGAATTCTTTAATAACTGAAAGGGAAGTTTGTAGGGTTAAAACTAAGGATGGTTTTTTTGAATTTTCCAATGACGGAATAAGTAAGTTACTTGTTGTTGAAAGGCATACAGGAAGGTCTACAATTTCTATCGGACTTATCAAGGGCTATGACATTAAAAAGGGGGCCTGTGGAACGACTGTTGCCCACGACAGCCATAATATTATTGTTGCCGGAGATAATGACGAAGATATTTTAAATGTTATAAATAATATAATTTCAATGGGTGGCGGGCTTTCTATCTCTTCAAAGGGACAGGTCTTAGACTCTATGCCCCTTGATATCGCCGGACTTATGACCAGCGATACAATCGAGAATGTGGAAAAGAATTTAAAAAGACTTCTTAAAACTGCAAGAGGACTGGGAATTGAAGAGGGAGTTGACCCCTTTATGACCCTTAGCTTTATGGCACTGCCTGTAATTCCACATTTGAAATTGACAGATAAGGGACTTTTTGATGTGGATAAGTTTGAGATTATTAGTATCGAAGAATAAAAATGGTTTTTCATAGTAGTGGCTGTTATCACAACCGCCTATTCACCTTTCGTCATTGCGAGTCCGAAGGTAGGGTGAGCGAGAGTGAGAGCATAAAAAAACACCCATTCACCTTTCGTCATTGCGAGGCCGAAGGCCGTGGCAATCCAGTAACAAAGCTATAAGTAATGAACAAGAGTTAGTTTAAGACTTAAATTTTATTTTGCGAGAGTAGTGTGGATAATATCCGCCCTACTTTTTTGCTTTCTACACCCTATCATTTTATGAAAATACCATACTGCAAGCTGAATAACAAGTGCCACCCTTGAAATCCCAAAGGCAAGTCCTCGTGGTGTAAAAGGTTTAAAGTAGCCACTTCGCTCTGCCGGTATAAAGAATAGGATTAAGACTTGAGAAAGGACTACAGATAAAACACTCCCAACGAGGGCATAGGGAATTGCTTGATGCTTCATGGCAGACCTGCAAAGGAAACTTAAAGCTATAATCATAATTAAATAAAAGAACATACTTCTGAAAAATAAATCTTCAGCCATGGCAAGAAAGGGAAAGGGGATAGCGTAGCCTACTAAGATTAACTTCTTAATTAAATTTTTATCCATAAGGCCTCCTAGATTAAGATAGTGATTGTTTCCATATTTAAACAGATTTTCTATTTAGGAAACCGATTTATATTTTTTTATATCAATACTTACTAAGGATTCTAATAAATAAGCGCATAAATCCTTCCATATTAACAATAGTTCCTTGTTGTCCTTAAAATTATATAAATCCATAATAATAGAGTAAAGCTTATCATCTAAGCACTTTAGCTGGTCGATAGCATACTTTTCATAAATAGGATACTTCTTTTTTAAACTAGCAATAATGTTGCAAAATTTTGGGATATGGATTCCTAACAAATAATAAAAGTTTTCCATCTGATTATTAGTAAGCATGCCAATTCCATCCTTCATGATTGTTTCCACATAAAAGCTATAATCGGCTTTATCTCCTTCACTTAATTTTAGATTGTAAGTTTTAAGCCTTTCAATGGCACTAGATTGAATCTTATGAAAAATCCCATCCTTGTCCAATAAAATTTTTCCGTTAGCATAAATTTGCTGGGAAATTAGGTCCCTTTTAAGCCTATCATAATACTTCCATTCAGGCGACATAAAGAATTCAAATTCCACGCCCTTATAAAAGTCCCTTCCCCTCATGCTTTGGTCTTCCTTCTCCCATACAAAAAACAAATCAATGTCTGAATTCGCCCCCATTGTCTTGGTTAAATAAGAACCGGTTACCATGGCAGCAATTATTTGGTGTTCACTTTTTGTCTTTTCTATATATTCGTTAATTATTTTGTCTAAGTCTCTCATATAATCATTTCCTTTATTAATGATTCAAAACTCAAAATAGAAATTCATGCCTCCATTCGAGCAAATCATTGCGACCCGGTAAACTTATGATATCCTCTACACACTGTCACGAAACATTTTGTCAAGTTTTTTTATAAGATGTTTTTCACTTTTAGGCAAAAAACTGTAAAGCTTTGTGATTTAATTTTTCTTAATGCAATTTATTAAATTTTAGATTATAAATCTTTTATGTTCATTTTATCAATTTCAGAGTAAATTTTTATTTTCTCCCTAATTCCAAAATATATAGCTAATAAAACTATTGTAGGTATATTACTTATAAAAAATGT
>JAAYNG010000153.1 GCA_012520935.1 Tissierellia bacterium | reverse complement strand
TTGTAATCCCTCCTTTATGTTTATTGTGGTGATTAACATTTTACAGGATTTTGGGTTGCAAGTGTATCTTTTTTTGTAAAAAAATATCTGCTGGGAGAATTACCCCCCCAACAGATATTATAGAACCTAAAAAATATAACGGGTGTATCCATGGATATTGAAGAGGAATTGAGGCTACAGGATGAGATGCAGCTTGAAGCCCTTAAAGGACATACTGTAGAAAGGAATTCCAATGAGGGTATTGCATATGTATTAAATGCCCTTCAATCAGACCCAACTAACCTAGATGTTCAAGCAGATTATTCGCCTGTATTTAGGAAGATATTTGGATATACAACAGAGGCAGAATTCCCCAATACCTTGAGGACTTGGATAGAAAAGGTACATGAAGAAGACAAGAAAGCCTTTACTCAAGAATTTTTAAAGTATATGGAAGTAGATGGATATTTTCCGGAATTTGATGACTTAAGAATATATGCAAAGGATGGAAGTATAAGATGGATTGCTCCAAGAGTTGACACTATACGATTAGACGATGTTTCTTTTGATGTATTGTTTTTAATCCAAGATGTTACTGCAGAGAAGGATAAGGAAAGATTAGAAGAGGAACTTAGCAGGATGGTTAATAATATGTCCCATTCTCTTGATGAAATAACAAAGGCAGTGGAAGACATGGCAGTAAGGGCAACAGAAACTGCTCAAGAGCAGGATTTAATCACAAGGGCAGCGAGAGAGGTAAAGGAAAAGGCAGATAGGGCGGTTGAGACTACAGACCTTATCCTGGGGATTGCATCTCAAACTAACCTTTTGGCCCTAAATGCATCCATTGAAGCAGCAAGGGCTGGAGATGCAGGAAGGGGCTTTGCGGTAGTTGCAGAAGAGGTAAGGAAGCTGGCAACAACCAGCCAAGATACTGCTGGAGAAATAACCTCAAGCCTAAATGATATGGATACATCTATTAGTGATATAATGAGCAAAATAGAAATAGCCAATGAAATGGTTGAGAATCAAGCGGCTAACACTCAAGAAATAAATGCGGCTATTGAGGAATTAAATGCAATGCAAAATGAAATAAGGGGAATGGTTGAATAGAAGTTATTTTTAAGATAATAATTTTTGAAACAGAGGGGGGGGTTTTATGTTTAACTTTAGTAAGAAGGAAGAAAGTTTTGAAAATCTAATAAAAGTTTTAGACGATGCTATCCTTAAGGGGCATGAATTGCCTAGTGACATGGAAAATCAAAAAGAAACAGAAGTATTAAACAGGATTAAAAGTCTAGTTAGCTTAGAAAAGAAGAAAGCCGATGAAAACTTTAAGTTAGGCGAATCTATTTCTAAGTTATTGAATTCAGGTCTTTGGGAGATTATGTTTGACGAATTTGGTGAGGTTAATAAAGTTAAATGGTCTGATGATTTTAGGAATATTATTGGATATAGAAGTGAAAGTGATTTTCCCGATAAAATTGAATCGTTAACAGAAAAAATTCACCCTGATGACCGAGAGAATTCCTGTATAAATTTAAAGGATTTTAATGGAAATAATATTAATGAAAAATATTTTAGGATAAAAAACGCAAGTGGTGAATATAGAGCATTCAAAGTGATATGTTTTCCAACATTAAATGAATCTGGAAAAGTAAAAACTTTGATTGGAGTTATTATTGATATTGAAGAAGATATTAGGATTAAGGATGAAATGGAGTTTGAAGTTCTTAAGGCAAATACAATTGAAAGGAATATGCGGGAAGGTATAGCACATATGAACACTCCTCCTTTCATTAAAAAGGAAAATATTAAAGCTTTAATGAATTACTCACCGGTTTTCAGGGAGATATTTGGATATAAAACCGAAGCGGAATTTCCTAATCAATTGAGTTCTTGGACATCTAAGATACATGAGGAAGATTTGGATAGTGTTTTGGGTGAATTTGAGAAATATTTGAATATAGAAGGATATTTTCCAGAATTTGAAGATTCAAGAATTTATACAAAAGATGGCAATATAAAATGGATAGCAACGAGAATTGATACCATAAGAATTAACAGGGATTTAAAAGATAGTTCAAAGATTGACTCAATAGATATATTAGTTCTGGTTGAAGATGTTACTCCTGAAAGGGAAAAGCTTATTCTAGAAGGAGAGTTGTCAGGTATGGTTAACAATATGTCTAGCTCTTTAGATGAAATCACAAAGGCAGTAGAAGATATGACTACAAAGGCAAGAGAAACTGCCCAAGAGCAAGACTTGATAACTAGGTCTGCAAGGGAAGTAAAAGAAAAGGCAGACAGAGCTATTGAAACTACCGACTTAATATTGGGAATTGCAGCACAAACTAATATGCTGGCCTTAAATGCTTCTATTGAAGCTGCTAGGGCTGGTGACTCCGGCAGAGGTTTTTCTGTTGTAGCAGAAGAGGTTAGAAAGCTTGCAACAACAAGTCATAATACAGCAGGGGAAATAACATCTAGTTTGGAAGATATGGATACTTCCATAAATGAAATTATGGAAAAAATTGAGTCTGCTAATGAAATGGTTGAGAATCAAGCGGCAAATACTGAAGAAATTAATGCAGCAATTGAAGAATTAAATGCTATGCAAAATGAAATTAGGGATATGATTGAATAAAAAATGAGTGGAATATTAATGGTTCTATGTCAAGTATTGGGGGATAAATTTTTTTAAAACCACTAATTTATCCACAATCTAGGTATTTTTTAATACCTATCTGTATAATGTTAATTTAATTGTATTTTAAGAGGTTTTAGGGTATAGCAAACAAGCCTAGAGCCT
>JAAYNG010000152.1 GCA_012520935.1 Tissierellia bacterium | reverse complement strand
ATGACAAGTGGTCAGCTGATAATATAATAGATGCTGATGGAAAAAAAGAAGGAGAAAAGAGGGAAAGAGAACTCAATAGATGGCTTAAAGAGGTAATTTTAGAAAATGCTACTAGTCAAAAGCTTGAGTCTATGGAGGTAATTGGTCTTTCAGATTATTTGCCTATGCAGGCGAAAAATAGTGAGGAAGAAGAGGAAGCCAGCCTAGACAAGATTTCTAGCAATATCAATGAAATAACTGTAAAAAAGGTAAATAGGGAAAAATTCAAGTCAGGCTCTTTTATAGAAGAAGTAGTGGAAATCTATGGTGCAGAAGATGAATTAGGAGATGATGGAGGTATTTTTGAACCTACAGGAGACACAAATGAGCTAGCAGGAGGTAAGGGTACCAAAAGAGATAAAAAAGTTGGTGAAGGAAGTGGAACAGCCTATAAGAAAATTAGAAGTGATGATTTTCAGGTGAGATTGATAAGGCAGGAGGATTATTACTTGTTAAAGTTAAAGTTTAAAAAAACTTATGAACAAATACAGGTACACACCTTTATTTCAGGAGAGAATAACAAGGCTAGAGCTTATATAAAAGAAGCGGAAAATTCAATTAGTTCAAAAAAATTTGAGCATGACAGTAATATTATTAACGTTGGTCGAATAGATAGGGAAGAACTTAGTCTGAAATTACATCTCATGGAAGATAAGGACTATTCACTGGAGGTGGAGATATATGAGATTAAGCAGCAATAAACTTTTTCCATACCCAGTATTATGGTTTGTAAATGATGACTATATAGACACTGAATTCAATATAGCAATTGATATAGAACATGAAAAAGATGAATTACTTGTAAACTTCAAAGTAGACTTAGCGAATAAAGAACTCTTAGAATTAATTTCGGCAGGTAAGGCTTCCTATAGTATTCATATTGAAAATTCCTTGACAAGTTTTAGGAAGTGTCATTTTACATCAGAAAAGTCAGGCGTAATTAGATTAGAACAAGACCAAATCAATCATAAGATAGAAATATCAACTCTTATTATTGCAAGAGAAGATATCTTCTCATATACAAACAAAAGTTTAAATAAGGATTATGAAGGTTTTAAATTTGATATAAAAAAAGGTTCAGTAATAGCAATAGGAGACCAAATTTCTGTAATTATTGATAAGGATATTAATGATAAAGGGGATAGGGACTCCATATTTAGCTTTATTAAATTACAGGAAGAAGGTCCAATGGAATATGAAATTGAAGGAGATAGGATTTTGATAAAGCTAGGGAATAGCGATTTTGAAAATTTAGAGTTCCTGCAATCTTCAAAATATGAAAAGATAATACATTCGATATTCATTTATCCAGCTTTGATATTTGTATTCGAGACCTTAAAGAGAGGAGAAGTTGGAGAGTATAGTGATAATTTATGGTTTAGGTCTCTGGAGAAAATCCTTAACTCCCAAGGACTTGACTTGGATTCACAAACTATTGAGAAAGAAACATCTTTCAGGTTATCCCAAAGATTGCTCGACATGCCTATATCTGGAGCCTTGGATTCATTGTTGGTGGAGGTGGATGAGGATGAAGATTAAGTTTATTGATCAGGAAAGTCTAGATACCTTAAAGGCTAATGTGGGGTCTAATATTGAGAACTACAAGCTTAAAGATAACCAATGGATTTATGACCAATTAGGGAAAGATCCATTTATAGAATACCATAAGGAAGTTAAAGAATTTAAGCTAGAGCCAAGGGCTAAAGAAATAGAAAATGCTGAAGTACTCTATTTGGGCATGAAGGATATTACTGATTCTGAAGCAACAGATGAGAGACTTTGGGCTGGACTTGCCCATGATTTATTATGGGAATTTATGCTGGAAAATCTAGAGTTTTCGATGGAGAAAACAGGTCAGGTTAAGTTTATTGAAAAAACTATTATTAATAGGTATTTT
>JAAYNG010000028.1 GCA_012520935.1 Tissierellia bacterium | reverse complement strand
TTTATTGTGGTGATTAACATTTTACAGGATTTTGGGTTGCAAGTGTATCTTTTTTTGTAAAAAAATATCTGCTGGGAGAATTACCCCCCAACAGATATTATAGAACCGACAAATTCATATTCAAAAACGGACTGGACAGCATTAAATAAAAAGACTGTGAGGGCGTTTAAGGAATATAAAAGGTCGTTTTCAACGCTTGGAACTTCCTTCCTATACTTTTCAATCAGGTATTTTATAAATTCTACAGAGTCTTCCTTTTTAGGCATTGGAAGCTTAAGCATAGTAAGTTCAAAGACATTTTTATAGAAGCCTGCCTTTAACTTTTTCTCATATTCAATATGCTTTTGCAGGTCGCCGGCATTTTCTCCAAAATGGGCATAGCAACAAAAGTCTTGTAGGTAGTGGACTATGGTCCCAATTTCCACCGGCCTTAACTTTAACCTGTTCTCCAACAGGTTATCTATGCTGGTTAAGACAGTATCGCCGGACCTTGTATAATAATGAGGCTTTACAAACCTTATAGGGTTGAAATCTGCCTCTATTGCTCCAAACATAATAGCCTTTTCCATAAGACCGGAGATTTCCCATTCCGGCAACATCGTTTGGACCTTATCTATTGCAAGCTTTGCAAGGCTTGTATGAGTATCTATCTTCATCAACCAATCCCCTTTCTTACTGCTAATTATCGGCTTGTGAGTAGATAATCTTGAGCCTTTTACCGATATTTTTTAAATCTCTTTCCACAGCTAATTTATATCCCATTTCTGTAAGATTTGCAAGTTCTTTTTGTAAAATCTTGGTAATTTTTTCCTTGAACTCACTATTATCCTTTGCCTTATAGACATTTTCACCATCTACAAGCCACTTATAATAAACGGGGATATCTCTTATTAGGGTGGGGATTTTTGAAGACAGGGCTTCAAGGACAACAATGCCCTCAGTTTCTTCATGGGAAAGGAAAAGAAACAAGTCAGACCCTAAATATGCATCCCTTAACTCTTCTTCTGAAACGAAACCTGCAAAGAATAAGTTGTCAGTCTTATTGGCAATTGCTTCCCTCACCTCTGGGGTCATGATACTTTTTGGAGTAGACCCGAACCAGAAGAATTTATATTCCGGCAGGTCCCTTGCCAGGTCAATAAAGTCCAATATCCCCTTTCTTTCTATAAGGTGACCAACGGAGATGATGACCTTGTCCTTTTCACTAAGCTTATACTTTTTTCTGAACCTCTTTCTATTCTTGCCGTCCCCCTTATAAAAGTCAGTGTCGACTCCGTTGGAGAGGTTTAGGATTGGCTTCTTAATTTCATCATATTTATCTAAGAGGGACTTGGAGTAGGGAGTTGGTGTAATAATCACATCACCGGTATTATAGCAGTGGGAAATCCACTTCTTAAAATAAGGGGCTATAATGTTAGACCCGATAAAGGAGTCCTTGAAGTCCTCCATTGTGGAATGGGCATAGTAAATTACCTTCTTATGTCTCATTCGAGAGAGCAAACTTAAAAAGTATGACCTTAAAAAGACTGTATTTATTTGAACAATATCATAATCGCTTGAAACATCAGTAGTCATGGGGATACCTGCTACCTTTAGGGCCTTAGCCTGATGTTCCAAAGCCTTGCCAATACCGCTTTTTTTTATTAAATCTTTTGAACCTGAATAAAGTAAAACTTTCATTCTATCACTCCTATAAAATAAATTTGAACAGCTCGTTTAAAGAAAAAGAATAAATAGCCAGTGAAAGGGGCTTGCCAAGAAGGATCACAAGAGTATAAAACTTTAAGGTCATCTTGGTAGTTCCTGCCAGGTAACAAAGGAAGTCATCCGGGGCAAGGGGTAAAAAGATGGATAGGGCAAACATTTTGTTGAAGCCTTCCCCGTCAGTATACTTGTTATACTTTTCCATCAACCTGTCACCGAATAAGGACCTAATTAAAGGCCTACCATACTTCTTAGCAATAAGAAAGGCTAGGATAGACCCTGTCACGATACCTATGTAATTATATAAAAACCCATACCACGGACCGAAGAAGATTATTCCAACTACTGTACCAATAGCAAAGGGGACAACAGGTATTACAACCTGCAGGGCTTGAATTCCAATAAATATTATTGGAGCTAGGACTCCAAAGTTTCTCAGGAAGTCTTCCATCTTGGCTTGGTCTGTGAAAATACCCGCCCTATAGCCATATACAAAGAAGATGAATGTAAGGACTAAGGCTATTATACTTGCTATATTGATGGCTTTTGCCTTCATTACTACCACCTCTACAACTAAAGTATCACTTTTCTTAAGCTTTTACAATAAAGAAAGGATTAAATAAATATAAAGAATTTATTAAGAGTATGTGTTACTTTTAACATACATTTGTCAAAGCATCTGAAAGTTCACTCGTCATCGCGAGCGAAGCGTGGCGATCCAGTTATATATGTCGGGTTAAGGATTTATTAACCCTTTGGAATTCTTAGTTTTTGCATGCACTTGTCAAAGCGTCTGAAAGCCTATAAGTAAAAGATTGACAAGGAGGTCTGTCTAGTTTAAAATACAGGAGGTGGGAGGTATTATGAAAAATAGGATTGATTTAACTACAGGAGATATAACAAAAACTTTAATAAGGCTTGCCAGTCCAATCATGGCAACATCGATGATACAGATGCTCTACAATATCACAGACCAGCTATGGCTTGGGAGGTTTTCCACAGAGGCGGTGGCAGGGTCGGGCGTAGTCGGCTTCCTTCTCTGGGGAGGGGCTTCGCTTTCGATGATATCCTCAGTGGGTACCGGAGTAAACCTAGCCAGGTCAGTTGGTGAAAAGGACTATGACAAGGCAGGGAAGTATGTGTCCTCCAGTATTTTTTTGAGTGGGGCAACAGGTTTATTTTTTATTGGGCTCTGCCTTATATCTATTGAGTACTTTTTAAATGCCTTTAACTTGAAGTCATCCGATGCATACTTCCATGCTAAGGAATACTTTAATTATGTAATGTTTGGAGAAATCTTCCAATTTTTTAATATCTTATTTGCCAGCATATTTAATTCCTATGGGAAGAGTTCCCTGCCTTTTAAAATAACATCTTTAGGTCTGGTGGTGAACATGGTCCTTGACCCCTTGCTGATATTTACCTTTGGCATGGGGACAAAGGGTGCAGCCATAGCAACAGTTGTGGCAAAGTTGGTTGTATTTGGATTATTTCTGATGGTTTGCAGGAAAGAAGAAAGATTATTTGCCGGTCTTTCCTTGCCGGAATTTAAGTTCTTAAAGGATATAGTGAAGATTGGTCTGCCAACAGCCATGCACAGCCTCCTATTTGCCCTTGTGAACACGACCCTTTCTCAAATGATGTCCCGGTGGGGGCCAAAGCCGATAGCTGCCCAAAGTATAGGGACCCAGATAGAGTCGATAAGTTGGATGTCAGCAGAGGGTTTTTCTACAGCCATTACAGCCTTTGTTGCCCAGAACCATGGGGCAGGTGACAAGGATAGGATGGTTGGTGGATATAAGAGTGGTTTGAAAATCCTTATGCCGGTAGGCTTTATTTCTATGATTTTATTGTTTACCTTTGGAAATGAAATTTTTGCTATCTTTACACCTAAGGACCCCGAGGCCATAGCATTTGGGGCAAGATACTTGTATATAACAGCATTTTCCCAAGCCTTTATGACCTTGGAAGGGGCATCGGCCGGCTTTATAAATGGAGTGGGGAAGACCTATATATCATCAGCCAACGGGATTTCACTTAACCTCTTGAGGATTCCACTGGCAGCCTTCCTAATAAGAACAGGACTGGGCCACGAAGGCATTTGGTGGGCAATGTGCCTGTCATCTATCCTCAAAGGGACAGTGATGTTCCTGTTTTCCTTGAGGGAAGTAAGAAAGGTAAGGGCTTGAAAATGGAAATAAATGTTGAATTAATGGCTAAGTGTGGCTTTTACTGTGGAAGTTGTCCAACCTATATAGAAGGAAAATGTGCAGGCTGTCTACTCCAACACAAAAAGGGAGACTGCTTTACTCGTGACTGCGTAATTGAAAAGCCTTTGAACTTTTGTGGAGAGTGTAAAGACTGCCCGTGTGATATAATAATTGAAAGACCAAGAGTGACAGTCTTGGACAAGGCTTGGCTGGAATGGAAGAGGAGGTTGAAGTAATATCAACCTCCTAAAAGCCCATTCTCTTGGCGATTTTTTTAAGCTCTTTTTCGTCTGCCTGTTCAATTTCTACCATTTCCACAAGGGCAGGTCCGATGCCTGAGAAGGCAGCGCCTTCCGCTTCAAATAGCAACCTTTCCCTTAGCTTTTCAGTTTCTGAATCTTTTTTATTATTTTTCTTCATGCCAGCCTCCTCAACTATTTATTCCTTTTTCTTTTTCCCCTTGGCTTATTCTCTCCTGCCTTGAAGTTATAAATAGGCTTGATTACCTTTAAAATTTTTGCAGTATCTGAAATGTTATTTACAATTTCTTCCATGTCCTTATAGGCCATTGGGCATTCGTCTAAGGTATCTTCATTAACTGATGTTGTATAGATACCATCCATTTGTTTTTTGAATTCCGACAGTGTGAACTCGTTTTTGGATTGGTTTCTGGACATGAGCCTCCCTGCCCCGTGTGGTGCTGACTCATTCCAGTCGGGGTTGCCAAGTCCCTCGCATATCAAAGACCCGTCCCTCATGTTGATAGGGATTAGTAGGACCTCTCCCTTCTTGGCAGACACGGCTCCTTTTCTTAGAATCATGTTTTCTGTATCAATGTAGTTATGGATAGTTGTGACATCCCACTCAACATCCAGCTTCATTGCCCTTTCTATGGTTTCCACAATCGCCTTTCGGTTTAAAACTGCAAATTCTTGCACGATTTTCATGTCATGGATATAGTCATCAAAATTTTCCCCTTCCAAGTAGGCAAGGTCCTTTGGAACTTCTGTGATTACTGTCTTTCTTAGTTCTTTTAAGGCTTTTTGGATTTCCTTTTCCCTTCCCTCTGCCTTGAGCTTGTTGATTAGGTCTTCTACATCCTTTGTATCTCTTTTATTTAAGGCATCATAGGCCTTTCTTTGATAGAAGCCTGCAATCTCTACACCTAAGTGTCTGGAACCGGAATGGACAACCAAATATAAGTCACCTTCATCATCCTTATTTACTTCTATGAAATGGTTTCCCCCTCCAAGTGTTCCCAGTGACTTGTAGGCCCTGTCAAGCTTAAGATTAGCATGCCTCGTTGCCCTGAGTTTAGACAGGTCAATTTCACCGGCTATGGCATGGGGAACCTTTCTTATTTCAAAGCCTGCAGGTACTTTTGAGTTAATTATTTTATCAAGCCTTTCCAGTTCAATATGTTTATTTTTAAGTTTAACAGCTTCAATCCCGCAGCCTATGTCAACACCCACTAGGTTAGGGACCAGTTTGTCTGTAATGGTCATGGTTGTTCCGATAGTTGAGCCAATGCCTGCATGGACATCTGGCATTATCCTAATCTTTGACCCTTCTACAAAGGCTTGATTGCAAAGATTTTCTATCTGTGAAATTGCCCCCTCATCTATAGTTTCCCCATAGACTTTGGCTTCGGCATATTTGCCGTTTATTATCATGTTTGCACCTCCTAACTTGTTGCAAAAGGAAGAGAGTTAAAAAAGATAGGGGCAGATACTATCGCCCCTATATTGAAAAAATCATGTATTATTTACTTTAGAGTCATCATCCTATCAAAAATTTTTACTCACTATCCTTTGACATAATTGTAATCTTCATCTTATTATCAAGAGCTTCATTGTTAAGGTCTTCTTCTGAGAAATTGACCTTGTTTGCCCTATAGACCAACTCAAGGGCTAATTGATAGTCTTTATCTCCATCCGGAAAGATAATCAGGTAGGAGTCATCCAAATAATATGGATTTGGATTTGTCATATCCTCATTTGTAAGTCCTGTTTGCTTATCCAATGACTTCGCCCTAAGTAGGGTGTTCTCCTTCTTAGCTATTAATAGGTAGGCCCTTCCGCCGGTGTCTTCAAAGTTTAGGAAGCTTGGCTCCTTATGTGAATCATATTGACCAATCAAGTCCACAGCAAGGTCTTTAGCCTCCTTTGACCCTTCTACTTGACCAAGAGAAACAACCTGCAAGTCAAAACTTTGTGCATTGTTCATGGCACTATAAAGCTGATTAACAGCCTCATCCTCAAAGCTCGTGTCCTTTTCTATAACTAGAAGCTTATCACCGGAATCGGAATTTAGTATGGCATATAACTTGTCATTATCCACATAAAGCTGAGGGTAGCCCTTGTATTCAAGGTCCCAAAATTTTTGTAG
This sequence comes from Tissierellia bacterium, assembly GCA_012520935.1. GTDB lineage: Bacteria > Bacillota > Clostridia > Tissierellales > Peptoniphilaceae > JAAYNG01. The sequence goes on along the minus strand of JAAYNG010000028.1, from coordinate 14,462 downwards.
GGCTGTTCCGGTATCCTTTTCAGAGCTCTTGATTATATTTTTTTCTATTAGTCCCTGTAGCTTTCCATTGTAGCCATATCTTTTATCAACTTCATCTATAGTTAGAGGACCTCCATCGGAAGTATCGATATTATAGGCGTAATATTTTTGTTTACCTCCTATAGACTGTTTGATGAGTAGACTAATAAAGCCATCATTTTCAAAACTTTCATAGTCCATCGAGGCTGCTTGCCCATTGTCTTTCTTTAACTCCGATAAGGTTTCTGATGCCTTCAGCTTCAAATGGTCATTAAGGCTTTTTGCGTATTCTGAGTTAAGGTTAATGATTGGGCGTTTAATATTTATTAAATTTTTATCTTGTAAAGAGTTGTCAAGATAAATTAAGGCATGAGCCTCATTTGCTTTTTTTAAGGTAAATTGGTCTGATTGCTTTTCTTTAACTTTAGCTTCTTTGCCTTCTTCTATCAACAATATGTCTTGCTCACAGGAGCTTAGAAATAAAAGGGCAAAGAATAAAACTAGATATTTCCTCATCATAATCACCTACTTGACCATATTATACCCTGTATTTTATTTAAAGTCCACTTTTTTGTTTAAAAGATAAAAACTGGGTATATCTAATCTGATAATGGAGGTGAGATTTATGGTAGATAAAAACACATTAGTTGGCGATATAGTTAGGGAAAAGCCAGAATTGATAGGAGTGCTTCAAGCTTTTGGAATGGGCTGTGTTGGGTGTCCGGCCAGCCAAATGGAGTCAATTGAAGAAGCTGCTCAAGTTCATGGTTTGGATTTAGAAAAACTTCTTCAAGCCTTGAACGCATAGTTGATAAGTGGTGGAGAAGTTAAGATAGTGGGTTAAAGGTAGGGACAGATTTATTTTGTCTCTATTTTTTTGCTTAATTTTGTATACATGTTTTATAATAAAATCTTAACAAATAATATTAATTTATAACAGTTGTTATTTAAAATTATATATGGTAAGATGGTATTGGTATTGTATACAATTAAAAGAAGATGAAAGGAGGATTTATTTTGTTCAATCTATCAGAAAGAGTGAAAGAAATAGCCATCGACTTAGTAAGTGTCCTTAGTGTCGTCGGGACAAAGGGCGAGGTTGAGATGGCTGAAAAGGTATACTCGGTGATGGAGAAGATACCTTATTTTAAAGAAAATAAGGAAAAACTTTACTTTCTTGACTGCGAGGGCGACCACTTAGGAAGAAAGGTTGTGGTTGCAGAAGTGAACGGCAAGAAGGCTGACAGCAAAGATACTGTTGTTATGATAGGCCACTTTGATACTGTCGGCGTGTCAGACTATGGGGACTTTAGAGATTATGCAACAAAACCACTGGAGTTACCTGAAAAGTTAAAGGCACTGAAACTATCAGAGGATGTGAGGAAGGACTTGGAATCTGGAGATTATCTTTTCGGAAGAGGTCTTTATGATATGAAGTCCGGAGTTGCAGCCATCATTGCAATTATTGAGCACATTACTAAGGACATTGACAACTTTGAGGGAAATATTATTTTTGGGGCAGTCTGCGATGAAGAGGGGAATTCTACAGGTATGTTAAATTTGGTTCCTTACTTAAATAAGTTAAAGGAAAAGAAGGGATATAACTACTTGGCTATGCTGGACCCGGACTATTCTGCACCCCAATATCCGGGAGACCCAACCAAGTATGTATATATTGGTTCAGTAGGGAAGATCATGCCAAGCTTTTATATTGTAGGTAAGGAAACCCATGTTGGTGAACCTTTTTCAGGCATTGACCCTAACCAAATTTCTTCAGAGATACTTGGAAGGATAAACTTAAATCCGGAATTTTCTGACGAGGCTGAAGGTGAGTACACTCTACCTCCATTGTCTTTGAAGCAAAGAGACTTAAAGCCTGAATATTCTGTTCAAACAGCTAACAAGTCAATCCTATTCTTCAACTATGCTACCCATAAGAAGGAGCCTAATGAAATCATGGAGGATATGGTTAAAGTTGCTAATGAATGCTTTGAAAAGGTAGTTAATGTAACTGATGAAAGATACAAGAAATATGCTGAAATGTCCAACAAGGAATACAAGAAACTTCCTTGGAAGGCAAGGACCATGTCCTTTGGAGACTTCTGTGAAGTTGTTAAGAAGGAAGTTGGAGATAAGTTTGATACTTTAGTCAAAGACTTCTCTGAGAAAATCAGCAAGGATAATAACTTTGATATGCAGGAAAAGGCTATGAAGATTGTGGAATATGTCCATGGTTTATGGTCTGATAAGGACCCTATCATCATTGTTTTCTATTCACCGCCATATTATCCACACTGCTATGTAGGTGAAGAGCTGGAAAGAGATAAGAGATTAAATAATGCTGTAAGAAGGTCTGTAAAGGCTGTTGAAGAAAAATTTGATGTGGAGATTGTGGAAAAGAAATTTTTACCATGTATTTCAGACTTAAGTTATGCAACTGCTCCAACAGACAAGGATGCAATTGCAGGGCTTTTGGATAATGTTCCGGGATATGGGGACATTTACTCTATTCCTATTGAAGAGATGCAAAAGCTTGACTTACCGGTAGCTGATATAGGCACATATGGTAAGGATGCACATCAATTTACAGAGAGAATTAATGTATTTGATACATTTAATTTAACTCCGGAGTTGTTGTACAGAACATTGATTGATTTATTATCGTAACTACTATTCCAAAAAAGGAGAGGAAATAATGGATATTATTAATAAGTTAGTTGATTTAATGGTAGCGTGGGGGAACTGGTTTTGGGGTATTCCAATACTTATTTTGATAGGTTTTGGTGGACTATATGTTTCAATAAGGTTAGGATTTGTACAATTATCTAAGATTTCATATATTTGGAGTCAAACATTTGGAAGCTTTATAAAGAAGAAAGATAAGGAAATTGACGGCATTTCTTCATCATCGGCAGCACTTGCAGCCCTTGCTTCTTCAATAGGGGCATCTAACATTGTAGGGGTTCCGGTGGCTATTGCCCTTGGTGGACCCGGAGCTGTATTTTGGATGTGGATACTTGGTATTCTTGGAATGGCAACCAAGTATGTGGAGGTTGCCCTTGGTATGAAGTACAGGGAAAAGAACGAACATGGAGAGTACTTGGGTGGACCTTACTACTACTTAAGAGACGGTTTAGGTGGAGCGGTAGGAAAGTTTTTGGGGGACCTTCTTTGCATTTTTCTTTATGCTGGAAATCGTACCTTCAGTTGCAACCCAAGCAGCTTCAGCTACCAACCAAGTAATCGTATTTGGTATGGACGAGAGGATAATGGGTGTAATAATAGCTATAATCGTTGCTATAGTATGCTTTGGTGGTATCAAGAGGATAGCTACTGTAACTGACAAGATGGTTCCTATAATGGCTATAGTTTATATGATTGGAGCATTGATAATATTTGTGGCAAATATTACAGCTGTTCCTAAGGCTTTTGGACTTATATTTGCAAATGCCTTTACAGGGCATGCAGCAGTAGGTGGTTTTGCAGGAGCAACCTTGAAGGCAGCCCTTAGATGGGGTGCTGCAAGGGGAGTTTACTCCAACGAGGCAGGTATGGGTACAGCACCGGCGGCTCATGTTGCTGCAGAGGTTGACCATCCGATAAGACAGGCTATTTGGGGAGTTTTTGAAGTTATAGTTGACACAATGATTGTTTGTACATTTACAGCTCTTGCAGTTCTAGTATCAGGAGTGTGGACAGGAGAAGGGGCAAGTGCAAACCCTGGAAACCTTGCTCAATTAGCATATGGCTCAGTTTTTGGAAACTTTGGAAATATCTTTGTTGCAGTCTGTGTATTCTTCTTCGTATTATCAACAATTATCGTTATTACCCACTACGGAGAAAGACAGGCGGAATTCCTATTCGGTTCAGGATTTGCAAAGATTTGGAGATGGATTTATATAGTAGCTACACTTGTAGGTGGACTTGGAATTACTTTAGAAAGACTATATTCATTAACAGACTTCCTGCTTGGAATTATAATTATTCCTAATATGCTTGCAGTTATACTCCTGGTGCCTCAAGTTAAGGAACTTCAAGATGAATACTTTAACACTCCGGGCAAGTATTACCTAGCAGACATGGCAGCAAAAGAACAGGCTAAGGCTAACAAATAGTTATAAATATTTTTAAGAAGCATCTGGGAAACTGGATGCTTTTTTTATTGCCATGAGGTGAATTGGTATTTTGGGGATATTAGCTAAGGGAAGTCTCCTTAATTGAAAAAGTAGAAGCAGTCATTGCGAAGGAGCAATAGCGACTGCGGCAATCCAGACCTAAAAACTAGACCTCAAAAAAGGCTGATATTTTTTTCAAAAAATAAAAAAGAGCGGTTGCCCGCTCAAATTTTATAGGTTTAATAATTGGTCAATCTTTGGTTGGTCGAAACCTATTACTTCTTCTCCGTTGATTAGAAGTACAGGAACTCCCATATGTCCCATTTTCATAAATTCTTTTTTTGCTTCTGCATCCTTAGAAAGGTTTTTTTCAGTATAATCAATATTCTTGCTCTTCAAATAATCCTTAACCTTCGTACAAAAAACACAAGTATCTGTTGAATAAACTACTACATCTGCCATTTTCATTCCTCCTAAAATTAATATATATTCATTTCCCTATATAGATACCCCCTGTTTTTAATTGTAAACATATTATAGAAAATATTTTAAAGAATTTTTTATTATATTAGTTAGATTTTTTCTTGTAAGCCCTTTGACAGGTCTATAAAATCCTGCAGGCTTAGCTCTTCAGCCCTTGCATTCTCCTTTAAATTCAATTTACCTAGAGCTATTTCCAAGCCTTCCCTTGTATAATTCAATTCAGAATTACTTATTGAATTTACCAGAGTCTTCCTTCTATTTGAAAAGGCTGCCCTCACCAGTTCAAAAAACTTATCGCCAACCTCTTCCCTTTCTTCCTTTGGCTTTAGCCTCAAAACAGAAGAGTCCACCTTTGGTTTTGGAATAAAGACATTTTTTGATACATCAAAGAGCAATTCAGTTTCGCAAAAATAAGAGATAAAAACAGATAGGGACCCGTAGTCCTTGGTGTTTTCCCTTGCGTGAATCCTCTTTGCTACTTCTTTTTGTATAAGGACACTTATCAGTGAAAAGTCTTCCTCAATAAACTTTTCCAAAATAGGAGTAGTAATATTATAAGGAAGGTTGGCAACTATCTTAAATTTTCCTTTTATATTATAATCACTTCTTAGTTGGTCCAAGTCCAGTTTTAAGATGTCGGAATTAATAATAGTTGCCCTTTCATAGTCAGCCAATGTTTCTTCTAGTATCGGTATAAGCCTTTGGTCGATTTCAACGCAAAAGACCCTTGCCCCCCTTATCAGGATTTCTTCCGTTAGGACACCGATGCCGGGTCCCACTTCCAAGACCAGATCGCCGGCTTCAACCTCTCCGGCATCGGCAATCTTCCTCACGGTATTCCCATCCACTAAAAAGTTTTGTCCAAGGCTTTTTGTAGTCTTAAAGCCATGCCTTTCCATTATGTCAGCAACCCTCTTGGGCGAATATAGCCTTTCCTTATTCATTTTCTATTTCCTCCATTGCCTTTACAAGTTCCTCTCTTGTAATTCCAAAGGAATTAAGTCTTGAATGGAGGCTTTTTCCGTTGACATGGCCAATCTTCAATATTTTTGAAAGCCTATTCCTCTTCTCGGCAGAATTCGGGCCACCGATTAGACCTAAGCTGAAGAGGTCCCCCTTTGTAAAGGTTTCCTTCACATCTTGAAGGACAGGCCTTGCCCTTTCAATTGCCCTTCTTATCTCTTCAGCCGAAGCGTTTTCCACCCCGATATTCCCCTTACGGCTTGCATCCTCCCTTTCAATAAAGGCATGCTTGGCAGTTGGGATAAAGTCCTCAATCCTCTTTCTAATCCTCTTCCCCTCATAGTCGGGGTCGGTCAAGATTATAAGACCACGAGCCTTTTCTATTTCCTTTAGTTCATTTAAAAGTTTTTCACCAAAACCAAAGCCGTGGGTCGTGATTGCCTCACAATCCACAGCTTGCTTAACCTTTATTAAGTCATCTCTTCCTTCAACTACGATAACTTCCTTAATCATAATCCGAACAGTTCCTCAGTATTCTTGGCAGTAGCTTCATAAATTTTAGAAACAGGTATCCCCTTAATATCTGCAATCTTTTCTGCTATATATTTAATATACTTAGACTCATTCCTCTTCCCCCTAAAAGGCTCTGGGGTTAGAAAGGGGGCATCGGTTTCCAAAAGGAGGGCATCCAAAGGGACTTCCCTTGCCACTTCCAAAGGGACTCTTGCGTTTTTAAAGGTGACAGGCCCGCCTAAGGCGATATAAAAGCCTAACTTTAAATACTCCCTCATAATCTCCGGACTGTATGAGAAGGCGTGCATTTCTCCCCTCAAGTTTTTTGAATGCTTTTTTATTATTTCCAAAGTTTCCATGGCGGCATCCCTTGAATGGATAACCACAGGCAGGTCCAGCTCCTTGGCAAGGACCAACTCTTCCTCGAAACGCTTGATTTGCACATCTCTTGGAGAGTGGTCATAATAGTAGTCAAGTCCAATCTCTCCGATTGCCACGACCTTGTCTTCCTTAGACATGGCACGCAATTCATCAAAGTCCGAGTCTTTCATGTCCTTTACATCGTGGGGATGGACCCCCACCACAGCGTAAATTTTATCATGCTTTTTTGCAAGTTCAAGAGAGGCCCTTGAAGTTGCCATGTCAGCCCCAACATTAATAACCCCTCTAATCCTGTCAGTTTCGAAATTACTTATTATTTCTTCCCTGTCCTTATCAAATTTTTTATCATCCAAGTGTATATGACTGTCGTAAAACATTCTTCCTCCTTAGGAAATATCTGCACCGGAGTCCACATCTGAAAGGGGAGTCAAGACACTAAGCCTTCCCTCCTTGTCCTCAGCAGCCAAGAGCATACCATGGGATTCAATCCCCCTAATCTTTCTCTTTTTAAGGTTAGTGATAACCATTATCTTCTTACCAATCAAGTCCTCCGGACTGTACCATTCCCTAATGCCGGAAACTATTGTCCTCTTTTCCTCTCCAATGGAGATGGAGAAAACCAAAAGCTTATCAGCATCGGGATGGAGCTTGCAGTCGTCCACATGGGCGACCTTGAATTCCATCTTTTCAAATTCAGAATAGTCGACTTCAGCCTTTGCCTCGACCTTGTCTTCTTCCGCCGGCTTTATTCCAAGCCTCTTATTCATAAGGGCCTCGTTGGCAGCCAAAAGCCTTTCCAGTTCCACAGGGACATCAAGTCTTGGGAAGAGGTTTTCGCCCTTTTTAACCTTATTGCCGGCCTTAAACCTGCCGAAGGTCTTGGAAGACTCCCAGTCCTTGTCAACATCGCCCAAGGAATCAAAAATCTTTCCGGCAGACTCTGAAAGGATAGGGCTGATTAAGATTCCAATAATCCTTAGGGATTCCACAAGGTTGTAGAGGACAGTCTTCAGCCTTTCGTTTCCTTCCTCCCTGCCAAGGACCCAAGGCTCAGTTTCATCTATATACTTATTGGTCCTTCTAATTAACTTCCAAATCCTTTCAAGTGCATTGGAGAAGTTGAAGTCATCTATTAGCTTTGATACCTCATCAGCAGATGTCACAGCAATTTCCTTTAATCCGGCATCAGGACCGACCTCTTCCATCGGTTCGGGAACAATCCCGTCACAATATTTCTCAACCATGGATGTTGTCCTTGAAACAAGGTTGCCAAGGTCGTTTGCCAAGTCAGAGTTTATTCTTTTTAAGAAAGATTCAGCAGTGAAGTTCCCGTCTGCACCGAAGGTGAACTCCCTTAAGACATAATATTTCAAGGTATCTATCCCGTACAGGTCAATGATTGGCTCCGGATAGTAGACATTCCCCTTGGACTTGGACATCTTGTCATTGTCAAAGAGTATCCAACCATGACCGAATATCTTCTTAGGAAGGGGCAGGTCCAGTGCCATCAAGATTGCAGGCCAGATTATAGCGTGAAACCTTACGATTTCCTTGCCCACAAAGTGGACATCTGCAGGCCAATACTTGTTGAACTTCTCCTCGTCAACCCTATAGCCGATACCTGTCAAGTAGCAGGACAGGGCATCAATCCATACATAGGCGATGTGTGATTCATCAAAGGGCAGCTTTACACCCCAGTCAAAGGTATTCCTTGAAACTGAAAGGTCCTCCAAGCCTTCTTTAAAAAAGTTGTTTAACATTTCATTCTTTCTGGATTCCGGCTGGATAAAGTCAGGATTTTCCCTGTATAACTTTTCCAACCTGTCTTGGTATTTGGAAAGCCTAAAGAAGTAGGACTCTTCCTCATGGTATCTCACATCTCTGCCGCAGTCCGGGCATTTACCATCTTCAAGCTGTGATTCAGTGAAAAAAGACTCACAAGAAACACAATAGTGTCCATTGTAAGATGACTTATATATATCTCCCTTGTCATATAACTTCTGGTAGATGGCTTGAACATTCTTAGCATGCTGTTCACCGGTGGACCTTACAAAGGCATCATACTTAATATCCAATTTTTTCCATAAGTCTTTGGCACTGTCCACAATCGGGTCGATGTATTCAAGTGGCTCTTTTCCGGCCTTTTGGGCAGCTTCAAGTAGCTTTTGCCCGTGTTCGTCTGTTCCTGTAGTGAAAAAGACATCATAGCCTTGAATTTCCTTAAAACGCTTTAAGGTATCTGCAACAATTGTGGTATAGGTATGTCCTATATGAAGATTACTATTTGGATAGTAAATCGGCGTGGTCAAATAAAAATTCTTCCCCATTAAAATCCCTCCCATTTTTTTATAATTATAGCATATATGATATTTGCAAGCAAGTGCTAACCTATAAAGTGAAAACAAATAAAAAAACAAGATAATTATATCTTCAAAAAAGTAGGTTGAGTTAATCCTATTATCTTGCTATAATATTCTTAAGGAGGTAGACAGATATGAAGATAAATACAGATACTTTAATTTCTATTACTGAGGCTAATCAAAATTTTTCTAAGGTGGCACGACTGGTTGACGAAAAAGGTTCGGCTGTAATACTAAAAAATAATAAACCAAGATACCTAATTATTGAATTCCAATCTGCAGAAGAAACTAAGCTTGCATCAGATGAAGATGTGGAAAAAGTCTCAAAAAGATTGCTTGAAAGAAACGCACTTGCATATAAGGAACTTGCTAAATGATTAATTTATCAAAAGGACAAGTCCTCAAACTTCACTCGGATATCATTAAGTCAAGTGGAGGTTTGGCTGGAGTCAGAGATATGAACTTGCTCGATTCAGCCCTTTCAAGTCCATTTCAAAGCTCCAACGGAGAGGACATTTATCCATCTATCCAACAAAAAGCTGCCCGTTTAGGCTTTGGCATTATTCCTAATCATCCTTTTATAGATGGAAATAAACGATTGGGAACTCATCTCATGTAGTTTTTTTGGCTTTAAATGGGATTGAGCTTGATTACACGCAAGAGGAACTTGTAGCGAAAATAATTAAGATAGCCTCAGGCATAGAAGGATACCAAGACCTTTTTTTATGGATAATTAATCATCAAATTTAGCAAGAAACTATTTTTTCACTTTAATCCATATTTTCAATATAATTTGCCATTACTATCCGTCTATCGCCAGGCCTAACCAACCATTCATGGATTCCTGTGTCCCCTGTGGCGAAATAAATATCGGTATCAATTGGAAGCTTTAAAAAGGACCGATAGAGCTGGTTAATCATACCCCCATGGCTCACAAGGGCAATGGTGGAATTATCAGGGTTTTCCGAGATAATTTTCGACAGGATAAATTCAGCCCGATATCTAAATTCTAACTCCGACTCCATTTCATACATAGCTTCGTGGATTTGAAGATTTGGATTTTCAGGGTACTTTTCTTTAGCCTCTTCAGGACTAAGACCGGCGATAAGTCCATTATTAAACTCCATTAACATATCCTCCATAATCAAAGGAAGAGAAGTCCTGTCAGATAAGTGCAGGGCTGTTTCCTTCGCCCTTGTTAGACTGCTTGAATATATTTTTGAAATATCGTAATTACTGGAAACATACTCTGCCATTCTTTCTGCTTGTTCATGTCCCCTTTCCGTTAAAGGAAAGTCTGCCCTTCCTTCGTGGACCTTGAGTATGTCCGCCTCGGACTCTCCGTGTCGAATGATTAATAGCCTCATAAAAAAACCTCCTATAAAAATTTAAGGGGGATTATCTAATCGCCCCTTAGTAAGTTTAGTTTTATTACTTATTTATTCAAACTTCGCAGTTAGAAAACCCTTCTTACACTGTCGTTGCGAGGCTTTTACCCGAAGCAACGTATAAGAATTTTCCTTGAAACCGGATTGCTTGGCTCTCAATGACGATATGCCAAGTTTGAATTATTTATCCTTATTCACTTACGGTCTAACAGTTGTTTTTACACCTTCATCAAAGCTCCTATTAGCTCCATCCTTTACATAGTCACACCCACTAGGGATAGATGCAGACCTGAGTGGATTTTCCATAAAAGCTCCATCGCCAATAGACTTAACAGAGTTAGGAATAATAAGGTCTGCATTTATCCACTGATCCTTAAAGGCATCCTCTCCAATGGAAAGGACTTTCTTTCCGTTAATTTCAGCCGGTATCCTTAATTCAGCAAGGCTTTTAGGTCCTGTATAACCGGTAACTTCCAGCCCGCCTTCGTATTCTACACAAACAAAGTCCCCTGTACTGGTTTCCGGTTAAGGCTCTACAACTTGGGTGCCGCCATTAATTATTACTTCGTAATCAAAGGCACCAGGGTCATATACACAGTCCTTTCCTAGCTTAACACTGGTAAGCTTATTATTTGGGAAGGCAAAATAATCAATGAATTTTACCGAGTCAGGAATTGTAACTGATTCAAGTTCATTATCATAAAATGTCCCGCTTTCTATTCTGGTAATTAAATTTGGAATTTCAACTTCCTTAAGCTTATTTTGTGCAAAGGCATCTGCTCCGATACTTGTCAAATTTTTGGAAAGGGTCAGGGAGGAAAGTTGATTATTTTTGAAGGCCGAGTTTCCAATTTCTGTAACCGAGTCCGGAATTGTAAGCTCTGTGAGCCGGCAATTAATAAATGCACTTTCTCCAATAGAAGTAACTGAATTTGGTATATCAACAGACTCTAGCGTGCTTCCTTCAAAGGCATTCCTTCAATGGTCCTTACGGAATCAGGAATCTTCACACAAGTAAGGTTTATACCCTTAAAGGTACTGTTTACTATGGCGACCACTGTCCGACCGTCAATTTCCCTTGGGATTTCCACAGGTCCTCCGCTACCATTATATTTTATAATTTCCGCCTCATTATCGTCTTTAAGGTAATCGACGGCAAAAGGAACAATTGTAAATTTCATGCTGACCCCCTTGGTCAAGGTCTTGCCACCTGTTTCACTTGTTGATTTTATACCCCTTGTTATATAGAGTGTGTAGTCGCCGGCTTTGTAGTTGTCTTGTGGAGCATTAACATAAACAATGTTATCCTAATGTTCAACTATAACCGGTACCCTTGCCCCGTCACTGTCAAGGACATAGACATTGGTATCATTGGCAGTATCTCCATTAATCTCCATATTAAATTGAATCTCCCATGTCTTTGAAATAGAATATACCTTGTCTGCATTCTTGGTCCAATCTTCAAATTCTCCTTCAGCCTCTGCAAGAGGGCAGAGGGACAGGACCATTAAAAATACGATTAAGATTGAAAGCATCCTGTTAATCTTTTTCATTTTAATCCTTCCTTTCTTTATTTATTAAGGGGATAAAATCTAGAAATTTTTTCAAGCACACCCCCTATTAATTTAATTGATTAAATTATTTAAAATTTTTCTTGTCATATCAAGTTGGATTGGTAATTTGTGGATGATAAATAAGTTAAATAAACTTTCAAAAATTTGTGACCTTTGATATACTTTTCTTGTGTATTAGTATGAGGGGAATAATATTAGGAGGGAGGGTTAGCCTGTGGAGGATAGGGAGATTGTAGACCTGTACTGGGCCCGTTCGGACAGGGCAATTTCTGAAACTGAAAGGAAGTATGGGCGATACTGCCATTACATTGCCTATAATATTCTATATAATGAGGAGGACAGCGAGGAGTGTGTCAACGATAGATATATGAATGCTTGGAACAGCATGCCCCCTCACAGGCCCAGCCTCCTTAAGACCTTTCTTGGCAAGCTTACCCGAAATATTTCTATAAATAAGTATAAGTCTTTAACTGCGGAAAAGAGGGGGCAGCTTTAGTTGAGGAAGAGCCTATTGAAGTAGTTTACGATGTGCCATTTATCTTTATGGTCCTTTCAAAAAACAGTGAACCACTTTTTGTGGGGACATATACTAAACCATAAAGACTATATTGATAATTTTCATATCCTGTCATTGCGAGGGACCGATAGGGACTATGGCAATCCAGTAAAGGAGAGTTAAGTAATAAATAATAATTTGCTTGCTACTATCAAGAAAGCTGGATTGCTTCGCATTCGCTCGCAATGACGATAAAAGCTTTTCAAATAAAAAAAGCTGGTCATTTGGGGAAATTCCCAAAAGGGGTCTGTCCCCAAATGACCAACTCTTAATAATTACAGTTTTTTTTAATGTGCAGGCATTACCGGTCCTATTTTATTTTCTTCAATTCAAGATACTTATTAATTATCTCTGCGACCTCTCTTCTTTTTATAGTATCTTTTCCCTTAAAGTCCTTGTCGATAATTCCATAACCGTATAGCAATTCTACCGACTCCCTTGACCAAGGGGATATTTTTTCTGCCTTAACCTTGCCTGTGTTTACAAGTTCAAATTTATCTTTGGCAAGCCTTGCCAGCAGGCAAAGAAACTCTTCATTTGTAAGGTCCTTCAAAGGTTTGTAGCTACCGTCAGGATACCCTTTCATTATTCCCTTTTCTATTGCCCATTTACAATCTGCCTCATACCATGACCCTTGAGTAATATCTTTTAAGTCAAAAGTTCCTTCTGTAGATATTTTATTATCATCCAGCCTATGGAGGATAGCCATACACATTGCCCTATTTAAACTGCCTTCAGGGTCAAATTTACTATGGCTCACACCTTTAATAATCCCCTTGCTGTATAGGTTTATTATTGCCTCTTCTTCCTTTAAGCCCTTAATATCAGTAAAAGGACAAGTGAGGACCTCATTTTTAATTGTATTATCCACCGGCTGACTTACCGGAGCCATGTTCTTTTTATCAACTTTATCCTTAACAGAATAGTCCCTTTCTCTTTCAGACCAATCAGTACCTTCACTTATGGAAGAATTATTGGGAACTTGTACTTCAACAGGTCTTGGCACTTGGGGTTTAACCGGATCCTCTTCTTCAGGCTTATTATTATCAGGAGCTTCAGGAACTTCTGGCGGAGTAGCTGGCTTTTTATCTTGTTCCGGCTCATTATTATCAGGCGTTTCAGGATTTTCAGTTGGCATATCATGGTCCTGTTCTTCTGGTTTATTATTGTCCGGTAAAGTAGGTTTGGTTGGCTCTTCTTGGTCCGGCTTATTTTCCACAGACCCCTGAGGCTTTACAGGCGGCTTAGTTGGTTTCTCCTCTACTGTTCCGTTATTACTAGGTATAGTAGGATTGTTGGGCGGTTTAGGTGGCTCTTGGTTAGTTCCTTCTTCTTTAGCTTCCACCGTGATAGGGACTTCATGTGTAAGTTCACCACCGACCCCAAGCTTTACAAGATATTCCTCTTTTTTATTTGTTTGTGGGAAATTAAGAGAAGCAGTTACTGACATGTCGTCACCTGTTGGTTGGCCGACTATGACTTCATTAGTTTCTTTTCCCTCTTTAAAAACTTTTATATTGATATCCTCAGCCCTTAAATTCATTCCATTGATTAACAATAAAGCCTTTCCGTCCTTACTAATATTAGATTCCAAATCGGTAGATACTTTAAATATTGAAGGCTTGGTTGACTTTGCGACTATGACCTTAAGTATAGGAGCTGCCTCATAATAGGAACCATCACCGGTAAAGCTAATAGTATATTCTTGCTCCTCGTAGCTGGTGTTTCCAGGTAGGGAAAAGGAAACTCTTCGCTTTGCAGCGTTTTCCGGCAGGGTTTCTACAGTTAATTTTTCGACAGGGACTTCTTTACCACCCAAAACTGCCTTTACACCAACATCATTTCCAATAGAAAGATCTACTGTCATTGTAATATTAACTTCTCCACCATCCTCAGGAAGGCTAAGAGTATAGCTTCCATCAATAGACTTGATTAAATCTTTTATAGTAGGGGTGGTTTCCGGAGGACTTGGACTTCCTTTAACAATAAAATCTACAGGATTAGTGTAAGTGTTATAGTAGTCAGGTGTTATGATTATTTCATAAATGATATCTTCCGTGCTTTTGTTAATTGCGACAAAGAATTGGACCCTAAAACTTGTACCGTCCTTT
>JAAYNG010000151.1 GCA_012520935.1 Tissierellia bacterium | reverse complement strand
CAGCAATAAAAAAAGAGATAAGCGTTCCATTCGTCTCAGATATCCAATTCGACTTTAGGCTTGCTCTTGAATCTATTAAGAATGGTACTGATGGCTTAAGGATTAATCCCGGGAATATTGGTGGAGAAGATAAAGTAAAAGAGATTGTAAAAGCTTGTAAAGAATATGGAGTGCCTATACGAATAGGTGTAAATTCAGGTTCTATAAGCAAGGAATTACTTGCAAAGCACGGAGGAGTAAATATTAATTCTTTAGTAGAATCTGCAATGGATGAAATTAGGATTTTAGAAGAACTTGATTTTAGAGAAATTGTAGTTTCAATTAAAGCGTCAGATGTTAGGATGAATATAGAAGCAAATAGAGAGATATCTAAAAGGGTAGATTATCCACTTCATTTGGGAGTAACTGAAGCTGGAACAATATTTAGAGGTTCAATTAAATCAGCTATTGGAATTGGTTCCTTACTTGAAGAGGGGATAGGGGACACCATTAGAATATCTTTGACAAGTAATCCAATGGATGAAATTCCTGTAGCTAGAGAGATACTTACAATGTTAGGCTTAAAAAAAGGTTTAAAAATTGTATCTTGTACAACTTGTGCTAGGACTGAAATTGACTTGATTTCATTGACTGAAGAAATTGAAGATGGTTTAAAAACCATTAATAAAGACTTAACTGTAGCCGTTATGGGATGTCCTGTTAATGGGCCAGGTGAAGCGAGGGAAGCAGATTTCGGTGTCGCTGGTGGAAAAAAAGAAGCTTTACTTTTTAAGAAAGGCGAAATAATAAAAAAGGTAAAAGAAGAAGAAATTGTTAATGAACTTTTTAATCTAATAAACGGAGATAATTATGATTGATTTACTTCCTAAGGATATTATAGAAAAGCATAATGTAAGTGAAATTGACTTTTTAGAGGTTATCTTTGAAGAAAGTGTTGAAAGGTTAACAATAAAAATTAAATCTAAAATCGCGGAGGAAGGTTTTATTAATGACCTTAGCGATTTTTTTTCTAGTAAATTTACAAATACAGAAATAATTATAGAAAATATATCTACTAATAAACTTACTGATATGTCAATAGATAAAAATAATTTAGAAGAATATAAGAATGATATTTTTATAAATGATGAAGAGTCACTTGTTGAATCATATCATTTTAATCCTGTCCCAATAGAGGAAACAATTGTTGATGAAGGCTTTAATGAATCATCAGATTATATTTCTTATTTAGATAAAATTCAAATGAAAGAAATGGAGATAGCGGAAGAGACAAAGAATAATATATCTCAAGTAAAATCTGTTGAAAAATCTGAAGTTTGCTCATTTACTAAGCCTATAAAGGGAGAAGAAGTACCGATTTCAAGTCTTTATGGTGGATTACTTGAAGATCAAACTGTAGTTATTAAAGGAGAAATTTTTTCTATTGAACATAGAAAAACTCCTAAAAGTAATCTAGTAACTTTTTTAATTACTGACAATAAGTCTTCATATACAGTAAAAAAATTTATGCCAGATAAGGATTATAATATTTTTTCTGAAGAATATAAAGAAGGTTCTTATGTAAAAGTTGAAGGGAAAATATCTTATGATAATTATATGAAGGCAGATGTTATGGAGTTGAAAAGTATTTACAAAGAAGATAAACCTATAAAAATGGATTTTGCTCAAAAAAAAAGAGTAGAACTACATATCCATACACAGATGAGTACAATGGATGGGATAAGTCCAGTAGAAGAATATATTAAAACTGCACATAGATGGGGACACAAGGCTGTAGCAATAACAGATAGTGGAGTTTGTCAATCTTTCCCAGATGCTTTAAATGCCTACAAATACTTAAAAAATAAAGATGATTTTAAAATAATATATGGCATGGAAGCAAATGTTTTTGATGACCTTGAAAACATTCTTGCCAATAGCGATAAAGATTATTATGAAGAATATACTGTTTTTGACTTTGAAACTACGGGCTTAACACCAAAAAATTCAAAAATTATTGAAATAGGTGCAGTTAAAGTTATAAATGGAGATATTGTTGATTATTTTAGTGAATTAATAAATCCTAGTGAACAAATAAGTGAATTTACTACAAAATTAACAAGCATAACTAATGAAATGCTTGAAGGAAAGCCTAGCATAGAAGAAATACTACCAAAGTTTATAGATTTTATAGGAGAATCTGTTTTAGTAGGTCATAATGTTAAATTTGATATGGGATTTTTAAGGTTTAACGCAAATGAGCAAGGAATTGAAATAACTAATCCTTCAATGGATACTTTGCTTTTTTCTAGGAGATTGTATCCAGAATTAGGCCGTCATACTTTGGATTCAATTTGCAAACATCTTAAAGTCAATTTAGAGCAACATCATAGGGCTATTGATGACTCCAAGGCTACAGCAGAAATCTTTCTTAAAATGATGAATGAAGTAAAAGAAGGGGGATTAGCAACGGTATCGGAAATTAATGCTGTTTCTCTGCCATTAGAATTAATGAAAGACAAAACTTACAAGTTGATGATTTTAGTAAAGAACGAAATAGGATTGAAGAACTTATATAAGCTTGTTTCATTTTCTAATATTAAATATTATCATAGGTTTCCTAGAATACCAAAGTCTGTACTTATAAAACATAGAGAGGGATTATTAATAGGTGGAGCTGCCAGGGATGGAGAAATAATTGAAGCATTAAGAACTAATGAAAAAAGGTCTGAAATTATTAATAAATTATCTTTTTATGACTATGTAGAAATATTACCTGAAGCATTACACGCAGAGATGATAGCCGATGATGATTCATTAGATTTAGATACAATTGCTTTTTTTAATGATAAAATAATTGAATTATCTAAGGAAGTTAAGATATTTCCTGTTGCAACAGGAGATGCTCATTATTTAGAACCTCATCAAAATATTATAAGAAAAATTATTACAAATGGTGTAAAAATGAACAGGCTAAAAGTTTATCCAGATCTTTACTTTAGGACTACAGATGAAATGCTTGAATTGTTTTCTAGATATGGGGAAGAAGTCGCTAGAGAATTAGTAATAACAAATTCAAATCTAGTAGCTGATATGATAGAAAATATTTCTCCAATACCTGCAGGAACTTTTCCACCAATTTTAGAAGGTGCAGATGAAGAATTAAAAGAGATGGTCACGAGTAAGGCTCATGATATTTATGGTGAGATATTACCAGAAATAGTTGAAAAAAGAATAGATAGAGAATTAAATTCAATTATTGATAATGGATATGCAGTAATGTATATTATCGCACAAAAGCTAGTAAAAAAATCAAATGATGATGGGTATTTAGTTGGCTCTAGGGGGTCTGTTGGATCGTCTTTTGTCGCAACAATGACTGGAATTACTGAGGTAAATCCACTTCCTCCACATTATATTTGTGGAAAATGTAATTACTCTGAATTTATAGAAACTGGAGAAGTAGACTCAGGTGTTGACCTACCCAGAAAATTTTGTCCAGTTTGCAATGAAGAGATGGGCAGAGATGGATTTAATATCCCATTTGAAGTATTTCTTGGCTTTGATGGCGATAAGGAACCTGATATAGATTTAAATTTTGCTGGAGAATACCAATCTAGAGCCCATAAGTATACAGAAGAACTTTTTGGTGAAGATTATGTATATAGAGCTGGTACAATAAGTGCAATTCAAGAGAAAACAGCCCTTGGATACATTTTAAAATATTCTGAAGAAAAAGGTATACCAATTAGAGATAATGATATGGTTAGGCTTGCTAAAGGAATGACTGGTGTGAAAAGGACAACTGGACAACATCCAGGTGGTGTAATGATTGTTCCCAAAAATAAAGAAATATATGATTTTACACCAATTCAATATCCTGCTGAAGATAAATCAAAAGAAGTATTAACAACACATTTTGACTATAATGCAATAAGTGGTAAAATTTTAAAACTTGATATTTTAGGACATGATGTTCCTACAATGATTAAACAATTAGAAGAAAT
>JAAYNG010000150.1 GCA_012520935.1 Tissierellia bacterium | reverse complement strand
TGGATATAAAGTCAAAACAGACCCTGCGACATCAAGAGGTGGCGGTGTTGTAGATATAGTTGGCCTAGCTTTACGAATTGCTTTTATTCAAACATCACAACCTGTTTCTGAGGGCCTGTTGATACTTGATGAACCAGCAAAGCATGTTTCAGTAGAGTATATAAATAGGGTTTCAGACTTTATTAAAAAAACATCTGATACATTTAATCGCCAGATAATTATGATAACACATAGTCAAAACTTATCGACTATTGGGGATAAGTCTTTTAAGGTAGACTTAGTTGATGCTAATTCAGAAATTAGCATCATTAATTAAATATTATAGTTTATAAAGGGTAAAAGAAATACATGTTTTATAATTTTTTAAATTATTATTAAAAAACTGTAAAAAATGTATTGACAAGCATTTTTATACTTGGTATAATAATTCCTGTTGGCAATCGAATCGCGGGTATAGCTCAGTGGTAGAGCACCGGCTTCCCAAGCCGATTGCGAGGGTTCGATTCCCTTTACCCGCTCCATGGTGGGTGTGGCCTAGTTGGTTAGGGCGCCAGATTGTGGCTCTGGAGGTCGTGGGTTCAAATCCCATCATCCACCCTTGTAACAACTAAATATTAGATCCATTAGCTCAGTCGGCAGAGCACCTGACTTTTAATCAGGGTGTCCCGCGTTCGAGTCGCGGATGGATCATATGCGGGAATGGCGGAATTGGCAGACGCGCTAGACTTAGGATCTAGTGTCTTCGACGTGGGGGTTCAAGTCCTCTTTCCCGCATTTTTTATTTTTTGTGCCCGTAGCTCAACTGGATAGAGCACATGACTTCGGATCATGGTGTTGGGGGTTCAAGTCCTCTCGGGCGCGCTAAAAAATAAAGACTTGGTTATTATATATTTGATTTTACTGACGGGGATCTTAAGGATCCCTAATTTTTTACCTTAATGGAGAGATAATATGAGACTTACTCTAAAAGATTATAGAAAAAGCTTAGATGAAAAGTTTGACAAAAAATTTAGTGATGAAGATTTACTTTCTTTAAAAAATAATATATTTTTTTTCATGCATGAGAGACTTGTTCATCTAATAGTAACCTTATTTACCGGCTGTCTCTTATTTGCTTCAATTACCATTTTTATTTTTACAAATTATATTTTATTTGTCTTAATCAGTCTTATACTTATAATTTTATTTATATTTTACATTAAACATTATTATTATCTTGAAAATGAGATACAAGAATTATATTATATATATAATACTAAGAGTACTGAAATAATGGAAAATAACAGGAGATAAATTATGGATAAAGAAAAAGTATTTGTTGTAATGGCCGGACTAAAAGATAATACTATTGAAGAAGAAGGGCCAGAAATTTCAGAGATGATAGGCCTAGTTGAGGCTGCTGGTGGTGAGGTATTAGCTTCTGCCATACAAAACAGGCAAAAGTATGATCCTGCTTATTTTATTGGCAAGGGAAAGGCAGAAGAAATAAAGAGATACATTAATGAGCTTGAGGTGGACACAGTTGTATTTGGAAATGATTTAACTGGTTCTCAGATTAGAAATTTGGAAGATATTTTAGAAGCGAAAATAGTTGATAGGACTACTTTAATTTTAGATATTTTTGCTGATCGAGCGACAACGGGAGAGGGGAGACTTCAAGTTAAATTGGCACAATTAAAGTACAGACTACCAAGATTGCAAGGTTTTGGTAAGGCACTTTCCAGAACAGGTGGCGGAATTGGAACTAGAGGACCAGGAGAGCAAAAAATAGAAACAGATAGACGACATATTAGGCGAGAAATATCAAAATTAGAAGAAGAACTTGATAAAATTTCTGAAAACAGGGAATTAAAGAGAAAGAAAAGAATAAAATCAGAAATACCTATAGTTGCCCTTACAGGATATACAAATGCTGGTAAATCTACTGTAATGAATGCTTTTTTAAATATATCTGAAGAAGAAGATATTAATGAAAGGGAAGTTTTTGTAAAAGATATGCTATTTGCCACCTTAGACACTTCTTTAAGAAGAATAAAGTTGAAAACTGGTGAAGAGTTTATTCTTACAGATACAGTAGGATTTGTATCAAATCTTCCAACATTGTTAATAGAAGCTTTCAAGAGTACTCTAGAGGAGATAAGGTATGCAGACTTAATCTTGAATGTAATTGACCTGTCAGATAAAGAAATTGAACATCAGATTGAAACTACTGAGACTATATTAAATGAGTTAAACTCAGGTGGTATCCCAAGAATTAATGTATTCAATAAAAAGGATAAGGTTGACCATAAAGCCATTTATACTGGAAGCTCTGAAAACTCTATAGTTGTTTCTGCTATTGATTTGGAGGATATTGAACTTTTAGGAAAAAAAATTATTGAGAAACTACCAAAAACATATCATGATGTAGAAATGGAGATTCCTTTTTCAAAAATGAAAATATATGATTTATTGTCAACAAGATATCCGGTTAAAGAGTCTAATTTTACAGAGTTTGGAGTAGATTTTAAGACAAGGATCGACGAAGAAGACTATAATAGGTACAAGGAATTTATTAGGAGTTAAAATGGGAGTAAAATATAGAACAATTTTAGAATATGGCGAAGACGAGATGATTATTAACAAGTCTCGTTTTATTGGATATGCTAAGCCTGTAAGTACTGAAGAAGAAGCTTTATCCTTTATAGAAGATATTAGAGAGATGCATAGGAAGGCAACTCACAATTGCTATGCATATAAGGTGGAGGAAGATGGAGTTTTGATTCAAAGGTATTCTGATGATGGAGAGCCGGGAGGTACTGCTGGTTTACCTATGATTAGCTTAATAGAAAAGGAAGAGTTAACAAATTTAGTTGTTGTTGTTACAAGATATTTTGGTGGTATTAAGCTAGGTGCAGGAGGACTTGTAAGAGCTTATACTGATGGTGCAAAAATAGGCATAGAAGCAGGTAAAATTGTTAATATATATGAGTATATGGACCTGGAGATTATTTTGGACTATGAAAATCTAGGAAAAGTAGAGAATTATTTGACTAATACCCCATACAAAGCTTATAATACTATATATGAAGACAAAGTTAAATTTTATATTAATATAAGGATAAATGATAAAGAAAATTTTTTTAGAGATTTAAATGACCTAACAAGTGGTAATATTGAAATTAACGAGTTTGTTAATATAGATTTACCTACTGATTCTCAAGGAAGGATCATTAGGAGGTGAGAAGATGAATGCAAATAAGACAATGAATAATTTAATTAATTGGTTAGAAACAAAAGCCAAGGAGGCAAATGCAAAAGGTTTTGTTTTTGGCTTAAGTGGAGGTATTGATTCAGCAATTATTGCGGGGCTTTCTAAAAAAGTTTTTCCAGATACATCTCTTGGAATAATAATGCCTATTGATAGTATCAGAGAAGATGAAGAGGATGCTTTGTTAGTTGCTAAGGCATTAAACTTAGAGACTAAAAAAATTGATTTAACTAATGTATTTAACTTATATAAAGAGACTGTTGATGCTGATTTTGGACTTGCTTTATCAAATGTAAAACCTAGATTAAGAACAATGACCTTATACTATTTTGCACAAAATAATAATTATTTAGTTTTAGGTTCAAGTAATTTATCTGAATTTAATGTTGGTTACTTTACAAAATTTGGTGATTCAGCATGTGACTTAATGCCTCTTGCATCATTTTATAAAAGTGAAATATATGAATTAGCAAGGGAATTAAATATACCAAAAAAAATAATTGATAAAGCACCTTCTGCTGGCCTATGGGAAGGGCAAACTGATGAAAATGAAATGGGCGTTTCCTACGATGAGATAGAGGCTTATTTTAAAGGGTTAGACATAAGTGAAGAGTCGAGAAAAAAGATAGAGAGAATGCACAAAATAACGGAACATAAAAGAAAATTTCCACCAATATTTAATGAAAAGGAGTAATAACAATGGCAGGACATTCAAAATGGAATAATATTAAGAATAAAAAGGGTAAAGAAGATGCCAAAAGAGCTAAGGAATTTACTAAGCTTGGCAGATATATAATGGTAGCAGCCAGAGAGGGAGGAATGGACCCTGACTATAACCCTGCTCTAAAGACAGCAATAGAAAAGGCTAAGGCTGTTAATATGCCCAATGATAACATAGAAAGGGCTATAAAAAAAGGTGGCGGAGAATTAGATACTGGAGATTTTGAAGAAATAATTTATGAGGGTTATGGACCGCAAGGTATTGCAGTGTTTGTTACTTGTCTTACAGATAATAGAAACAGGACTGCTCCCGATGTGAGACATGCCTTTGATAAATGTGGAGGAAATTTAGGCCAGTCAGGATGCGTTACCTTTATGTTTGATCAAAAAGGTGTAATAGCCATTGAAAGGTTTGATGGTTTAGACGAAGATGAATTGACAATGGAGGCAATAGATTTAGGGGCAGAAGATATTACATCGGAAGAAGAAGGCTTAGAAATTATTACATCTGTAGAAGACTTTACCACTGTGAGAGATGGTCTGCAAGATAAGGGATATAAATTTGCTATGGCTGAACTTTCTTATATTCCTCAAAATACAATTAAACTTGAAGATTCAAAAGATGTAGAAAAAATGGAAAAACTTATTGATATGTTGGAAGACAATGATGATGTTCAAGAAGTATACCATAATTGGGAGATAGAAGATTAATGTTTATTGACATAGTTAAAATTTCTGTCAAGGCTGGTAATGGCGGGAATGGTGCTGTGGCTTGGAGAAGGGAAAAATATGTTCCGGCTGGAGGCCCCGCAGGTGGCGACGGAGGAAAGGGTGGAGACATCATAATAAAAACTGATGTTAACATAAGGACTCTACTTGACTATAGGTATAAAACTCACTATAAAGGTGAGAGGGGAGAAGATGGAAAACCAAAAAAACAATTTGGCAAAGATGGAGCTGATATTATTTTAAAGGTTCCTGTTGGCACATTGGTTAAGGATACTCATTCTAGTAGGGTTATAGTTGACTTAAAAAATCCAGATGAAAGCTTTGTGATTGCTAAAGGAGGCAGGGGTGGTAGAGGTAATGCCAGGTTTGCAACTTCAACTAGACAGGCACCCGGCTTTGCTGAAAATGGAAGAAAGGGTCAAGAAAGAGAGATAACATTGGAATTAAAACTCCTAGCTGATGTTGGTCTGGTTGGTTTCCCTAATGTAGGTAAATCTACCATTCTTTCTATTGTTTCAGAAGCAAAGCCAAAGATAGCTAACTATCATTTTACTACCTTAAAACCAAATCTCGGAGTAGTTAGAATTGGTGAGGAAAAATCTTTTCTAATGGCAGATATACCAGGTCTAATAGAAGGTGCAGGGGAAGGTGTTGGTTTAGGTCATGAATTCCTTAGACACATTGAAAGAACTAGGTTGATATGCCATGTAATAGATGGCTCAGGTTTTGAAGGTCGAAATCCTATTGAAGATTATAAGATAATTAGGGAAGAATTAGGGGTATATAATCCAAAATTATCAGAAAAAAAAGAAATAATAGTAATTAATAAGATAGATATTCCATCCTTTGAAAACTATAAGGAAGAAATAGAAAAGGAATTTAGAGGCAGGGAAATATTATATATTAGTGCTGCAACAAACAAGGGAATAGATGAACTAAAGTATAAATTATGGGAGGCTTTAGCTGATATTGAGCCTGAATATGAAACCTATGATGAAGAATATGTTGAAGTTTTTGAGGAAGAGGAAGAAAAATTCACTGTTGAAAAAATAGGTGATGAGTACTTTGTAGAAGGAGAATTTATTGAAAGGTTACTGGAATCTATATACTTTGACGATAGGGACTCATTAAGATACTTCCAAGAAACTTTAAGAAGAATTGGTGTCGTGGAAGAGCTTGAAAAACTTGGAGTACAAGATGGTGATGATGTAGTAATTGCTGGATATTGTTTTGAATTTACTTTTTAGGGGTGTGTTATGATTACAGGAAAGCAAAGGGCATATTTGAAGGGCTTAGCTCAGACGAAAAAAGCAAGTCTTCAATTTGGAAAAAATGGATTGACAGAAACTTTTATTTCTCAAGTGGAAAC
>JAAYNG010000149.1 GCA_012520935.1 Tissierellia bacterium | reverse complement strand
TTGAAGAAAATTTTTAATTTTGAAGATGAAAGGGAAGAATTTGTAATTTATAAGTCTATGGGGCAAAGTTATTTAATAATGATGGTCCTATTGTTCATTGCCATAGCTTATTTGGTAATCCCTAAGGTTAATCAGCCTTATATTACCATTGCAATAGGCTTTGCTTTTGTAGGAGTTATCTCCCTTCAAATTTTTTTAAAAAGAAACAAGTATACGGACATCCCCCTATCTTTTTTGGGAAAAGAATTGCCTATTGGAATGTCAAGAGAGGCTAAGAGAACTAGGTTTATTAATTTTTATCATTTTAATTATCTATAATTATTTTAAATGGGAGAGGCAGGTTAGGAATAATAAGTGGTTAACTCAAACTTGGCACATCGTTATTGCAAGCGAAGCAATCCAGTTTCAAAGGCAAATATTTATTGATTGCTTTGGGCTAAAGCCTTTGCAATGATGGAGGTAAGAATGGTTTTATAAGTGCAATGTTTGAGTAAAT
This sequence comes from Tissierellia bacterium, assembly GCA_012520935.1. Classification (GTDB taxonomy): domain Bacteria; phylum Bacillota; class Clostridia; order Tissierellales; family Peptoniphilaceae; genus JAAYNG01. The sequence goes on along the minus strand of JAAYNG010000149.1, from coordinate 3,814 downwards.
AAACATAAATTTTAAAATTAGTATCTATATAATAAGGTTCTTGTATGCCCTACAGGAACTTTTTTATTTTTTGAAAATTTATCTTGACAGGGAACTGTATCGGTAATATAATACAGTTAAAAGTGTACTAGTCGACTAATACGGTTTAGGAATGGATGTGATAAGATGATATCTTTTGAGAGCTTTATTAAAGAAAGCGACCTGCCTCTCTACCAGCAGATAGAGCTGTTTATAAAGAGGGGGGCGATAAGGGGGTCTATAAAGGATGAGGACGAGCTGCCTTCTCGCCGGATGCTTTCTGCTATTTTAAGTGTAAATCCAAATACTGTGCAAAAGGCCTATAAGAACTTGGAGGACGAAGGTCTTATCCATACAGTCTTGGGTTCAAAGAGCGTGATGAGTTTGGACGAAGAGAAGATTGGAAAGCTTAGGGAAGAACTGGTAAAGGGCGAGGCGGTAAAGACTGTAAGAGCCATGAAAGAAATGGGAATTTCCAAGAATCAAGGTGTTAAACTTTTAGAAAAGGTATGGGAGGAGGTAGACCTATGAGGTCGATATTTGGTATATTTGCAAGGTCATCTATTTATAAGATATTGACATTGTTTTTAGGGTTAGTTATTGCTGATGTATTATTATATATTATTGGATTGCAGGGCTGGTTTAGAGATTACAATATTGGGCTTAATGAGCATTTCCCAACTTGGATGTTAATGGCTCTTGTATTTTTCATAGTATACTTGATGACAGTATTCATCTTGGCGAGGGTTACTTCCAACAAGAGAGAGAAGAATGCCTTTACCTTACAAAGGTTATCTTCTTCTGAAAGGGAAATATTTATAGTACAGACATTTTATAACATAGTTGTTTTTACTATACTCTGGGCAGTTCAACTGGCTGTGCTATTGGCCTTGGCCTTGTATCATAAGTCAAATCTACCGGTGGAAATTAATTCCGGCATAACAATTTTTGGGATGTTTCACTTTAATAGGTTTTTAAATTTAATTTTTCCGCTGTCTAACTATATCCAATACCTGTTAAAAATCCTATTGATAATATGGACAAGCCTAATTATATCAGCTTATTCATACAGGGAAAGAGGGGAAAGGGCAAATTATTCCCTAGTAGTTTATTTGGGGATAATAACTTATTTTTATGGTAGCAATTTATTTCTAAAGTCAGGCTATGAATTAATAATGATATCAATGATGGTTTTTATAGCTATTGTTGAAGTGTATAACATATATAAAATAGATAAAGGGGAGGGAAGGTCATGAAAAGGTCAATTGCATTTACAATTATATTATTTGTTCTTTCTCTAGCCTTTATATTAACAAGTCATTTTCTAGTTTATGGTAGCAGGGAGGACATTGGAGTTGAGGAAGAAGTTTTTCAGGGGGACAGGAAGTACGCTCATAATTTGGATATAAGGCAGTTTTCCAATGTGGGAAGGTTTCGGTGGAAGGGATTAATCAATAAGGGTTTGGATTCTGAATTTAAGTATTCCTTTGAGGATAAGGAGGCAGACCTTGGAATAGAAAACCCTTTTGGCGATGGAATAGAATTATACATTAATCACGATGCCGGTTTTGACGCTATTTATATTACTGACAGGCCTGATAAGCATAGGGATGAATATAAGGAGATTTTCAAAGAACTTTCGGATGAAAATATTAACGAATCCTATAGAAAGAGGGTCAAGTTAAAGGATTTTTATGACTATTATCCTATAGTTTCATCACCTGCTTTTTCATCCAGGTTGGCTTCTAAAGATATAAAAGTTGAATTTTGTGAAGAGAATTATGACTTTATGGACTATTTTAAGATTCCGGTGATGGATGATGAGTACCTTTATTTAAATAACAGAGATGGTAGGGCAAATTTTGATTCCCATTCATATAATGATGAGGATTGGAATAAGACTTACTACCCCATGTCTCAAAGTGTGGTTATTGGAAAGTATGCCTACTTTTCCTTTAGTACCCATAGAAGGGATGGAAAAGTAGTTGACACCAGCCAAATAAAAGATGGCTATGGTGTTTATAAGATAGAGGGCACACTTGATGGGGATAATCCTAAAATTAGTGGGGAAATTAAAATTATATGTCCTTTAGACCCTAAGGGAGAACTTATTAAGCTTTCAAAGACAGAGGATGGGTCAAAGCTTGTAGTCTTTATGAAGGAAGATGGGGAGACCTATCTTTACTTGATTGATCTTTCAAAAGAAGAGTTGACACAAAAGTTGCCGGTTGGAAGGACTATTAAACTAAAGGAGGGAGACTATTTCTCGGATTCGGGAATTATCCAAGATAAGGACTTGTTTTTAGCTAGGCAAGAAGAGAATGCTTCAGTCTTACTTGGGATGAATAATGATGGAGAATATGAACTTAAGGGGGTATTTCCTGTTAACCCATCTTATAATATTGAGAAGGGAATGGACTACAAGGATGGGAAACTTGCCTTTGTCCAGTACAATAAAAGGCCTTTAGCAGTTGATGGGGATAAGGAAGATATAGTGCCATCCGGAACATGGCTAATAGTGGCAGAGGATGGCAAGGTTCTTTATGAGGCCTTGATTAGGTCGGATATAGATAAGTTTAAGGACTTTAATTACAGGCTCTACTATGGGAAATTCTGTGATTATGAAGTGGAATGGGGGGATTAGGATGACAGACTTAAAAGAAAGAGATAGGGGACTTAAGTCAATATTCAATTTATTTGCCAGATCTTCTATTAAGAAGTTAATGGTTCTTTATTTAATAATGACCCTTGTAGAAGTTTTCTTGTTTGTATACTGGGTCAGTGGTATGAGGAAGGTAAATGTTATATTAAGTCTCTCTGAACTTGACATATGGTCATATATAAGACTATTCTATGGTATTGCCTACCTAGCTACGGTTTTTATCTTAGTTAAGTCCACATCAGAAAAGGGGTCTAATTCCGTCTACACCCTTAGGAGGTTGTCCTCTTCTGAAAAGGATATATTTATTGCACAGACCCTATACAATGTTGGAGTATTTGTAATCTTGTGGGCTGTCCAGCTTGTAGTGATACTGGGATTGATGGTCTACTACAAGTCTGTAGCCCCGATTGATATCAATTTAGGTCTTTCAATCTTTGAAGCCTTTCATCTGAACTGGTCCATAAATTCATTTCTGCCCTTATCAGACTTTTTCCTTTATTTTGTGAGGATTTATTCGATAATCGGACTTGGTATGGTTATTGCAGGGAGGGCTTACAAGGAAAGAAGGGGAAGGTGGGATGCCTTGCTATCCCCTTACTTGACCATTCTATTTTTTCTAAATACAAGCTTTTTAAATAAGATTGTCGGAATAGTCTTTATGCTGATGATGACTGTACTTATATACCAAGTTATAAATATGGTATTTTATAATTCAGAGGAGGAGATGGCATGAAAAGGACATATGCTTTTACAAGCGGATTAATAATTCTTTCAATATGTATAATTATTTTCGCCCATTTATTAATATATTCCGGAAGGGATAAGATTAGCCTTGAAGAAGAAGTAGTAAAGGGGGATAAAATCTATGTTGATAAATTGACTATTAATACCCTATCCTTTATCGACAAGCTTCAATGGAAGGGAAATATTAATTTAAATGATGGTTATGACTATAAATATTCATATAAGGAAACAGACCTTCATAGACAAAATCCAAGGGGTTTGGGTATAGGTATGCAAATATCATACGATGCAGGCTTTTACTTATATCATAAGTATCCGGAAAAATTTAAGGAGACTTTTAAAGAAGTAAAGGAAAGGAAGGATAAGAAAGACGGAGAACTTGTAAGGCTA
>JAAYNG010000148.1 GCA_012520935.1 Tissierellia bacterium | reverse complement strand
AGTAAAAATATGATTAAAATTAATAATCTTTTCATATCTTCTCATCGCAAGGTATTTTAATTGAAACTATTGTTCCCCTGCCCTCCTTTGATATAATATCCATATTTCCCGAATGTAATCTAACTATTTCATCAGAAATTGAAAGACCTATTCCTGAATGTGAACGAACATTTTTACCCTTATAAAATTTTTCCTTAACCCTCGGTAAATCTTCCTCTGAAATTCCTACACCATCATCTTTAATTGATATTTCTAAAATACCTGCATTATAATCAGAATTTAATTTTACTATCCCGTCTTTTTTAGAAAATTTAATTGCATTTTCTAAAATATTTATTAAAACTTGCTTAATCCTATTTTCATCCAACATCAAAATTCCAACATCTTCAGAAATATGAGCAATTATTGTAATTCCATACTTTTCTGCCCTTGGCATAAACTCTACAACGGTCCTAACAATAAGGTTTTTTACATCACAAAAAGACTTATTCATAGTAATTTTGCCCGATACATACCTTGAGAAATCTAAAAGCTCCTCAACCATATCTGTAAGCCTATCACTTTCTCTTTCAATAATATCCAGACCTTCCTTCAATAAATCTGAACCTTGTTCATTGTCTAACCTTAAGGTGACAGCCCAGCCTTTAATTGAGGTTAAAGGTGTTCTTAGCTCATGAGAAACTGATGATATAAAATCATTTTTAATATCTTCTTTCTTTAAAAGTTCTTCAGATAAATAGTTTAAAGTTTCTGCGAGTTTTCCTATTTCATCGTCATTTTCTATATCGCATTTTATCTTGAGTTGTCCGTCAGCCATTTTTAAAGCAGAGCTTGTAATTTTTTCAAGAGGCTTTGTTATAGATGTAGAAAGGAATAGTCCAATAGCAGCGGAAATACCAATTATTAATATACCAATAAAAATAACTATAGCATTAATACCATAAATATTTAAATCAACATTTTTTAATGAAGAAATAAATTTTAGAATTGCCCTACCACCATCATCACTTTCAATGATTTTAGAAACTGCAAGAACTTTTGAACCAGCATACTTCGGACTCTCTATAGTTGTAACTTCATTCCCGTCTAACAAGTGTTTAATGTCTTTTTCGCTGAATTTTTCAGAATCCAAAACTCCTATTGAATCCGATAAAAGATCTCCTTTTAAAGAAAGGACCTGAACTTGAGCTTCAGTATTTCTCCAAAAAACATCTAAGTCTTCTAATAAAATGTCATTAATAGACATTTTAGAGTAATACCTATTAAAATAGTCAATAGTGTAATTCAAGCTTGTTTTTAATGCGTTTTCTTCCCTATTATAAAAGAAAGTATTGATTCCTATTAAAATAACTATCTCAAACAAAATAACAGCAAGCATAATAATAAACATAAAACTTACAGTTATTCTATTTTTTATGCTCTCTTTCATAGTATCACCCTAGTCTGGATTCCACCTATATCCAATTCCCCATACTGTTTCTAATACTTTTGGATTCTTTGTATCGTCTTCTATTTTTGAACGAATTCTCCTAATATTGACATCTACAATCTTTGTTTCTCCTAAAAAATCATATCCCCAAACCTTTTCCATCAATTCTTCCCTAGTAAAAGCCTTTCCAGGATTCTCCATAAATAGCTCTACTATAGAAAATTCCGTAGGTGTTAAAAATATTTCTTCGTTAAATTTGTAAAACTTTCTCGAATAGACATCTATAGTAAAAATGCTTGCTTTCTTGTCAATTACTTTTTTTAACCGTCTACTAAGCGAATCAACTCGAAGAACTAATTCAGTAGGATTAAATGGTTTTGTTAAATAATCATCGGTTCCACACTCTAGACCCATTATCTTATCTTCGTCTTGCCCCTTTGCAGTCAACATAATAATTCCTATGTTAGGATATTCCTTACGAAGTATTTTAGCAACTTCAAACCCATCAATGCCTGGTAGCATAATATCTAAAACCAAAATGTCAATATTTTGACTCTTTATTATTTCTATACCTTCTTCCCCTGAACTCGCTTCATATACATCGTATCCACCTTTTTCTAAATTTATAGATACAAATTTTCTTATGGAATCTTCATCTTCTATAATTAAAACCCTAGTTTTCATGTTTCCTCCTAATATTCAGGCAGGGTAGCAAACTCAAACTCATTTTGTTTTAAATACTCAATAATATCAATTAGAGCGTCAGGTGTTGTTTTTTTTGCATCAGTGTCATGCATTAAAATAACAAGTTTTTTCTTACTTCCTGCTGTAGCCTTAAACCTATTAAATAAATGCTCTCTTGAAAATAATTTCCCTTCAGCGTCACCATTTAGGCAATTCCAATTATAACTTACATAATCTCGTTTTTGCAAAACAGCATTTTTTAAAGCCTGTTTATTTTGTCCAAAACAACCACCTGGAAATCTTAATAATTTAGTATCAAAATCATCACCTAAATGCTTTTTCATAGTAGCTTCTGCTTTGTCTATGTCCTCTAAAAAACTAGCTTCATCCTTATACATTTTTTTATAATCATGACTATAAGAGTGGTTTCCAATGGCATGCCCTCTTTTATAAATATCCTTTAAGATGTCTGGATATATGTCAACATTTCTACCTTGAACAAAGAAAGTAGCCTTTACTTCATATTTATCAAGAATATCAAGTATTTTAGGAGTTGATACTTTGGAAGGACCATCATCAAAGGTAAGATAAGCAATCTTTCTATTATCATCAGTATTCGTAATAGCTTTTAACATATCGCCCCTTCTTGCATTTATCCTCTTTAAAACAAGCTCTTTCTTTTCTTCATATTCTTTTGAAATGTCAACATTTTCTTCTACATCAACTTCCTCTGCAATTAAACTTTTTATAGAATTGTTGTTATTAAAACTTAATGCCCTATCAATATCAACAATCTTTACTTCACCATTAACAAAAAAATTATCTTTATAATATAATAGGAACAATACGCCAAATCCTATAATAATTAACAAAGAAAGTGCTAATAACACTCTACCTAACCTTATTTTTCGCCTTCTCATAATTTCCCTTCTTTCTGAATCTAATTTTATGCTTCTCCTATAAATTCTCTAAGGATAGAATTTACAGAAATAGGACTTTCATCCTTAATATCTATAAAGTACTGTAAAAACCTAATTAATTTTTTTGCTTCAGAATAATATGGCGATTCTTTCCCTATTTCTTGTAACATTGGCAATGCATGTTTCTTTAGCACCGCCAATTCATATGCAAGGGCAGAGTCAAACATTATATCTGCTTCCTCTTGAAATGGAAAAATATATTTTTCCTCCCCTCTTCTTACACTTTGCCACATGGCAAAAGTCCCTTCTGGTGGATTTCCTCTAAATTTTGAATCCCTCACCATCCGTCTTAAGAATCTTGCATCTGTAGTTGGTATCCTATTGTGTGAATCAATCGATAGCTGTGTAAGGGCAGAAATATATATTTTATACTTGTTTTTATTTGGAATAAAGGATGTAAGCTTTGGGTTTAAACAATGTATACCCTCTAAAATAATTGGCTCTGTACTTTCAACCTTTAAATAATTTCCCCTATATTCCCTTTCCCCTGTAAAAAAGTTATAGGAAGGTATTTCAACCTCTCTTCCTTCAAGCAAGTCGATTAAGTCCTCATTTAACTTCTTTACATCAATTGCATCTATAGTTTCATAATCATAACTTCCATCTTCATTTAATGGTGTATTAACCCTATTAACAAAATAATCATCAACTGAAATCATAACTGGTCTCTTACCATTGACCTTTAGTTGCATCATTAATCTGTTAGCAAAAGTTGTCTTTCCAGAAGATGAAGGACCTGCAATTAATATTAAATGAATGTCCCTATCCTTTACAATAACATCTGCAAGATTAGCTATCTTCTTTTCATGAAAGGCTTCAGAAATCTTTATAATTTCCTTGGCTTGGCCTTGTAAAATCTTTTCATTTAATGAACCTACATCCGATAAATTCATTATCTCGCTCCACTCGCTAGACTCTTCAAAAACCTTTGCAAGTTTCTTTAACTCTTTAACCTCAGGTATCTTTCCATCAGAACTTCTATTGGGATAAAAAATTAAGACCCCAGGATAATAGTATTTTAATTCAAATACATTGGCATATCCAGTAGTAGGAGCCAAATATCCATGAAAAGTATCTATATGACCATTAATATTATAAATATCTATCCTGTCTTTTCCTAAACTTTTAAAAAGCTTTATCTTATCCTGATAACCAAATTTTTCAAATAAAGAATAAGCAATATTAGAATCAATATCATCTCTAATAATTGGATAGTCTGAATCAATTATTTCTTCCATTTTACTTGTAATAATTTTTAAATCATCAAAAGTAAAGGGTCTTTGGTCATCAAAAGTAGCATATAAGCCAGAGCCTAAAGCATGTTCTATCTTAGCATTACTTTCAGGAAAAAGTTCTTTTGTAGCCATTATAAATACAAGACTTAGTGTTTTAGAATATATTCTATACCCATCCGGGTCTGTAATGTCAATTAACTGAATTTCAGCACCTTCTGTTGGCCTATAATATAAACTCTTAACTTCATTAGCCACTCTAGCACCAAGATATTTCTTATAATCAGGAAACATCCTCTTTATAATTTCATATAAAGATTCTTCTCCATTTATTTCTACTGTTTCATCAAATATTTTAATTTTTTTCATCATTACCTCCCATTAGGTCCTCTTTTAGACTTGTTAACTTTCTCCCCATTTTTGCCTTTAATTCTAAACCATTTAAATACTCAAGTTCACCTTCAAGTCCACCTAAAACAATTAATCCACAGTGTAAGAATTGTCCCCTGAAATTGTTTACCATTAAATTTTTCTTCTTATCACCATACTTTTCATCTCCAACAATATAATAACCCATAGCTGAAAGTTGTGACCTTATTTGATGAGTCCTGCCTGTTATTAGTTTTACTTCTAAAAAAGTAAATCCATTTTTTGACTCTAGAGGTTTAAAGACTGTGGTTATATTCTTTGACCCCTCTTTCTCCTTATCAAAGACTTCAGTGATATTTTTATACTCATCTTTTCTTATAAAGGCTTTTTTCTCTATTTCTTCTTTAAATTCTCCAAACACCAAAGTATAATAGTACTTATCAATTTCAAGGTTTTTCATGGCATTATTTACTGCCTTTAAACTATAATAATTTTTACAAGCAATTAATATTCCAGAAGTATTTCTATCAAGCCTATTTGATATAGCAGGAGTAAAAGTTTTCTCTAATCTTGGTATATAATCTCCTTTTTCAATAAGATAAGAAATCATATTGTCAACTGCATTTTCCTCAAAGGCTTTTCCAGTTCCATGAGATAGCATACCTCTAGGCTTATTAAAAGCAACTATATTATTATCCTCATATACTATGTCTAACCTATTTTTTAAAATAACATGTTCCTTCTCTGTCCTAAATTTTTCTATTGTTTCGTCAGAGAGAAATAAAGTAATTTCATCCCCTTCATATATTATATCTGAAGCCTGTGATTTTTTGCCATTCAAAATTATATTCTTCTTTCTAAGCATTTTTTGTATAAAATTTACAGGAGCCTTATCTAAATATTTTTTTAAAAATCTATCTATCCGCTGTTCATTTTCATTTTTATCAATTATTATCTTTTTCAAAATTTCTCCTTTTTTTTATAAAAGCTACCATCAAATATTATTCTATGCTATAATTATACTAGAAATAGCAATAACTTACAATGAATATATGGAGGAATACAATGAAAAAAACTGGGGATAAACTATTCGATTTTTTATATAATATAATGGACTATATTATTATAGTAGGTATACTTGCCATTGTAATACTTATTATAAGTATGAAGCTTGATATTTTGTTTGAAGATGATAACTATACTAAACCTGCAGAAAATGTAGTAAAGGTTGAAAATAATCTTGAGGACACAAAGGAAGAGTCTGACATTATTGAAGCTTCAACAGGAATTGAAGCTGATGCTAATGAAACTACCACTGGGGAGGAAGAAAAAGAAGATTCAAGCGAAGTATCCATCGGAAGTATTGAATCAGTGGATAAGGATAGTCAATCGCAAACTTCTAGTGGTGAAGTTATTAAAGTAACTATTCCATCAGGAAGTCCAACATTAAAAACTGGTCAAATATTAGTAGATAAAGGTCTAATAAAAGATGCAAAAGAATTTGAAAAAAAAGCAATTGAAACTGGATTTGATAGGAAAATTAAAGCTGGTAGCTTTGACATCCCAAAAGGTACGAATCTTGACGAAATATTTAAAATAATTTCTAAAACAAAATAATTTTAGCCCATTTAAAGGCTTGATTCTTTCTATAACAAAAGAACCAAGCTTTTTATTTAATACATATGTAAATCAATATTCTGAATTAACATAGTCGCAAATTTTTGAATCTCTTATTTCATTTATAAACAAACCTCTGCTCATTAATTTATCTTTTATTTCTCCTGACTTAGAATGAAAAATAATTCGCTCATAATCTTTGAAGAAAACTTCATAAAGTTCCCCTTGAAGCCTTCTTGAGTTAAGAGAAATATAATAGGCTTCAACATTTTTATATTCCACAAACTCTAAGAGAGATAGGGTTGCCTTATCCTTTTCTCTATAATAATTTTCTATTTTATTTCTAACTTCTGACATCCTCCTTGAACTCGACTTACTCTCCCTTAAATCTTGTAAAATTAATTGGTTATACTTTGCATAGCCATTATAATATTGATATGAAAAAACCCCTTCTTCCACTGAAGCAATAGGGGTTTTGGGAACAAAACTAATTTGAGACAAGAGTCTCATATTATTTTCTAAGAATTCACGCTTGCTTAATTCATTTCTTTCAAGCATAGAAATAAGAAGGTCTCTATTTATTAAAAAACTTTTAAAGAGATTCCCCTTATCAATATTAAAAAAAACTAAACTCATAATATCCTATCTTTCTACTTGAAAAGCCTTCTTCTTTACAAATTCTGGAGCATTCGCCATAGTAAAATCTATATTAAGGAAAAATTCTACTTCATATTCTTTTCCAATTTCTTCAAGTTCTTTGTCTAAAACTTCTAGCTCCTCACCAGTCATAGTAATAATTTTATATACAGAATCGACATATATTTTTTCGATATCATAATCCATAGCTACAACACCACAGAGAAAACCATATAAAGACCTTAATGTGTTAATTTTATAGTTTGTAATATTAATAAGCCTAACGCTATAATCTAGAGAATAGATATGATCATCTTCAACATCAATAAAGATTACATTACCATTTCCATTTTTCATTTCTTCATTAGCGTTATCAATTAGCCATTTAGTCTTTCCTGAACCCTTTTCTCCTAAAACATATTTAACCATTGCTATCTTCCCCTTTCAGTATATTATTAGAATTGTTCTTCCATTATTTCTTCAAAAACATTAGAAACCTTAATAAGTTCATCCTCATCTTCAATTGGAATTATTTCAAATGAATAATCTTCATTTTCCACATAACCATATAGGAAGATTTCTTCTGAATCCCTTACTTGTAATGCTATATATTCAGTTTCTAAACCCTCAACTTCAAAAACAAATAAAACATCACAATATATCTCAGAATCATCTTCAAGAGTTAAAATAATAACATCCTCATCTTCATCAAATTCATCTAAGATTTCATCTTCAAAATTCATAAAAACGCCTCCTAATTCATTATAGCATTCATAAACACAAAATGCAAAGTTTATATCGAGCTAAAATGTTTAACCATAGATAATACCTCGACACTTACTTCAAACCAATCAAATTCATCTCTAACACCTGTAAGCATTAATCTTACTCTTTCTGCTAAGGGTTTAATATTAGATTCAGTTAAATATTCTACATCTTGATTCCTAGAAAAACTATCTGCAATTGCATCCATTACAGATATTAATATTAATTCCTTCAAATTATCATCAGTATCAATATCTGATATAGCCTCTAAAATAATATCTTCAATATTCTTTTTTATAAAACAAAGAAAATTTAAAAAACTTTCATTGTTATTTTCATCTTCAATTTCAAATAATATTCTTAAAAATAAATTCCATTTAAAATCAACATTTATTACTTCTTTAATAATTGTTCCAACCTTCTTTGTAAATTTATTAGGATAATCAATTTCTCCAATTTCTATATGGCTTGTTAAACTTATAGTTTCGTCCGATTCCTTGCTAAACCTATTTAATAAGTCAATAAAATAGTTTCCGTAATCAGAGTCTGATACATTTTGATTTTTTAAATATATATAATCAACAATTAAATCAGTTAGTTTTTTAAAATCAATTACAAAACCAACTTCTTCTTTAATAATTTGAATATAATGGTCATGTACAAGTTTAGATGTCATTGATTTAATCTCAGAAAATTTATGCTTACCTTTTTGATAATTTACCCCACTTAAATGGTCATATACAATCATTAACTGCCTATCAATCATAGAAAGATTATCTTTAATAGAAATCATTATGTCGTGGAAAAAATCTTCAGTAAGCATATAATTGAAATTTTTATACAGAACCCTATGGTCAATTTCTCCCCAAAATTCATTAACAAGTGATTTGATCTGTAGCTCAAAATTTACACTTCTATCTGAATAATTATACTTACCATCAAATTTATAAATTTCAAATCCATTTTTTTGAACTTGTGGTTGCGTTTCTCCCATCAATAAATTTATGCTTGAAACTTCACTATTAGTATAATAACCATCTCCAGTGTTAATTGTAAACAAGTTAAGTAAGTCTTCATAAACCTTTTTTTCATCTTCTATAAACCTGCACTCAATCCTTAGTCCAATAAGGTCAGAAAGATTTTCAAAAAGCACATCTGGTGTTTTATATTCAATAAATAAATTGTTTCTTAATATTTTTTCCTTTAAACTCGAATAAGATTTCACTCGTTTCGAAACATTTAGAAAATAATCCTTAGAAGAAAAATTTTGATAAAAAAATCTTTCCAAATCTTGAGCTATGGTTTCAACAAACTCTTTTCTGGATTCTAAATATTCTATTGTTTCATCTATGAAATCAAATAGTTCAAGTCTCAACGACAACACCTCTTTTTCAGATACATTATACCATAGCTTTAAATAAATTGGTAGAAAAAATAAGGATAAGCAATAATTAAGCCACAAAAAAGTATATTATAATAATAAAGTAAATTTAAACTACCCTCAATGACCAAAGAATAGACAAGTGATGCCCGCATACAAGTACATTAATTTCCAACCGAGTATTACAATAATACTTTTAATTATTCTTTAATTAGTTATAGATTCAAGTTTCATACTTCAGCATTTCTAAAAGTGAAATAACTAAAAGAATTTATAATTTCCCATATTCTCTGCCCGCCTCCATGAAGGCATCTATATTTTCAATCTTTGTATTCATAGGAATCTGGCAACCAGTAGAAAGAATATACCCACACGGTGAATTTATAGCCTTATCTATACATGTTTTTACTGATTTAAATACATCCTCTTCCGTACCTAAATACATAACCTCTACAGGTGGAACATTCCCAGTTATTATGCACCTGTCTCCTATCATTTCTTTTGCTTCTGTCAAGTCCTCTATATTGTCTATAGAGAAATTTCCTATGCCAGCATCAACACAATCTAACCATAAATCCTTTGATTTCCCACAAATATGAAGTGTTGGCTTGGAGCCACATAATTCGTGAACATCATCAATATTTTTACTTAAATATGGAAGAGAGAACTCTTGGAACTGCTTTTTTGAAATTAGAGTTGTTGAAGAAACAGGACAACAAAAACTTGTTGAAAATCCTTTTTCTGACAAGGCTATAATATATGATTTATTGTTTAAAGTAATAATTTCCATAAGGTCTTTTAAAGCTTCTGGCTCTCTTCTTGTCCACTTTAACAAATTTTCAGCTCCTAAAATTGAAGCTGCTACAGAAAATGGAGCTGTCATTGATGCCCCGATGTCAGCAACATCGCCTATTGCCTCTCTAATTATCTCCAAAGCTTCCATCAAAACATGGAGTAAACCATCTTTATGAGGGTTAATTGGCTTTAAATTTTTTATATCTTCAGGCTTCTTAACTAATGCTTCTTCTAATTGAGATAATCCATTAGGAGTATAAGCAATTTTACTACCCATAGCTTCAGCCATACCTCTTAAAGTTGTAGATACGGAAACAGAATCATGAAAAAATCTTTTGAATAATTCTATCTCCGTTTGGGCTAAAACTTTAGGATCATGATAATAATCATATGTCCTCGCACCAATATACCAAGCCATTGTTACACCCATATCAGGAACTATTGGAATCCTATCCATAGGCTCGCCTTTAGAAAATGCTCTCATCCTTTCCTTTGGAGTCATCTTGTCTGGATTTTTACTTAACATATAATTACCTCTTCTCATATTATTTTTTTAATTGAACATATTATCTTAAAATTATAACTCAGATTTTATAATATATTTTACTATGTTAAATAGGATTTTTCAAGAAAAAGAAAAAACGACGCCGCAACGTCGTTTTCATAATTAATCTTACTTTAATTCTACTTTTGCTCCAACTTCTTCTAATTTTTTCTTAATTTCTTCTGCTTCTTCTTTTGCTGCACCTTCTTTAACTGGCTTTGGAGCAGTGTCTACTAATTCTTTTGCTTCTTTTAAGCCTAATCCAGTAATTTCTCTAACTACTTTAATAACTTTAATCTTTTCTGCACCAGCTTCAGCCAATACAACATCAAATTCTGATTTTTCTTCACCTGCTGCTTCTACACCTGCTGCTCCTGGAGCTGCAACTGCCATAGCTGCTACTGGAGCTGCTGCTGATACACCAAATACTTCTTCTAATTCCTTTACTGCTTCTGATACCTCTAAAACTGACATATCCTTTACTAGGTCAATTAATTGTTGAACTTTTTCACTCATTTTTATTCCTCCTAAAATTTCATTTATTTTTTAAGCTTCTACTTTTGTTTCTGCAATTTGATTTAATGCAATTGCAAGACCCCTAATAGGTCCATTAATAACATTAACAAAACCTTGAATTGGAGCATTTAATCCTCCAAGTAATTGCGTCAATAATACTTCCTTGCTTGGAAGTGATGCTAATTGGTCTATCTCTGCCTTTGATGCAATCTTTCCTTCAATAATACCTGCTTTAATTTCAAGTTTATCATTTTTCTTTGCGAAATCACTAGAAACCTTAGCTACTTTAGCGACATCATCATACCCGAAGGCAACTGCATTAGGACCAGTTAGGTATTCGTTGAAGTCTTCCAAACCTAAATCTTTAAATGCAAAGCGCATCATCGTGTTCTTATAGACCTTATAGTCGACTCCTTCTTTCCTATATTGAGTTCTTAATTCAGTAACTTCCTCAACATTTAATCCTCTATAGTCCATTAAAACAATAGTTTGGGCCTTTTGAATTTTTTCCTTAATTTCTTCAACATTTTCCTTCTTTGCCATTAAAACTTTTTCATTCATCTTTTCACCTCCGAATAAAAAATCTCCCCGCAAACGAGGAGACATAAAAAACAAAGCCTACCTCGGCAGGATTTATTTTGCACCTGCTGTCTACGGTTAATTCAGTATATCAAACAATTTATAGTTTGTCAATTATTGAGCAGCTAATTTTTGCCCATTAATTTTAACACCAGGACCCATTGTAGTAGAAATGGTTACTGACCTTAAATATCTACCTTTTGATGCTGCAGGTTTTGCTTTAATTACAGCACCCATAAGAGCATTAAAGTTTTCTTCAAGTTTTTCTTTTCCAAAAGATACTTTCCCAATAGGAACATTGATAATACTTGTCTTATCAACCCTATACTCAACCTTACCTGCTTTTATTTCTTGAACAGCATTCGCAATTTCAAAAGTAACAGTACCAGATTTTGGATTTGGCATTAAACCTTTTGGACCTAAAACCTTACCAAGTCTTCCAACAACACCCATCATATCAGGAGTTGCAACAATTACATCAAAATCAAACCAGTTTTCACTTTGGATTTTTTGAACAAGCTCTTCACCACCAAAGTAATCTGCTCCTGCATCTTCAGCTTCTTTTAACTTGTCAGCCTTGGCCAATACTAAAACCTTCTTAGTTTTACCAGTTCCGTTAGGAAGTACAATAACACCTCTAACTTGTTGGTCTGCATGTCTTGGGTCAACGCCCAACCTTATGGAAAGGTCAACAGTTTCATCAAACTTAGCCTTGGAAGTCTTAAGGACTAAGTCAATAGCTTCGGAAGAATCATAAAGATTTGTTCTATCCACTAACTTTTGACTTTCCTGATAATTTTTTCCTCTTTTCATAAATTCCCTCCTTGTGGTAATCTCGGGTTTCCCCTCCCACTATACTACTTCAATACCAGCACTCCTTGCAGTTCCTTCTACCATACTCATAGCTGCTTCAATACTTGCAGCATTCAAGTCTGGCATTTTTGTTTCTGCTATTTTTCTAACTTGATCTTTTGTGATTTTACCAACCTTTTCCTTATTTGGAACTCCTGAAGCTTTTTCAAGCCCTGCTGCTTTTTTGATTAAAATAGCTGCAGGTGGAGTCTTAGTAATAAATGTAAATGACCTATCTGCATATACAGTTAATACTACTGGTATAATCATACCTGCTTGGTCTTGAGTCTTTGCGTTAAATTCCTTAGTAAACTGCATAATGTTAACCCCATGAGGTCCTAAAGCAGTACCTACTGGCGGTGCTGGAGTAGCCTTGCCTGCTGGAATTTGTAACTTTACTAGAGCCATAACTTTCTTTGCCATTTCTTCCACCTCCCGTGTCGATTGTGGTATTCGGGTTTCCCCTCCCACTCTATATCAAAACAATTGATATCAAATTTTTGCTAGCTGGTCTGAATCCATCTCAACTAATGTTTCTCGTCCAAACATGGATACATAAACCTTTATCTTTCTCTTATCATTATTAACGCTTTCCACAGTACCCATAAAGTCTTCAAATGGTCCATCAGTAATCATTACTACTTCGCCAGGTTCAAGATCGATTGGCGGAAGAGCCTTACCTTTAAAACCTAAAGACATTATTTCTTCTTCTGTCAATGGTATTGGTTCCGAGCCTGGACCAACAAAGCCTGTAACTCCTCTTGTATTTCTTACTAGATACCAAGAATCACTTGTATTTATCATCTTTACTAATACATAACCAGGAAAGAGTTTTCTTTCTTTTACTTTTTTATCTTTACTATTCTTGTCAACATATTCTTCAGTAGGTATAAAAACTTCAAAAATATCGTCTATCATACCCCTGTTCTGTATCATTTGTTCAATATTAGCCTTTACTTTCTTCTCATAACCAGAATATGTATGTACAACATACCATTTGGCTAAGGCTTCTTTCTCTTCTCTTGATTCATCCGTCATTAAATCACTCCTATAAGGATATCAGAGATGTTACACCTGCATTGAATAATAGGTCTAACAAAAATACAAAACCTGAAACCAATGCACTAATAACTAAAACAACAATAGTATAGTTAATAATGGTTTCTTTATTAGGCCAAATAATTTTTTTACTCTCTGCTTTTACTCCTCTAAAATAAGTCTTTGACTTACTTTGTTTTTCTTGTTTTTTTTCTTCAGTCATTTTCCCACTCCTTACTTAGTTTCTTTATGACTTGTATGTTTTTTACAGAATTTGCAATACTTCATCGTTTCAATTCTCTCAGGATTGTTCTTCTTATTTTTCTTTGTAACATAATTTCTTTGTTTGCAATCTTCACACGCAAGAATCACTCTATCTCTCACAAAAACACCTCCCAAATGATATGTTTTTTATATTTGTCAAATAAAAAAAGCCTCATCGGCTTTAAACCTAAATAATTATACTATAATTAATAAAAAAAATCAATAATGTTAAGAAAATTTAATATTTAATTGTTGTAAACTTTATTGACTAATGAAAATATTAAATTCCTTTCACAAAATAAAATCAACCTTAGGAAGATTTTTAAAATAGAGCGGTTGCCCGCTCTATTTTAAAAATCTATAACATCTGTAAAAGCTTGGATTGAAGTTTCTGCTTGTCCAAAGTCTTCCATCTGAAGGTCAATCCCTATCTTTATCATAGGTATGCCTTCCTCTTCAAGCTCTTTCTTTAAAGAGACATATTCCATTTCTTCTGGGTCGCAGAAGTTCATCATAAATATAATAACTCCTTGAGCTCCAGACTCTTTAACTAAATTAGCCACATTCTTAGGCCTTCCGTAAATTGTTGGGTCATATAGAATAGTATCATCGTCTTGATTGGCAAATTGTTTTGCCAAAGCTAATACTCTATCCTTTTCATTCAAGTCCACATCAACCCTTATAGCTCTAGATTCATGAGCTACATCGTCAGCAACTATAGCTACCTTATGTTTATCTAATATTTCTAGTAAAGCTTTATTTTCAACCATGATTCCTGAGGTTACTATCTTAACCCCATCCCATTCCTTAACTTCCTCTTTTTTAAGAAGTTCATTAAGCTCTTTAAGCATTTCTGAATGTTCTTTTTTCTTCATAAAATAAGCTGACCGTAAGACTGCAGAACGATTAACCGCACTCACCTTATCCGGATGCTTTCCTGCTAATTTTACAAACTCTCTCCTCAACGCCCTGCTTTCATTATAATTATTATAGGCATTTACAAAATCTTCATCACTTGGACTATGTCCGGAAATTTTTACGAGTTTTTCAAGCAACTCACTATATATTTCCTTTGTATATGTTATCCCAAAATCTTCCTTCCTGTTTTGAGGATGGTTAAGAAATAGGAAAGGAATATTTGGAACTCCTACCCTGAAATTTTGGCTAAGTGGTCTAAGAGTATCACATAAAGTAGTAACAATTATGCCACTTAACTTATCCAAGGTACCATTTAATCCCATTTCTAGATTCATTTGTGCTAACGAACAATAGAATGAAGCAAAGTATTCTTTTGCTAAAGATATCTTCTTAGAACCTCCCCATACTCCAAAAGGGACCATTCCTGCTGCTTCTACCAACTCTTCTGGTACATAGTATGGAAAACAACCTATAACTTTTTCACCATTGGAAATATACTTATCAAGCATTTCCTTTGGATTATCTGATATATGTTTGAATTTAGCTAATAAGTTTTTAATCTCCATACTAAACCCTCTCCTTCTTGGCAGCTTCTTCTTCCATTATCTCAAATAGACCTTCCACCCTTGTTTTATATTGTTCTTCTGAGAAGTTTCTTGGGTCTGCTTGATCTCCATCAAAACTTACAACTGGTACATTTAAGTTTTTCCTAAAGCGTCTTTCCATCTCTGGCATATATCCACTCCAAGGTTTACAACTTCTATTATAGTGTACTAATATTCCATCAACCTTATTCTCTCTACAAATGCCCTCTCGCCATTCTACACCTGTCTCAAGACATACTGAATTTGGAGCCTTGCAATAAGCCTTTGCAAGTCCATCAATATCTTCATAAACAAAACCAAAAGCTGGAGCATAAACAACAGCTGTTGTGTTAATTCCCTTCTCCTTTAAAGGTTCAAATAATGTTCTTAAAACAGGCCAGCAAGGAATACCTTCAAACATTATCCTGTAATTCTCGTCATACTTCCATGTAGAAGTTCCTTCTTTTACCCTTTCCTCATACTCTTCTGCTAATGCTTCAAAAGCTTCTGCAGCTTCAACCTTACATCTTGCTGTAACTATGTCAGCCATATGGTTAAATAAATCAAATCCACTTAATGGAGATGGTTTATATTGAAGATATGAACAAGCCTTTAACCAAGCCCTTGCAGTTCTATTTGCATTTGCACAAGCTTGATTAAATTTTTCCTCATCCATCTTCCTTCCTGCTATTTTTTCTAATTGCTCAACAGCAGCCTTAAATTGTGCCTTCATATATTCTACTTGTGCTTGCGAAGGTTCCTTTTCATTGTTAAATGGAACATCTATCATTATCAATGGTATGTCATGCATTCTAGCAACATTTTCATACCATTTTGTCATACAGTTACATATATTGTTACAGCAAAGTAAAAAGTCTGGTTGAGGCATAGGCTTCTCTTCACATTCTGCACCATCTGCAAAGGCTAAACTAATTCTAGCATAACCACAAATGTCATTGTCAAAACCCATGGCTTCTGCATGTTCACACATTCTTTGTCCACCTTTTTTTGCAGAAATTGCTGCAGCTTGGTTCTCTGGATAAACTACCTTTAATCCTAATGCCTCAGTAAACTCTGCTGGAAACTTTGAACTTGACCAACCTACCGGCTCACCCCTATCCTTTGCCTCTTGAGCTTCCCTATAAACCATATCGACAACATCTCTTAACATTTGTTTTGCAGGAATTTTTTCAGTTTCTGACATATTGTTCTCCTTTCATTTCTTCTTTTTTGCCTTCTTATAACCAAATAATGCAGCACCCAACGCACCAACATGTTGAGTATACTCTGAGACTCTGATGTTCTTTCCTATTTCAGACTCCAAAGCTTCAACAATACCTTCATTTTTAGCAACGCCACCAGTCATAATAACATCTTCTTCAACACCTAGTCTTTTAGCAAGGCCAGCTACCTTACTTGCAACTGCTCTGTGAATCCCTTTAATAATATCTACGATTTCTGTCTTTTTAGCTAATTGTGAAATCACTTCACTTTCAGCAAATACAGTACATGTAGAGCTAATATTTACTTCCTTTGTAGACTGCTTTGATAATTTTCCAAGTTCAACTACTTCAACTTCAAGAACCCTTGCCATAACCTCTAAAAACCTTCCTGTACCTGCTGCGCACTTGTCATTCATTACGAAATTTTCAAGCATGCCTTGTGAATTAATTTTTAAAACCTTAATATCCTGTCCACCAATATCAATAACAGTCTTAACATTAGGAAACAAAAACACTGCTCCCCTTGCATGGCAACTTAATTCACTCATTCTATCATCAGCAATATCTATGGAGTTTCTCCCATAGCCTGTTGCCATAATAAAATCCATTTCTTCGATTGCCATTTTCGCATTCTTTAATACTTCTTCTAAAGCTCTTTTAGGACCTGTTGTACCAGTCCCTACTGATACAGTGCTGGTCGATACTATTTCCTTTCCATCTTTTAATATCAAGCACTTTGATGCAGTAGAACCTATGTCTATCCCTAAAGTATACATATGATCACCTATATAGATTGTCGAAATCTCTGATAACTCTTGGTGTAATCATTTGATGAGGAGGACAAATTGATTTTGGATTTTGATAGCTTGCTTCAGAAAAAGCAACAATGTAGTTTCTTAAAATATCCATATCTACAATCTCATCAACAAAACCATATTTAGCACATGATAATGGTTTTGCATTTTCTACATAGGAATTAATTAAATCATTCATTTTTTCTATTGTAGGATTTAAATCTTTTCCTTCTTTTCTATCCTTTGCAAGCCTTCTTGAATACATGGCAACTGCAGCAGTTTCACCATTCATTACATAAATTTCAGTTGCTGCTGTTCCTAATGAAAAGGCATTTGTATCATTTCCTTGTGGTCCACCTAATACATAATGGGCTGCTGCTGTTCCTTTTCTTACTGTAACTTGCATTTGAGGAAGGTTAGAATTTTGTATAGAATAAATCAAAGATTGTCCTAGGCCAAGTAGCTCTGCTTTTTCTGCAATATCGCCAACATCAATACCTGTTGTATCTTGTAGCCATATTAAAGGAATCCTGTCCCTTGCACATAAAGTTACAAACTCATTCATTTTTATTAAACCTTGTCTATATAGCTTCCCACCAATCCCTATTGATTCTCCATCATAATATTCTGGGTAATTCATCAATAATCCTTGATAGTTAGCTATTACACCAACAAGTAAACCACTGGACTTAGCAAGACCAACAATCATTTCTGGTCCATATCCCTTTTTATATTCCATGAATTCACTATTATCAAATAGCCTTGAAATTACATCATATACATCATAAGCTCTTTTTTGATTAGATGGTATAATTGAATACAAGTCTTCATCTGAAAATTGTGGCTCTTTTGGTTCTGCCACTCTAAAAAACTCAGGGTTATATGAAGGTATATATTCCATATATTTTCTAATTCCTTGTAAAACCCCTTCCTCAGTTTCATAAACTTCTCTCATAAAGCCTGTTTCACCTTGATGGATTGGAACTGATCCTGGTGGATCTTCCCTTTTTGCATTTTCTGTAGCATCAGCTATTTGGTTTGCCCCTTCCATATCAATATATCCCTTAGGGTTCATTCCTCCAACAATACCTGCCCCACCCACTGCCATGTTTGCATCCTTATGGGCAATCAAAATAGTTGGGCTAATGCTATGGTATCCACCACCTGCTGGATTGGTTCCATATATTCCTACAATTACAGGTATACCAAGTTGGTTTAATTCAGCATTCCTATAAAAAGGTGTACCTCCGCCTATCCTGTTTGGATATACTTTCTCTTGCTCATCAAGTTTTACACCACTGCAATTCAAAATATAAACTAATGGAATTCCTAATATTTTTGCAGTATCTGACCCTCTTACAAGGTTATCAGCCTGACCTGGAATCCAAGCACCTGCAAGTTTTTTATTATCTGAAGCCATTACTACAGCCCATTTACCAGATATTTTTGCAAGACCTTTTACAATTGCGGTTGAGCCACCATCATTATCTTCGGGGTTATATATTGTGTTCAATGGGCACCAAGTCCCTTCGTCAATCAAAGCTTCAACCCTTTGCATAGCTGTAAGTTGTCCGGACTTATTCAAAGACTCAGTTGTCCTACCACTTTCTAATGCTTCTACTATTGCAGTTCTTATCTCATCCTCAACAGCTTTTAATGTTTCTTCATTTTCATTATCCCTTTTAATTTCTTTCCCAATTATTGGCATTTCCTTAAAATAAGGCCACATTGAATACATTTTCTCACTCCTATTTAGGTACTTTAATAAAGGCTTGACCTGGGTCAATCTCTTCTCTAATCATTCGTATAACTTCAGGTGTTGGTGGTTTTATAAGTTCTGCCCTAGAGCAATCAATCTCAAAACCTGTGTTTTCAATTATTTCTTCTATTGATGAAGTTTCATAATATCCGGCAAGATACATTTTCTTTGTCTTCTCGTCAAACTTCATCATACCCTTATCAGTTACAACCGCTAAAGGTCCCCTATCTGCAGGCAGTCCCATCTTTGCCCTACCATCAGGTCCATCGCCCCAGCCAGGACTAGTAATATAATCTATCTTCTCCATAAACCTTCGCTTTTCATGCTGCATCATAATAACTGTATTTACAAATGTACAAATACCATTTGCCCCTCCCGAACCTGTTAAGCGAGTTATAGGCTTATGATAATCACCAATACTTGTAGAGTTTACATTACCATAAGCATCTATTTGAGCTCCACCTATAAAGGCAATCATCCTATCACCATCATGTAGCCATTCATTAGTTTCAAAACCAACGAACATATAATTCGGCCATTGAACAGCACAGTGTGCCATTAAACGGTTGTCTCCAACACTTGTAGGAACTTCTAATGGGTCGCAGTCCATCAATCCACTTTCTAGAATTAAGATTGCATTTGGTGAAAAAATTCTCTTAGCAAGAGAGGCACCTATCAATGGAAGTCCAGTACCAACTATAACGATTTGACCGTCTTCAATTGTCTTTGCAATTGTTACAGCCTGCATTTCTTTATTAGTATAATTTGTATAATCCATCTTCCCCTCCTAAATTTTATCTACAGCATAACCATAACCCGGCACTACCTTTAAGTCTAAAAGTCTTTTTGCACCAATGTTATCAATATATTCATCATGATTTTTTGTAGAATAAATCCATTTATTTACAAATTCTTTAAAACTTTCATCCGTCTTTGAAGCAGTATCATATTCCATTAGCATTTCCCTATCATAATCATAATAATTATAGCATTGAGCAGGATGTGCACCATATGGGACATGTACTACAGCATCAACTACAAATCCTGGTATGGAGTTCCTTTCAGGATTTTTCCTTATCTCTTCATTGGATACAACTGTTTCACAAGTGACTATTGTCTTTCTAGCCGCAACAGCTATATCAACATCGTGGAACTCATCCCCCTCTATAGAAACTGTACCATCTGGACTTGCCTTTTGAACATGAATTATTGCAGTATCTAACTGAGGAACTGGTAGACAACAAACCTTTTCACCGGGATTAAAAGGATTATCCATTACTACAAGCTTCTTATTTGGAACTTTATCTAAGTTTTTCCTATCTTCTTCGGAAATTCCCCATACTTTTTCAAGATCACTACCTAGCATCATTCTCACTGGTAAAAAAGGTAGACCTAACATTGCTGCATGCAACATTAACATC
The DNA here is from genome assembly GCA_012520935.1 of Tissierellia bacterium. Lineage (GTDB taxonomy): Bacteria > Bacillota > Clostridia > Tissierellales > Peptoniphilaceae > JAAYNG01. Next base: position 12,502 of record JAAYNG010000148.1, on the reverse strand, counting down.
ATAGAATCTTGAGAATAATCTTCAAATAACATCTTACCATTTTCAATGGCATCTCTAAATCTTCTTGAAACATTTGAATAACCCGAATTGGCAGTGTAACAATTATTGTAAACTTTAACCCTACCCTCACCAATTAACATATCCCAATCCCCACCAGCAGGTCCTGCTTCAACCACAAAGTCCTTTTGACCCTGTCTCATTATCTCATGAACAGCTGCATATGGTTTTCTGTTTGTTGTAAATCCACCAAAAGAAATATGGTCTCCGTCTTTAACAAATTTTCTAATTGCTTCCTCCATACTCATTAACTTATCCAAAATATCCCCCCTCATATAAAATATTTCGTTTCATTATAATTTGCGTACAATTCTTCAAGTTCACTTTTATGATAAAGGTAACCCTTATCATCAAAATATTTTGCCCCTTCAGGACACTTTTTTATACAAGCACAGCATTTCATACAAATACCGCTTATGTTTGTAACATTATCATAATCTATAGAACCCAATGGACATAATTCAACACATAACTTACAGTCAGTACATTTATCATTAGTTTTTGGTTTTACCTTCCTAATGTCTATAGGGTTTTCATGCCTATCTCTTGGCTGGTAATAAAACCTATAAGGTCTCTCTCCCGGTAATTCAACTTTCGATAAATCACCTTTCTTAACTTTTTCTGAAATTTTATCAGCAAATTCTCTAGCAATTTCTAAATCTTTTTCATCCGGTCTTCCCTTAGCTAATACATTTGAAAAAGAATGTTCACAGGAAAAGTAGGCCCCTGCTATAGTTTTTAAACCCGCCTTTTCTAATATGTCTTGTAGTTCAACTAGACAATCATCCACATTCCTATTACCATAAGTAGAAATAGGAATTCCAATAGCACCATTTCCTTCAATTGTTTCTAAATAAGGTAACATTAAGTTAGGTACCCTTCCGGCTACTGTAAAAATTCCAAAAACAACAATATCAGAATCTTTAAATACTAGAGGTTTTTTCCTAGACTTCAATGGTGTAAAATCCATTACAGTATATTCAATATTTAGATTTCCACTAATTTTATTTGCAATATCTTTTACTACTTTTTCTGTTGTTCCTGTACCGCTAAAATAAGCGGCTACAACTCTATTATATTCCATCATCCTATCAGTCCCAATTCTTCTCTTAAATAATCAATAATATATACAGCTAAATGCTTTGCTATATATGTTTGTGCTTCAACAGAACCTGCACCTATATGACAAGTTACAATAAAATTGTCAAGAGTGAATAATTTATTATTTACTTCCGGAGGTTCTACTTCTAAAACATCTACACCAGCTCCTGCTATAGTTTTATTTTTTAAAGCATCGTAAAGGGCATCTTCATCAATAATACCGCCCCTGCCCAAGTTAAAAATATAAGAAGATGGCTTCATTTGACTAAGAAGTTTTCTTCCAATCATATGGTATGTTTCCGGTGTCAACGGGGTATGGACTGAAATAATATCAGCATTTTGAAATAATATATCTAAACTAGCAATTTCTGCATTTAGACTTCTAGCAACCTCTGGTTTAAGGTATGGGTCATATACAATAATATGAGCTCCCAAAGCCTTAACTAATTCTGCAACCCTATATCCAATTTTTCCCATTGAAACAATACCCACTGTTTTTCTTCTAATTTGCCTGCCCACAAATGCTGTTTTGTCCCAATGTCCAGCCTTAACATAATTGTTGGCTTCAGTAATTCTTCTCATGGTTGTAAGCATCATCCCAAGAGCTAATTCCGCAACAGAGTTAGTACTTCCATCGGGTACATTAAATACTTTAATTCCCTTTGATTCTGCATATTTAACATCTATATGGTTAAGACCAATACCTGCCATACCAATAACCTTTAACTTCTCCCCTGCATCAATCATTTCTTTATCTACAGGAGTTTCTGCTCTTACTATTAGAATTTCATAGTCCTTAACCATCTCTTTTATTTCAGCAATACTTTTGTCATAGGCTAACACAACTCCAAATTCTCTTTCCAAGATGTCTATACCTTCTTGTGCAATTACCTCTGTTATAAGGCACTTCATTTATCCTTCCTCCCTTTTTATCCAAACATATTCAATAATAGGCCGGCAGCTACAGCAGACCCTATTACTCCAGCAACATTTGGTCCCATTGCATGCATTAACAGGAAATTTCCTGGATCATATTCTTGACCAACTTTTTGTGATACTCTTGCAGCCATAGGGACTGCAGAGACTCCGGCAGAACCAATTAAAGGATTAACCTTACCGCCAGAAGTTTTATACATTATCTTTCCAAATAATACCCCCCCTGCTGTGCCTATGGAAAAGGCTACCAATCCAAGACCGGTAATCATTAGAGTCTTTGGATTTAAAAATGTTTCTGCATTTGCTGTAGCACCAACAGTCAGTCCAAGGAAGATTGTTACCATATTCATTATATTATTTTGAGCAGCATCAGAAAGTCTATCCGTTAAAGTTGTCTCTCTAAATAAATTACCTAGCATCAAAAATCCAACTAAAGAAGCAGCTGACGGTAGTATCAAAGATACAAGAAGAGTTACCATAATAGGGAAAACTATTCTTTCAGCCTTAGTTACAGGTCTTAATTGACCCATTCTAACCTTTCGTTCTTCATCTGTTGTAAGAGCTTTCATGATAGGCGGTTGAATAAGTGGTACTAAAGCCATATATGAGTATGCTGCTACTGCAATAGGTCCTAGTAGGTGGTCAGCAAGTTTAGATGTTAAATATAATGCCGTTGGTCCATCTGCACCTCCAATAATAGCTGTAGAAGCAGCTTCTGGTAAGGTAAAGCCAAGCAAATTCGCTACAATAAATGTAAAAAATATTCCTAATTGAGCTGCTGCTCCTAACAATATACTCTTAGGGTTTGCTATCAATGGACTAAAGTCAGTCATGGCTCCAACACCCATGAAAATCAGTGGTGGGAATATGCCAAGTTTGACTCCCTGATAAAGATAATATAATATTCCTCCTATTTCTCCATTTTCTGGAGGGCTCATTAATCCTGCTACTGGAATATTAGCTAATAACATCCCAAATGAAATCGGTACTAATAACAACGGTTCAAATTTTTTGACAATTGCTAAGTACAATAGCAAAAGTGAAATTAAAAGCATTATTGCTTGACCCATGGTCATATTTGCAAAGCCTGTATCTTTTAAAAATCCAATAATTGTTTCAGTAATATTCATCTATATCACCTATTCAAGCTCTACAAGAATGTCTCCAGAATTCACTGTAGCTCCTTCTTGTACATGAATTTTCTTTACTATACCAGCTTTAGGTGCAGGTATTTCATTTTCCATTTTCAAAGCTTCTAATATCAATAAAGTTTCACCTGATTGTACACTGTCGCCAACTGCTACTAGAATCTTCCAAATATTACCAGGCATAGGAGATAATACTTTTTCTCCTCCACCACTTTCTATATTTGATGCTGGTGTTTGTTGTGTTACTGGTGGTGATTGTGGAGTCGGTGTTGGTTGTGCTGTTGGAGTTGGCGTTGGCGCTTGAACTTGTACAGTTGGAGCTGGTTGTGCAACTACCGGTCTTGCATGCACCTGTGTTAATTCTTCAACTTCTACTTCATATTGTTTTCCATTAACTCTTACATTAAATCTTTTCATAATTTCCTCCAATATTATTATTTTGTTATACGAATTTCTTCTCTCTTTTCTTTAATTCTTCTTATAGTGTTGACTTTGAAATAAGATGTGCCCAAATACTCACTTATTGCAGCTGTGATAGCAGCAACTATTTCTTCCTCGTCATCTTTTTTTGCTACAACTGCTACAGGTCTTGCTTCTACTGCCTTTTCTTCTTTTTTATCAGAAAAGAAAAATTTCATTAAATTAATACAAAAGGCTATGATAACAAGTACTATAAAAATTACCATCGTACTGAATAATGATACAAATATACTGTCTAAAAAACTCATATTCCTCCTCCCTTCCATATTTTATATTTAACTAAAAAGAACAGGTGACCCTGTTCTTAATTTAATAACAAAAATACATTCTCTGATACTCCACTAAAGATGTTTGAAAAAAGATATTCTGAATAAATATTAACCTTAGAAAGTGAGTTTAAAATAATACTATTCTCTTCTTTATCCAAAAATAATCTTCCGTAAAAAGGCAAATCGTCCAAATTACTCGCCAAACTCGTCACTCCTAGATTTTTTTTCTTCATTTTCTTTTTCTATCTCTCTAATATTTTTTTCTATTGTTTCATCAATTTCCCTAGACAATTCTTCTTCTCTTTCCTTCTCACCATTTATCGAAAGATTATCGTCATCAGGATCATATTCTACATCTTGAAATAAAGCTTCAAACTCCTTGCCACTAATAGTTTCTACTTCCAATAATCTTTGTGCCACCCTATGAAGTTTATCAATATTTTCCTTTAATAAGGTTTCTGCTTTTTTATATGCTTCATCTATCAATGAACGCATTTCTGCATCAATTTTTGCAGCTACTTCCTCAGAATAATTTCTAGTCCTGCCAAAATCTCTACCGACAAAAACCTGTTCATCATCAGTTCCATATGTCATTGGCCCTAAATCTTCACTCATTCCATAATGAGTTACCATTGACCTGGCAAGCCTAGTTGCTCTTTCAATATCATTTGAAGCACCGGTTGAAATATCATCTAATACTAAAGCTTCTGCAACCCTTCCGCCAAGCAGGGAAACAAGTTCTGCTTTCATCCATCCCTTTGTCATATAGCTTACATCTTCTTCAGGTATAAATGCGGTAAAACCACCAGCCATGCCACGAGGAACTATTGTTACCATATGGACTGGGTCCATCTCAGGTGTAAGTCTTGAAACTACAGCATGTCCAGCCTCATGATATGCTGTAAGTTTCCTTTCTTTTTCTATTACAACCTTAGACTTTTTTTCTGGACCTGCCTGAACCTTTATAGACGCCTCATTAATTAAGTTCATAGGAATTTTTTTCTTATTATCCTTGGCAGTCATTATAGCAGCTTCATTAACCATATTTTCAAGGTCTGCAGGAGTAAAACCTGGAGTTCTTTTTGCAATTACGCTTAAGTCAACATCATCATCCAAAGGTTTCTTTTTAGTGTGAACTTTAAGAATTTCTTCCCTTTCCCTGACATCAGGTTTGCCTACATATATTTCTCTATCAAATCTTCCTGGTCTTAATAATGCTGGGTCTAGAATATCTGACCTATTGGTTGCTGCCATTACTATAATGCCTTCATTTTTACTGAAACCATCCATCTCTACTAATAGCTGATTAAGGGTTTGTTCTCTTTCATCATGTCCGCCGCCAAGACCTGCCCCTCTTCTTCTACCTACAGCATCTATCTCATCTATAAATACTATGCAGGGAGCATTCTTTTTTGCCTCTTCAAATAAGTCTCTTACCCTTGACGCACCAACACCTACAAACATTTCAACAAAATCTGAACCCGATATAGTAAAAAATGGTACATTAGCCTCACCTGCTACAGCTCTTGAAAGGTATGTTTTCCCTGTTCCTGGCGGGCCTACTAATAGTACCCCAGTAGGTATTCTTGCACCCATTTCTGTATATTTCCTAGGATTTTTTAAAAAATCAACTATCTCTAGTAGCTCTTCCTTTTCTTCCTTTAATCCAGCCACATCGACAAATTTAATTGCTTTTGAAGGGTCATTATCCACCATTTTTGCCCTTGATTTACCAAAGTTCATGCTTTTTGACCCTCCTCCTTGGGAGTTTTGCATGAATAGGTACCAAAATACTCCAAATATTACAATCATAAAGATTGGTCCAATTAGACTGAAATAAAAAGGTGGCTGCCTTTCAGGCCCTGCATCATACTGTATTTCACCAGCATGTACCTTATCTTTTAAATAATCATTATAGAAATCATCTTTATTTATGTCTGGAAGATATCCATTAAATTCTTCACCGGTCTTTAATTTCCCATAAATTTCTGAACCTTCTAGCTTTAAGCTAGCAACCTTATTTTCATTTAATAATCCAACTATTTCTGTAAAGTTTAATCCTTCAGGTTGTGTTACACTTGTGCTATACCTTGTAGCAAAATACAATACAACTAGCGCTATAAAAATATATATGCCAAAACCTTTATAAGTCCGTTTCAAATATTTTGTTCCTCCTTTTATTAATATAATTATTATAACACCTTTAATTTTTTATTTCAATATATTGCATAACTATTTTTCATAGACTTCGTTTTTTAAGGCTGCAATAAAAGGGTAATTTCTACCTATCTCAGCATAGTCAAGTCCATATCCAATAACAAACTCATTAGGTACTTCAAAACCTATATAGTCAGCTTCAATAGGAATCTCTCGCCTGTCATGTTTATCTAAAAAAGTCACTATTTTAATAGACTTTGCACCCCTGTGGGAAAGATTATTAGTTAAATAATCCAGAGTCCTTCCTGAGTCAATAATATCTTCCACTAGTAAAACATTTTTACCAGTAACACTTTCGTCTAAGTCTTTAATTATTCTAACATCTCCAGATGAAATTGTTCCATGTCCATAACTTTTCACTGACATAAAGTCAAACTCACAAGGAACTGTAATCTCCCTAGCAAGGTCAGCTAGAAAAATAACTGCACCTTTCAAAGTGCCCACCAAAAGAATGCTTTCTCCTTCATAATCTTTGGAAATTTCTGCACCTAGTTCTTTAACCCTTTCTCTAATCTGTTCTTCACTAATTAAAACCTTCTTAACAATGTCCATATTCATGTGTTATTCCTCCGATAGATAAATAATTTCTAAAACATTTTTTGTATTTTCATCAATTGAAAATAACCTAGAATCTCTAAGACCAACAACCCAAACCAGTTCATCCCCAGCAACTACAATTGGAATTGATGACCTTTTATCCCTTGGGATCTTTTCATCAATCATAAGTTTTTTTATTGACTTTGAACCATCCATACCATATGGATAAATCCTATCCCCTTCTCGTCTATTTCTAATGATTAATTTGCCTTTTATTTTATCTAGATCAAAGGATTTCTTATATACCCCTTTTTCTATACTTAAGTCACTTTTCTTTTCAAATTTTAAATATCCCTTAACAGGACCTATATAGTATTCTTTACCTATCTCAACATTAATTTCGTAGTCTTTGGTTTCACTATAATCAAAAACTATATTATCAAATAATCTTGTTGCGACAAGACCACCGCCAATATCTTTAGATTTTCCTGAACTGGAATCTATAATAAATTTATCTAAATTTACTATGCTATTATATCCATATTCAAAATTTGTCTTAATATCATCCAAAAGAATTCTTAAAATATTTCTTCTAATAGAAAGTGGAAGTTCTGAATATTCTTCTCCTCTTAACACAAGACCATTTTCAGTTAATGTAATGACTCTTGGAAAAATATCCTCCATAAGAATATTTGAAATTTCTTTTTGTTCTTTAGCATTTATTGAAAGTCTGTATAAAGCATCTTCAATGTTAGAGTTAAAATTTTCGGCTATATAAGGCATCAATTCTAACCTGATTTTATTCCTCGTATAGTCAGTTTCACTATTAGTACTATCTTCTACAAAAGGGATATTAAATTTTTTAATATACTCTTCTATTTCAAGTCTTGAAATATTCAATAATGGACGAATTATATGTCCTCTTTTAAACTCCATTCCACGAAGACCATTTACTCCAGTCCCCCTCATTATTCGAAATAATAATGTCTCTGCTTGGTCTGTTTTGTTGTGGGCAACAGCTATAAGGTTTGAATTTGTAGTCTTCTTTACCTCTTCAAAAAACTCATATCTAAGTCTTCTCCCAGCTTCTTCTGCTCCTATTCCAAGTTCTTTTCCGTAGGCTTCCATACTTTTTCTTTTTTCAAAAAAAACTAGTCCCTTAGACTCCGCATATTCCTTTACAAATTGTAAGTCTCTTTCTGCTTCATCACCTCTAACTAAGTGATTCAAATGTGCAACATAAATTTTTAATTTAAAAACTTCTTTAAATGATATCAAGGCGTGCAATAAAGCCATTGAATCTTTACCTCCTGACACACCAACAACAATTGAATCATTTATTTTTATAAGATTATTTCTATAAATATTACCTAAAAATTTTTCTATCATATATTTTCTCCAAAAATAAGATTCCAAACACTTGCACGATACCTATCATTTATTGAGTTCTTGGAAATCTTGTTATTATGCAATAAAAAAACCGGTCTCCCGGTTTAATCTTGATTGCTGCTCTTACGCTTGCCGGAATATCTTCTGCCATCGCGAGACTTCAGCTGATCCTGTTTTTCGTTACTGTCTTTTAAAAATTTTAACATCTTATCTTCAAAAGAAAGTTCCTTCTGCCTATCGTCGAAGGACCATTCAGCTACTTGTGTTTTTTTAGGTTTCGGTTGAGCCTGTTTTATCGATAAACTAACCTTCCCATTATCAGAAATAGATAACACCTTAACCTTTACCTTTTGATTCTTTTTTAAATAATCATCCACAGTATCAACATAATCATTAGAAATTTCAGATATATGTACTAAACCACTTTTACCATTATCTAAATCAATAAAAGCGCCAAATTTCATTATTCCTGAAACTTTTCCCTCTAGGATTTCTCCAACTTGAAGCTCCGCTGACAAAATAAATTTCCCCCTTATTTATTTATGGTTGACGAATCACCAAATAAATGTTTTTTTTCATTTAAATCAATATATACAATTTCACCTGGTTTGACCATTCCGTAGTCTTCCCTAGCTACCTTTTCAATAAAATCCAGCGAGTCACTTTGAGCTAATTCATCTTTTAAAGCTTTAGTTTCTCCCTCTAAAATCAAAATTTCTTTTTCAATAGTCTCTTTTTTCTTTATTAATTCATTTTTCTGAATGCTTTGATTTACAAAAACTAAAAAAGCCATAACTGTAAAAAGGATAATTACTAACATTTTTATGCTTAATTTAGGCCATTTAAATCTTTTTTTCCTCTTCACAGTACCACCCCCCTAAAGCTTTTTATATATATTAATAGCATCTTCTTTCTTTACATTTTCCTCAAGAGATAAAACTTCAACGCGAAGTTCACCCTCTCCTAGTTTTAAAGAAATAATATCACCAATTTTAACTTCGGATCCTGATTTAGCTTCTCTTCCATTCAGAAAGACCCTTCCTTGCTCACAGGCTTCCTTCGCTACCGTCCTTCTTTTTATTAATCTAGATACTTTTAAGTATTTATCAATCCTCATAAAAACCTCGTATGTAATTGCCCCAAATCAAAGATTTGGGGCTATGTCTTATTTCTTCTTTGCTTTTTTCTTTGAGTTAACAATTTCCTTCAAACCTTTTCCAGCTTTGAAAACTGGAGCCTTTGATGCAGGAATTTTGATAACTTCTTTAGGGTTTTGAGGGTTTCTTCCTTCCCTAGCTTTTCTTTCTCTTACTTCAAATGTACCGAATCCTACAAGTTGAACCTTTTCTCCAGCAGCCAAAGTTTCTTCAACTGTCTCAATATAGGCCTTTAGAAAAGTTTCGGAATCTTTTTTTGTCAATCCTGATTTTTGTGCAATACTAGCAACTAATTCAGCTTTGTTCATTCTTCATTCCTCCCAAAAATTATATTAGATTAAAAAATCCCAAATTTTTTAGACTCTTCCCATAAGGTCTCAAGTTGATCAAGGGAAGCGTCTTCAAAAACCATCTCTTTTTTTTCTAACTCATTTTCAATATACATGATACGGTTTTTGAATTTTTTAATTGATCGCATAAGAGCAATCTCTGGATCTATCTCTAAAAAACGAGATAGATTAACTGCTGAAAACAAAAGATCTCCCATTTCTAGCTCTTTTGAATTAAAGTCTTCACATGCCTTTAATTCATTTATTTCTTCAATTAATTTGCCATATACTGGCTCAATTTCCTTCCAGTCAAATCCAACCATTGATGCTTTCTCTTGGGCTTTTTTTGCACTTAACAATGCAGGCAAACCTTTTATATCTCCTAGTTTTTCAGATAAACTATGTAATCCTCTTTTTTTATACTTTAAATTATCCCATTTTTTCATTTGTGATGCTGAATCATTTACAGTCTCATTTCCAAAAACATGAGGATGTCGCTCTATCATCTTTTGTGCAAGTTTAGTGGACACATCATATATATTAAACTCGCCAGCTTCTCTAGCTATTTCCGAATGAAAAACAACCTGTAATAGGACATCGCCCAACTCTTCTGACAAACTATCATTCTCTTCTTCGTCTATTGCTAAACAAGCTTCATAAGCTTCTTCTATCATTTGTGGTCTTAATGACTTATGAGTCTGTTTAATATCCCACGGGCAGCCATTAATACCTCTTAACATCTCTATTATACACAATATGTCATTAAAGTCAAACACTTTTTTGTGAATTTCTCGCATTTTAGGTATAAAAATTGAAGAAAGAGGCCCGATAAAACTTACTCTATCAAGTTCATATACTGGCAACTCTATGATTTTTTCGTCTTCCTCGATACCTGCTGAATGTATTAAATAAATTAAATATTCATCACCATATACTTCTGAAATGCTTAATTTTGACTCTGTCAACAGTCGACTATTATATACTTGAGTAATTATTATATTAGAATTTATATCCAGTTCCCTGTAAGATAAGTTTTCTCCGTTTAATATCTTTAAGCCTTCGATTATATCAATTTCTAAATTCTCTATAATAGGTTCTATAAAACTCATCCCTGAAATTATTTCAATCTTAGCCCCCCTGTTAACAAGTTCTTGAACAGTTTTTTCAGCAACCATTGGATTGCCAGGAACAAAATAATTTATATCTCCTTGAATACTTTCCTCACAAAGCATATCAGCAATTTTTGAATAAAGAAGATCAAAATCTTCACCTTTTTCGTAATAGTCATCAAAACTTTTAAAATCAATATTGTTATCTAAAAAATAGATAATAGTAGGATGTTCTCTTGTCCTAACATAATTTCTAATTCCTGAGTGTATTCTATTAACTGCACCTAAAGTAAGTGAATTTACATCCCCAGGACCTAAACCAACAACATAAATTGTCCCCATATATCCCCCTATAAATGTTTTAATTAAAATCTACATATCTTGAACTTGCATTCCAAAGTAAAAATTCATCTACTCCTGCATCTTTTAAACCATTAATTTGTGCAAGAATTTCAGGCCCTCCATACTCCAAATAATTGCTCCCATGGCTTCTCTTTAGCCATGGAGCACTAAAGGCCTGTATCCAAGGTCTAATTTTAGCAATATCTTTATAATCAGTTATATGCTCAGTTCTCGAAAAAACATCCTTTATAGATTCATTTACAACAACATAAGGCTCTGAATTAGGGTATCTCAAATTAAAATTTCCACCATAATAATGCGATGGATATATCATTGGTGATATGACATCACACGAAGACATGATACCTATTAATTCTTGTCCTATTCCTGAATCATTTGCAGCTGAAGTTATCAATCCAAATGTATCTACAGAAAGAACAGCTCCTAACCTGTTCACTTCTTTTCTAGCTTTAGAAATAAAGAAATTTATTGCCTCAGATTTAGTTGTTTCTATATTAGCTGAATAATCTATATTATCCAATTTGCCATCACTTGGGAAGCGTACATAGTCAAACTGAATATCTTTAAAGCCAAGTAGAGTTGCTTCCTTAGCAATTGAAATTAAATAATCATGCACTTTTTCATCATAAGGATTAAGCCAAGAATTTCCCTTAAAATCTTTCCATATTGAACCATCTTTTGCTTTTAAAGATAATTTAGGAATATTTTTTGCATTCGGATCTCTAAAGGCTACTATTCTTGCAATAGGATAAATTCCTTCTTCCTCTAGACGCATTAATCTAGGTTTGATATCTTCTATAAGAAAATTGTCAGAACCAATTTCTTTTGCATATTTAGACTTTGTTTTGTAAACAATATTACCAAAATCATCTTTAACATCAATTACAAAAGAATTAATGTCATTTCTTTTTGAATATTCAATTAAAGATTCAAAAATTTTTTCATCAACCAAAGAATTTGAATTAATATAAATTCCTCTTACCTTAAAATCTTTTGAGCAAACATAAACATTATCCAAACTTCCTTTAAACCCTTGACTAATAAAATATTCATTTCCTTCACTAGAAACAATATCTTCCCTAAAAAATGGTAAATCTAGCCTATCTATTCTTTTATCTAAAAAGTCTTTATTCTTAATAAGTGCAACCAAAATAAATATAAAAATAATAATAAAAAAAATAACTGCAATTATGTAGTTTCTTTTTTTCTTTTTTTCTTTTAAGTACATTATTTACCTCAATTATAATATTATATGAAAAAAGCCTTATTACAAATGTAATAAGGCCAAACCGGCAACTACCTACTCTCCCAGGTCGCTTCCAACCAAGTACCATCGGCGTTAAGACGCTTAACTTCTGTGTTCGGGATGGGAACAGGTGTGTCCGTCTTGCTATCATTACCGGATATCCT
>JAAYNG010000027.1 GCA_012520935.1 Tissierellia bacterium | reverse complement strand
TTGAAAAAAATATTATAAAAAAATATTATAAAAAAAATCATACATCCTTTTGAGTATACAGTAAAAGAATTGGCTTTAGCTACTGATTTGAATCTCTTGATGGAAAAAGAACTTGAATTAGTTAGTACTGCTGCTGCTGCAATAATATTTGTGTTTGGTAGCTTCCTTAGTATACCTTTTGGACTTTACTGGGAAAAAGGAGAGCTTGTCACTTTCGGCTTTGCTTTACATGCATTCCTTTCAGGCCCAATAATCCTAAAAGTAGTTCATTCAAAAATAAAATTCGATTATAAGGTAACTTTGGTAGCTTTAATAATTGTTTCAGTACAATTGACCCTTCTTTTTACCTATGGAAGAAATATAAGATATATTTATTGGATAATTCCAGGGATGTCCTTGATTATTTGTGCTATCTCCAACAGTAGGTTATTAAGATACTTATTAATAGCAGATTTCAGTATATATGTTATATATATTATTGATGTTTTTAAAACATATGGAGGGATGGACGCAGGTGTTGCATTATTTTTTTTCAATCTTTTTATTGTTGCTGCTGTTATTTTAGTTCAATACTTGTATAGGTACATTAGTTCAGAGAAAATGAAAGACTATGCTGAGTTGAAGGCTAAAAAGGAAGAACTGACTGTCCTTTATGAAAAGATACTTATAGATGAAGGGGAGTTAAAGGCAAAAAATGAGGAATTAATCAAGTATACTAATGAGCTGATGGAGATTAATAAAAAAGTTGAATTTCTTTCTTATAATGACTTACTTACAGGTTTACCTAATAGGAATATGATGATTAATCAACTTGACTATGCTATAGAGTCAATATTAGGAACTGATAAAAGCTTTGCTTTTTTTCATATAGATATGATTAATTTTAAAAAAGTAATTGATTCTTTAGGTCGTTCCAATGGCGACCTATTACTTGTTGAGGTTGCAAAGAGGATAGGGGGAGTAATAGACAATAAAGATATGCTTGGGCGTTTTGGTGGGGATGAGTTTGCAATAATATTGAGAAGAGGCTTATCAAATGATGAAATATTAAATACAAGCCAGCGGATAATCACTTGTTTTGATAAATAATATACCATACCGGATGGCACTTCTATTCAAATGGGGGGCGAGGATTGGTGTTTGCATTTGTCCGCAGGATGCCTTGTCTACTGAGGATGCTCTTAGGGCAGCAGATACGGCCATGCATAAGGCAAAAGAAATTGAGACTAGCAGTGTACAATTTTACTTAGAAGGAATGAAGGAAAAAATCCTGTATGAAATAGAGGATATTTTGTTGGGAGTTTAAGTTTATTTCACTAAGACAGGTGTGGAAATCTAGACTTGACAATTCTTTTACTTATGATAAGCATATCCAAGCAATTCAAGAGAGATATAAAAAGCCCGGTTAAGGGCTTTTAAATTCTATTATTTTATTGTATTTATAAACTTCTCAATCCTATCTCTAACCCTTTCGTCTCCCATGACCTTGCCGATATCACAGAGGTCTGCAGATTCCAAACGACCATTCATAGTGAGTCTAATGACATTGCAGAGGTCTGAAACACTACCTTTAAATTTATCAGGATTTTCCTTATATTCTTTCATATTTGTCGCAAAGCCCATTGGTTCAGAGATGGCCTTGACCTTGTCAAACCATTCATTGTTATCAGAAGATGACTCATATGTTTTTAAGTATTCTTCTAAGAACTTAACTGCATCTTCCTTATTAACATTTTCTGGAAGCCTATCATACACTTTATAGTAATCATCAAAATAGAAGTTCATGTATTCAAAGATTTGCCTAGCATATGCCAGGTCCTTACGAGGCTTTTTCCTGTTTCTTCCTATTCCAATTAGCTTTATAAAATTCTCATCATCTTCCATCAGTTTTGCAAATTCAGGCTCATATGCCCTTGCCCATTCTAAAAGGAAGTCATAAATTCTTTGGTCGCTTAACCTAGAAAGTGTATCCTTTGAAACATCTTCCAGCTTTTTAAGGTCAAAGAGGGCTCCCGATTTACCCATCTTCTTTAAAGTAAATGGGAAGTCATAGATTGACTTGTCCGGGTTATTCCTTCTCCA
>JAAYNG010000147.1 GCA_012520935.1 Tissierellia bacterium | reverse complement strand
GCCTAAGTTTACCAAATATGGCTTATCTTTTGTAGTTTTATTTTATTAACTGTCTAACTTAATTATACAATTCAAGTCTTCTAAAATTTTCCTTATCACTAATTGTGGATTAGATTGTCATTAAGTATATAGATTCCTTGTTCTATAAATGCATAAGGGTTATACTTAATATTACTTCCTCTACTTGCTTTTTTGTTTAAGGTAACATTTTGGCACCTTGAAAATTCATCTACTTCTACTTCATTTAACTGGAGCATAAAATCTTCGCCTTCAAACTTTTCAATATTTCTTTTAACTTGTTGATTAAATGCTCTAGTTTCATATCCATAAATCGTAGCTAAATCACTATCTATAATTATATTTGTCCTCTATATTTTAGATAATGTCTACTCGCCACATACAATTAGTTTACCATAATTCCTATTGCTCCAAAGAGGAAACCAAAACCCCTTCCTTCAAAAAATATTGTATATCCGCCTCTTCTGCCACTGCCGGGTCGTGGGTTACGATTACCACTATCTTATTTTGGTTATGGGCAAGGTCTTTGAAGATGTTTATTATCCCTTGGGTGTTGGTCTGGTCAAGGTTTCCTGTGGGTTCGTCTGCTACTATTATCTTTGAGTTGGCTGCAAGACACCTGGCTATGGCTACTCTTTGTTGTTCTCCTCCTGATAGTTTCTCCGGTAGTTTTTTATAGTGGATGTCTTCTATGCCTACTGATTCTAAGAGTTCTTTTGCTCTTTTTTCTGCTTCTTCTTTTGGATATCCATCTAATATTAAGGGGTAGGATACATTTTCTAAGACTGTCCTTGTTGGAAAGAGTAGGTATGACTGGCTTATTGTTCCTACTGTTGTCCTCCTATAAGTGTCAAGGTCTGTTACTTCTTCTCCATTCCATAGCATTTGTCCTCCGCTCTTTTTTGAGAAACCGGATATTAGGTATAGGAGGGTGGACTTGCCTGCTCCTGAGTCTCCTCTTATGGAGGATACTGTTCCTTCTTCAAAGGATACATTTAATCCTCTTAATACTATCCTGTCTGATTTTGGATATACAAAGTCTATGTCTTTCAGTTCTAATTTCATCTTCTATTCCTCCTTGCTTTGGTATAGTTTCAATAGGTCTTGTCTTATTATCATAAAGACTACTATTAGGGAGCAAATTATGGGTATTCCTATTAATTGCACAATTAGGTATGGGTCTATTGTAAAAAATATAGTCATTAGTCCATATGCTCCTGCTATTACTATTAAAAAAATTGACCCTATGCTTATCCATGTAGATAAGAGTATTTTCCTTCTTTTCTCCCCAAATATTAACCTTATCAGTATTTCATCCTTTTCTCCCCTAGAGATAAAGTAGGCTAGTACAGTTATCAAGGCTATAAGTAAAAATTTTATTGTTATATATAAATTCTCTTGAAGTTTAATTTTCTTTTCCAGTGGTTTTAATGCCTTGTAAAATTCCCTGCTGGAAGATTGCAAGGCTGTATAGTCATCTATTATTTCTTCTATTTTATCTTCCACTTCTATAAATTGCATATTGTATTTCTTCTTAATATTAAAGTCATAGACCCTGTAATTCCACCAAATTTCTTCCACATTTACGCTATGCATTATCCCCTCTCTTGAAAACATTAACTTTTGTGGGAGTATTAAGTAGTTTATGTCTTCTTTCTCCAGCTCTCTTGCCTCTAGGGAACTGTTCTTCGGGTCTACTGTAAAAGTTCCGACTACTTTTAGTGGTACTCTTGGTATCTCTTCAAATGGAAGCCTTGCCCCATCTGCTAAAAAGCAAGAAAATGTATCGCCCACTTTTAAGTCAAAGGTCTTTGCTGTGACTTCGCTCACTATACATATAGTTTCTTCTTCCTTAAAGCTTTCCTTGTATTTTTCTTCCATATTTATTATGGCACCGTTTCTCTTTGCAAACTCGTCTATATCACCTGTTGATATTGCCGTTACAACAATGCCTTCCCCATCTGTGATAACTGCCTTTATAAAGTTGCTTTTATCTACCATTACAGGAACTTCAGATTCCACATATATATTCTCAATTTCTTTTAGCTTTCCTACCCTATCTGCAATATAGGCAGGTATTTGTGAGAAATATCCCATCCTAATGGGAGAATATAGCTTACATTTAATTTCAGTGTTTTCGCTGATATTTTTTAGGTCTATTTTACCTGTCCTAATCTCTTGGTGTATCTGACCAAGCATCCCTATCCCTCCAAACACCAGCAGGACTAAGACTATAAGCTTTAAAGGCTTCCTAAATATTCTTTTATAAAACATCACAAGACCCCCCCTTTCTATAATAGTTCGATTACTTGCTTCTTTTCCATCCTCTTTATAATAGCTCTTAGCAAGATATAATTTATTACTAAAAATACCAATGAAATTCCTATGGTAATAAAGGGAACTTCTCATAGCTTTGGGAAAGACTCTTGGTTTAAAAACTCGGTATCCTTCAAAACTTTATTCTTATAAATCAATACATTTACAGGAATTGAAAGGATTATTGCTGAAATTCCCGATATGGCAAATGGCACGAGTATAGACTTTTGAATATGCTTTCTGCCCCTTGCAAATATCTTCCTTAAAACAAACTCCCTCTTGTTTAAAGATGTTATCAAAGCTAAAAATATTATCCCTCCGAATACGAAAAATACGCTTGCAAAGAAAAGCATTACCTTTTGCCTGTCCTTCATCTCGTCATATATGCTTGCAACATTTTTCCAATTTGATTCTATCAAAATTGTATTGTAGCCCTTCTCTTGAATCTTCTTCCCTATTTCTTCTTCATAGGTATAGGGACTGTCTTCATTTACCTTAAAGGAAACTGAGTGTGGGTTTACATATGTGGCAGGACTGACATCATCCCTCTTCGGTATAAAGATATCATTCTTTGAAAAATTAAAGGATGGTTGTGAATAACTGAAGGAATAATAGTTGTGGTTTTTAAAAATTCCTATTAGGTCAAAGGGCTCTGCTTCCCTGTATTCTGCCGTGGACATCTTTCCAAATTCCGGAAAGCCTGAAACATAATCGTCTATAAGATAATTTGTATCTGAAAGGGAAATCTCAATAGTATCCCCAACCTTTAGCCTATTTTTCTCTGCTAAACTTTCACTGATGACACATACATTTTTCCCGTAGTCATCCTTGTCGATATACCTTCCGTCAACCAGACTTATCTGGTCTTGTCTTATAGGAAGTATATAGTCCATGTCCTTTACTAACCTTACAGTCACAACATCATCAAGATTTTTTATCTCTTCAATATATGGTGTGAGCCCCTTTTCTTCCAAAATCTCCAAGGCTTCCTTGTCCTTGTCTTCGCTTGTGAGTTTGTGGATAGGGTCTCTAAAAAATTTCTTAGTTTCCGGATTATAATATTTATATTCTATATACTTGGAGGCATTATATCCATAATTTGGAGTCAGAAAACTTGGGGTTACATAATAATAGTATTCCGGTGTCGGTTCGTCCTTGTTCCTGTCGTCTAATCTAAAAGAATTGGTAATTGTCCCGAAGCCTGCCTTGAAAACTTCTCCTATGATTAAATACTCATCACCAACTGTAAACTTTTTCGGTCTGTCAATGAGCACATCTATAACTACCTTGTCCCCAACCTTGATAAAGTTCTTTTTCCCCGCATAAATTTCTTTTACCTCAACATGTAATAAAGTCTCAAAGTAGTTCGCTCCTGTATTTATCCCCCTGATGTATTCTCTCCCTGAAGGAGTATAGTCATAGCCCAAGTTAAAGTCGGTTTTCCTAAAATCTTTAAAGTCTGCTTCTGGCATGAGTTTCCCGACATAACCCCTCCTATAGTCATAGGCTCTCACCTCAAAAGCTTTCTGTACAAATTTAACCCTTGCAAATATAAAGTGGTTATTTTGGTACCTTTGGAAGAATGAATTATCTTTGGATAATTTTGGAACTTTTGCTGATACAGCTTCCCTTATTTCCACTTCGCTTATGCTTTCAGCCTCTTTAAGGTCATTAATAACTTCATCATCAATCATGTTATAGTAAAGATTTCCCTCATCTTTTTTATAATCATAAACCGTGCCGACACTTGAATAGGAATCAATAATTAAGTCTAAACTCTTTTTATCAATGGAAAATTGTATAAGAAAGATTGAAATTACAATTAAAATAAGGGTTAAGAATAGGATTGTTAATATTATCTTCCATGGTTTTCTAAATAGGACTTTAACTTCCATATAGGACCTCCGTGTTTATTTATTGTTATAGGTTAGTAGTATTATAACAAATTAAAAGTCATCTTTAAAGATATATGTCATAATTAGCATTGCCACTTTTTTATAGGCTGATATGAAAATTTTTGTGGTAATTTGTCTAACTTATATTGACAAATGAAAAATAAATAAAGACCTTCTACATTTTGTAAAAGGTCTTAACGATTATTTTACTATTCACTTCTAAGTTTCTTTAAAACTCCTTGGAATTCCTCAGGCAATTCTGCTTCCAACTTCATCCTCTTCCCTGTGATTGGGTGGTCAAATTC
>JAAYNG010000146.1 GCA_012520935.1 Tissierellia bacterium | reverse complement strand
TGGAATAATTTGTTCTTTGCTTATTGTTTAAAATGGAATTACCAGAGGAATATAAAAGAGGATTTAAGGATTTTTTAGGGATTAAAATTGATCTTTCAAAAAGACCGTTAATTCCTAGACCAGAAACAGAGCATTGGGTTAAATGGTTTATTGCTCAAAATCATGGAAAAATAAAATGCCTTGATTTATTTTCTGGCTCAGGTTGTGTTGGTGTAGCAGTTTTAAAAAATATAAAAGATTCAATTTGTCATTTTGGCGAGATTGATAATTCTTTTTTGGAGCAAATTAAAATTAATTGTAATGATATTGACGATAGTAGGTATAAAATAATTAAAACAGACATTTTCTCTAATATTAATGAAAAATACGACTATATCTTAGCCAATCCTCCCTATGTTGCAAAAAATAGAATTAGTGAGGTTGGTGAAGATGTGATAGAGTATGAGCCACATATAGCTCTTTTCTCAGGAGAAGATGGGATGAAGGCAATTAATAAATTTATTGCTGAGGTGAAGAATTATTTAAATGACGGAGGTTATGCTATAATGGAGTTTGATCCTCAGCAAAAAGGGGAAATAAAAGAGGGGGAGTTTTATAAAGATCAGTTTGGAGAATATAGATTTGTAATAATTAGAAAATAATATGTGGGAATATGTTTTGTTAGGAGCATTACAAGGAATATTTGAATGGATACCAATATCAAGTCAGGGGATAGTAACTGTTTTTTCTAGCTTTGCTGAAATAGAAATGAATGCTATTAATTTTTCTTTATTTTTACACGCGGGAACAATGCTAGCCGTTCTGATTTTTTTTAGGAAGGACTGGATTAATTTGATTTTATTAAGGGATAAAGAATTATTAAGGTTTTTTATAATCGCAAGCATTATTTCATTGTCTTTGGGCTTTGTGCTTTATAAAACAATTGGAGATGTTGCTCTTGGTTCAGGACTTCTATTTTTAGTTGGTTTTGGATTATTACTTACTTCATGGTTTCAGAAAAATAACATAAGGTTAAATATGAGCAAAGATGCTAATTATATTATTGTTGGATTGCTTCAAGGCCTTTCTGCTATTCCAGGAGTTTCTCGTTCTGGTTCAACTATTTTTGGGTTATCTCTTAAGGAAAGTGATCCATCAGAAATATTAAAAAGATCATATATTATTTCTTTGCCTGCTGTTGCCGCTTCAACAGGATATATATTTTTAAATGACCCAACAATTTCATCTTTTCCCTGGATAGCCCTAATATCAAGCTTTGTTTTTGGAATAATTTCACTTAAAATCCTTCTTGATTTTTCAAAGAAAGTTAATTTTTCAAAAATTACTATGATTTTTGGAATACTTTGTATAATTGGAGGAATATTAGAATGGTTAATATAGAAAAAGAACTACAAAGCAAAAAAGATCCAATTAGAGCTAAAATATTATCTCGTTTTTTTAAGACCGGAAAAGGTGAATATGGAGAAGGTGATATTTTTTTAGGAATTGTAGTGCCCATTCAAAGAGCAATTGCTAAAAAGTATAAAGATGTTTCTCTAAAAGAAATACAAAAGTTATTGGATAGCAAGATTCATGAATATCGCTTAACGGGCCTTCTTGTACTAGTTGAAAAATATAAAGAAGATAAAGAGTTGGTTTATAATTTTTATATTAAAAATTTTAGAAACATTAATAATTGGGATTTAGTTGATTTAACTGCGCCTAAAATTATGGGTGATTTTTTGAAAGATAAAAAGAAAGATATTCTTTATTCTCTAGCAATTTCCGATGACCTATGGGAAAGGAGAATATCAATTATTGTAACTTTTGCTTTTATAAAGGACAATGACTTTAAAGATGCTCTAAAAATATCAAAAATATTATTGAATGATAAGCACGATTTAATTCATAAAGCAGTTGGTTGGATGTTAAGAGAAATTGGAAAAAGAGATAAAGAGGTAGAAACAGAATTTTTAGATAAACATTATCGATTTATGCCAAGAACTATGTTAAGATATTCTATAGAAAAGTTTAATCCAAGAGAAAAAGAATTTTATATGAAAAAGTAATATGATTGAATATATAGAATATATATTACTAGCAGTATCATTGTTAATATTGTTAATTACAATAATTTTTATTAAAAGAAGTAAGAAGATAAAAATTATAGAACAATCATTAAAGTTTACCTTATTTTCAGTTAAGATGAGCGGAATTACTGCCGAAGAAATTCGTGATTCTGGAAGACAAGAAAAGGACTGGATTAGATTGATGGAAGATTT
>JAAYNG010000145.1 GCA_012520935.1 Tissierellia bacterium | reverse complement strand
TTACTTTCTTTTTCCATCATTACCTCCTTATTTATTAGGCAAGTACGGTACTATTACTACTTCGCCATTTTTCATCATTACAATTTCAGGAACAGTTGCAACTTCAATTTCTTCATCCGGTTTAATAGCCAGTGTATTATTTATCCTCACCTGTATTGGTGCTAAGTTGTAACAAGCTAATATAGCCTCATCGTTGCCATTTGCCCCAACATGTGCAACTCCTCTAAAATTTCCCATAACAATTATATTACCTGTAGCTATAACAAAAGCTCCCGGGTTAACATCTCCTATTATAACAATATTTCCATTAAAGTAAAGCTCTTGACCTGACCTTATAGTTCCATAGAAAAATTTAGTTATACCTGTATCTATCCCTTCAAACTTCTCAAATAAGCCTTCATCTTCTTCAGGAATATCTTCAATTTTTTCTTCCACTTTTTCCTTTTTCTCAAAGATTTCCTTTGGTAGGTCTTCGTCCAAAACAATTAAGTCATACTTATACTTTAACAGGAGCTTTATTTCTATAATATCCCTCTCACTTAGTGTTTCTGAAGAAATATTTAAAAGCCTGACTCCGGCATAAAAATCTCCATGTTCCCTTAGCTTCTCATCTATTTCTCTTTTTACCTCTTCCAAAGAACTTGAATCTATATAAATAAAGACCCCATCCTTCACACCTTTAAATTTTACACTTTCTCTAGCCATATTTCACCTCATTCGGTTATTACCATTTCACCTTCAGGAACAATTTCACTTGTATTTTCTAAATTAAAATATTTAGCAATAATATCTCTTGTCATTGGACCAGCATTTGACCCCGTCCTGCCTTGAAATATCAGAGAAGTAACTGCTATTTCCGGATCATCTGCAGGAGCATAGGCTACAAACCATGCAAAGGCTGTGTATTCTTTTCCTGTAGCAGGATTAATTCCAGCTTTTTCTGCAGACCCTGTCTTAGCCGCTACATCTATAGGAAAACCATTGAACATATTTTTAATATATCCGGTTTTTACAGAATCAACCATACCTGCCTTTACATCATCCAAAGACTTATAATCTTTCAATTCTACCCTAGTAAATTCTGGCTCATTCTTTTCTATTAACAATCCCTTAGAGTTTCTAATAGAATCAATTAAGGTCAACTTATATAAGTCCCCTCCATTTGCCAAAGTAGAAATATAATTGCTAATCTGAACCGGTGTGTAGGAATTTTGTCCTTGACCTATTGTTACATTAAGTGTGTCAGCAATATTCCACTTGGCATCCTTTAAGTGGGTGTATTTAATTATATCACATAAGGGGTCTCTATGTCCCTCTAATGGGACTGTGGCTTCAAGCCCCAGTTCGTCCAACTTTTTAATTACACCGTTCCTAGTTAATTCAGTTTCATAGTCCATCCAAGAAATTATCTCTGTTATTGCCTCTTCCTCATTGAAGATGTCCCTATTCTTAACATATTTTTTTAAATCTCTTCTTAAAAACCTATTAAGTAAACTTTTTTGTAATGCAGCCTTTCTCTCTGGTACAGGTACACCTCCATAGGCTTCTGCCGGTATTCTAATCTCCAAACCGGTCCTGTCATTCATACCAAATTTTTTAGCCATACTTGTAATATCATCAATAGTTATCCTTACAGGAATTCTTTCTCCTGACCTTTGATTTTCACCCAAAGCAAGTGAATAAAAATAATAGTTACATGAATTCTTTATGGCATCAGACAAGTTCATAGCACCATGGAGTGCTCCTCCATACTGAAGATAGTACCAGCAGCTGAAAGGCTGTGCACCTACCCAAACTTGGCCCAAATCCCTAATTCTAAAATTTGGACTCATTCCCTTGTCTAAGGCGGACAGGGCAGTAATCATCTTAAAAATTGAGCCAGGCTGTATTGCAGTCTGTGTGGCTATATTATATAGGGGTCTTGGTGCTAGTTGGTCTTCCTCATGTTCTGGAAAAAGGCTTTGAAAGTCTTCACTGGAAATTCCCGTTGCAAAAAGATTCGGATTGAATGAAGGAACACTAGCCATAGTTAAAATTTCACCTGTCTTTACCTTTTGAACAACCACAACACCAGTATTAGCTGGGTAGGTTTCCTTAGTCTTTGGGTCAACATCATATTTGTAGTCTCCCCACTCACTTTCATAAGTGCCTGCTGTCCTAATAGCCTTCATTGTCTCTATTAGCTTTTCTTCCGCATACTTTTGTAGCATTATGTCAGCTGTTGTATAAATTGTATTTCCTTGTACTCCTGATTCTTCCTCAAGCTCCGATGTAGTATAACCATAGGCATCAACCTCAATAACCTTTCTTCCCGGAGTTCCCCTTAATACATCTTCAAAGGCATGCTCTAAGCCGGTTTTCCCGATTAGGTCGCTTTTTTGATATCCTTTCTCATCAACAAATTCTTTAATTTCACCATCTTGACTGATTTTCCCAATATATCCTAATATATGGGAGCCAACTTGATTAAAGGGATAATATCTTACAGGTTCAACAGAAATCTGTATGCCCTTTTTATTACCAAATCCCTCTCTTAACCTTGCAACTGTCTTATCGCTCACACCATAAGCAAAGTTAATAGGTTGATAGGCAAGATAACCCCGACTCTTAACTAACTGATAAATTGAAAGCATCGACCTAGCTTCATAGTTATCAATATCTTCAGGTATTTTATAATTTTTTCTTAAGAGTTCAAACAATTCCTTAGGTGAAAGGTTTTTTTCATTAATATCTTCACCTGATAACCAATTTCTTTTCTCATTAACATAAACATACTCAAACTCCTTTTCTGCAATGGAAATTCTAGGATTTATTCCTGCTTCTAAAATAGAGCTTTGAGCAATTCTCTTTATCCTATCGCTTGTAACAAATTCTTTTAATAGGCCATTCTCAGTAATCAGTGTCAAAAGATGGTCTTTGGGCTCTATGTCTCCGATACTCTTAAGAGAATCGTATTGATTATAGTCTCCCTTTGGAGAAACTGTTACTTTTATTATAGGATCAATTCCCTTATCTTCAAGAAAGATTGACATTTCCCTTTGGATTGATAGGGGTCTCCTGCCTGAATCATCTTGAATAATTTTATCTAAAAAAATATCCATCGCATGTTCTTCTAATAAGGCAAGAAAGTCATCTGTTGCACTTGTATTGATATTAATTTTTTCAGACTTAGTAGATAGGTATCTTTTTTGTGCTATTTTGTCATCATCGAAACTTAAAGTGTAGTCTATTATCTCAATATTTGGAATAAAACCATGCTCTTTTAGCATGTCATAAACTTCTTTTCTTGCAACTGCATTCGTAAAAACTTTTTTTAGAAAATTGTTGTCCCTTTTTATATAATCAAGAACTAGAAGGTAGGGATCATCTATTTTATCTATTCCATGTTTAATAAACCAATCTTCCATGTCTATATCTTCTTTAAAAACAAGATTAAAGGCTTCCTTTGATTTATTAAATTCTAACGGAATATCCCCTTCCTTATCTGAAATATACTTTAGGATTCTTTCACCAATTACAAATCTATAAGCAGAAATATCAAGATATTCTTCATAATCCGCCATAAAAAGTTCTTTTATTAGGTTGTTTTCAATGATAACATTTACCATTTCTTCAGCAGGACTATTGCCTGTTGTTAAGCTTTCATCTATAAATCTTAAAGTGTTCAAATTTACAGGAAAATCATTTAAATAATCAACACCATCCTCCTCCAATAGCTTAACTAATTCTAGAGAAACCTTATTTTTTTCTTCCAGCTCTAAGCTGTTAAGGCCATCTTTCAATATCTGAACAGTAAAGCTCGCCTTATTTCCTGCTAACAAGACACCATTTCTATCTTTTATTTCCCCTCTTGGTGGCGTAGTTGTAATTGTCCTTACTCTTTTATTATCTGATAGTTCCCTATATTTTGCACCTTCAACTAAAGTTAACCTTGCATATACAAATACTAATATAGAGAACATTACTACAACAACACCCATTATAAACCCAAATCTGTTTTTCATTAAATCACTCCGAAAAGTTTAAAGTCTTCTCCCTAAAAAGACTGTTAAATAAATAATATACTGGTAAGGCAAAAACACCAGTAAGTATTAAGCTCCATATCAATTTTGTCCTTGTAATATCGCTAAAAAGTATATTGATGTCAAAAAAGTATCCTATAAGATAATATATGAAATTATATAGGATAACTCCAGAAGTCGCAATCAATATACTTAATACAGGTCTTTTATTTAAATCTTCTTCCCCAATCAGTCCAGCAATATTTGCAATAATAAATAAACTTAGAGAAGATATTCCAATAGTTGGCGAAAAAATTAAATCTGACAAAAGCCCTACAATAATACCAACCAAGCCACCAAATTTTCTTCCAAAATAGATAGCAGAAAAAATTGTAATTAACAAGTCAGTATTGGGAGTAACTGTTGAAAAGAATCCTGCAAAAAAGGAGTTCTTCAAGAAAAAATTAATTATTATTATAAGAATTATGCTCACATACTTCATACTATTTTCTCCCAGTTAAGACATATACACTGTATAGCTTTTTAAAGTCAACTGAAGGTGAAACTTCAATTTTTTTTATAAGATTATCTGGGCTTTCTTCAACAAGAGATATGTGACCAATAAAAATCCCTGGCATATAAATACCTCCTAGGCCAGATGTAATAACCCTATCGCCAATACCCGGATTTGCCTTCCCATCAAACATATATCCTTTTAAGTTCTCCGCTCCCTCTCCTGCTAAAACACCACCGTCAAGAGAGCTTGTAACTTGAAAAGAAATACTATTTTGGTCATTAATAATTGTTTCTACCTTTGACCAATTGCTTCCAATTTCAACAACCTTTCCAACAAGTCCTTCTTTAACAAAGCCTGTTTCTGTTTCAATTGCAGAAATAACAGTTTGGTTTTCCTTAATGCCATCTTTTTCGCCCTTATCGATAGTATAAATATTAAACCAGTTATCTGTGTTCATGCCTATAATATCCGCTTTAATATATGAATATTTTATCTTCTCTTCTAGTTTATATTCATTTTCTAGCATTTTTTGCGAAGCAATAGTCTTCTCCATCTTTAAGTTTTCTTCTTTTAATTTAATAATCTCTTCCTTTAATTTCTCGTTTTCTTCTTGAAGAGAAAAGTAGTCCCCTACAGAAGATAGTTTATCACCAATAAAGCTACCTATTGTATAGAAAAATTTATTTCCAGGGGAAATGAGGTCCCCAAAAAAACCTTCAATTGTGGAGGTTTTGCTTCTCTTCGTACTTATAAATATAAGAATAAAAAGAGATACTATTATTAGAAAGGTTAATATTTTCCATTTATTCCTTCTAAAAAAAGACATCTTTACCTCATTTTTTCTTTAATACATGCAGGTCTTCAAGAGCTTTTCCTGTACCATTAGCCACACAATCAAGTGGATTATCAGCTATAATTACCTTTATTCCTGTCTCATCAGCAATTAGTTTATCAATATTGTGTAGCATTGCCCCTCCACCTGTAAGGTATATTCCTGTCTCTATTACATCTGATGCTAACTCAGGAGGAGTTTTTTCTAAGGTTTGCTTTATTGTTTCTAGCATATCAGTAATATTTTCTTTAAGGGCATAATATGAATCCTCAGCAGTGATTTTAATTGTTTTTGGCAGTCCAGATATTAAGTCACGACCCTTTATTTCAACAAATCCCAAGCTGTTATCCGGGATAGCTGTCCCTATATCTATCTTTATTTTTTCAGCAGTCATTTCTCCTATTAAAAGGCTATATTCCTTCTTAACATAAGAAATAATCGACGCATCTAAAGCATCACCACCAATACGAATACTGTTCGCAGTAACAATTCCACCAAGTGCTATTACTGCAACTTCTGTTGTTCCACCTCCTATATCTACAACCATAGAGCCTGATGGTGCTTCAACGGACAAGCCTGACCCTATTGCTGCAGCCATTGGCTCTTCAATCAAGTAAGCCTCCCTTGCTCCAGCATTAAGGGCAGCATCCTCGACAGCTTTCTTTTCAACTTCTGTAACACCACCCGGTACACAAATAACAATCCTTGGTTTAACCAAGCCCCTCCCTCTGGAAGCCTTTGAAATAAAGTATTTTAACATTTCCTTAGTAACATCAAAATCAGCTATTACACCATCTTTAAGAGGTCGAATAGCTACAATATTAC
>JAAYNG010000003.1 GCA_012520935.1 Tissierellia bacterium | reverse complement strand
GTTCTGACCGCTGATACATATTATCGGCAACCTCATTCTCCACGGCGATGGTATCAATGGCAATCATGCTGCCATCTAAAAATTTCAGTTCCACACAAGCGGTATCCATGTTAAACTCACAAGAAATCAATCTATCCATAAGAAACCTCCATTTTGCGGGATGTTAGATCATCCCAAAATATTTGAATGCTTCTCGGATTGCTTTCTCTTTTTCCGGCGGACACATGGGCTGTCTGGAATCCTCGGACTTCGGCAAATTGTAATTCTTGCCAACTTCAATCCCACATTTCCTCTTAATCTGTGAGATATAAAGGTTGGATACCTTTAACCCGCTATGCTCCAGCACATAGTCTTTGATCTGGGTGTAGGTTGCCCCATCCTGAAATTCGGACATATCCATATCTTCCAAAGAGAACTCAACCCGAATCTTTTTCGAGTCGACCTCACCCTTGGAAAGCAAGACAACCGTCTCTGTGTGTCCAGTCCTTGGAAATAAATCAACTCCAACTACTTCCTCCAGCTTAAAGCCATTTTCCATTAAGTACTTGACATCTCTTGCAAGTGTTTGAGGGTTGCATGATACATAAACAAGGCTTTCTATTTTGGACTTTCCTATTTTTTCTAAGACTTCTTTTTCGACTCCATTTCTTGGCGGATCGACAATTATCTTATTTGCCTTATATTCTTGAAAGTTATTTTCAAAAATTACCTTCACATCTCCAGTAAAAAATGTCGCATTATCTATTCCATTCTTCCTTGCATTTTCCTTTGCATCTTCTGTTGCTGAACTTACTATTTCAATACCGATAACCCTGTTCACTCTATCTGCTGCCAGTAATGAAATCCCTCCAATTCCTGAATAAAGTTCCAGTATGACATCATCTTTTTTAAGGTCAGCCATTTCAAGTGCCTTTTTATACAAGACTTCTGCCTGAAGAGTGTTCACTTGGAAAAATGCCCTTGGTGAATAGGTGAAATCCATTCCGAGCAAGTTTTCTCTTAACTTCTTATCCCCTGTCAAATGGATAAACTTTTTACCGTCTAATGTCTCTTCAAAGGCTGAAATCTTATTTGACTCTAAGTAATTTATCAGTGAGGCATTACCCTTAAAAGTCAACTTCCTGGTCTTAAAAATTAATAGGTAGCTCCCTTCCCTATTTGTCCTCATGACAAGTTCCTTTAACTTTAAAAGGTCATTATAGTCTATTTTAGAAGTCAAAAAGACTTTTAATTCTTTCAAAAGCCTATTGGCTTCCTTTGAAATAAGCTTACACTCTTCAAACTCAACTATCTCACTTGACTTCTTCTTATAAAACCCTACTTTCAATTCACCATCAAAGGACACCGGAAGCTGGATATTGTTCCTGTATCCATTGGTCTCCTTAGCCTCAAAAAAATCTTTTAGTTCAAAATTTTCAAGACCAGCAAGCTTTCTAAAGGCTTTAGAGATAAATTCCTTCTTTAATTCCACTTCTTCAGAGTAATCCAACTCCCTAAAATCACACCCTCCACAAGTTCCAAAGACCGGGCAGTCAGACTCAACCCTCTTATCCGACTTTTGAATTATATCAAGCGTTTCAGCTACAAGAAATCTTTTCTTTTTTTCTTTTATGTAAACCGAAACAAAATCTCCGATTACCCCCTTGTCGGTAAAAATAACCTGACCCCTTTCCTTGATAACTCCCCTTCCGTCCTCTGTTAAATCTATAATTTCACCTGTAAATATATCTCCAATTTCCATAACTTTTCCTTTCTTTTTCTATCACTTATCTAGTAGCCAATCTATTAAGTTTAAATGCCTTATTCCATTAAAGTTAGCACCTTTTGGAACTTCATCTAAGGTCAACAAAAACTTTGGATAGTGGTCCGAAATGCTGGTCAAAGGTAAAAGCTCTCTTTTCAAAGTTTCATCATTCAATACCGAAGCAGATATTTGATAGTATTCCCTACCCTCTGAATTTTTTGCAACGAAATCCACTTCCTTGTCATCAAATTTACCAACATTAACCCTGTAGCCTCTTCGAAATAACTCAAAATATGCAATATTTTCTATTATATGCCCTATATCAGATGACCCCGATGACAAGAGAAAATTTCTAATACCTAAGTCAACTATATAATACTTACCTAATGTTTTAAGATGCTGTCGTCCCTTTATATCAAAACGGTCTACCTTATAGAATATATATGCATCACACAAGGCTTTAACATAGTTTTCCACTGTATTTACAGAAGTTTTCCGCCCTGTTGAATTGATTGTATCGCTAATTTTTTTTGTTGAAATTGGACTTCCGATGCTTGATGCCATAACCTTTACCACACTCTCCAGTAGCGATACATCGGTAATACCTTCCCTTTGTGCAACATCCTTAACTAAAATTGTATTATAAATACCCTCTATATAAGTATCTGCAATTTGTTCAGCTGTTTCAATTGTTGCTAGGTAAGGAAAGGCACCAATCCTTATATATTTAGAAAATAACTTGCCTTCATTCCCATCTCCTTTTGAGTTAGACTCATAATATTCCTTAAAGGACAAGGGGAGCATATCAATAGTTACATACCTTCCAGACAATAATGTTCCAAGTTCTCCGGACAGCATATAAGCATTTGAACCAGTTATATATATATCTATGTTTTCCTTAAGAAATAAAGAATTTATAGCTTTTTCAAAAGCCTTGCAATTTTGTATTTCATCCAAGAAAATATAAGTAAAACCCTTGTCATATAATCTTTTTATTATAAATTCGTAAAGCTTTTTATAGTCTAATAGCTCTTCATATTCTAAGTCCTCTAAATTTATAAATATTATTTGTTCGTAAAGTATACCTTCAGATATGAGTTTGTCCTTATAAAGTTCAAAAAGTGTTGATTTACCACACCTTCGTACTCCCGTAACAACCTTTATTACTTTTTTTTCTTTTAAAGAAAGTAATTTGTCTATATAGTCTTTTCTCTCTATCATTAATTGTCACTCCTTTTCTCAATTATAACAAAAAAGTATTCTATTATCAAAAGTTTTTTCTGAAATTTGAAAAAACTTTCTCCATTTAGAAATTTTTTTCTCTAGTGGAAATATCTTTGAAATCTCTTCCTTGACCTTAAGCAACTTCTAATCTATAATTTATATAATTATATCCTTTTGAATGTTCGGGCGATTATTAATTGCCCCCACGGACACTTATTAATACAAAGAAAGGAAGATTTATTTGAAAAGTGCAATTATTGATGTAGGCGGAGGTTTGAGGGGAATATTTACAGCCGGAGTTTACGACAGAATGTTAGATGACAATGCCTCTGTAGACTTAGCCATAGGAGTTTCTGCCGGAGCCGGCAACCTATGTTCCTTTTTAGCAGGACAAAAGGACAGAAATTATAAGTTCTATACCGAGTATGCCTTCAGTAGCAAGTACATGAGCCTTGCCAGATTTCTATTCACCGGCTCTTATGTGGACCTTGACTATATTTACTCTACCCTAAGCAACTCAACTGCTGAATGGCCGCTTGACTTCCAAGCCCTAAAAAACAACCCAACAGAACTGATAGTTGTGGCAACTGATGCCTATAGCGGAAAGGCTAAATACTTTACTAAGGATGATATGGGCCAAGATAATTATGATATTTTAAAGGCTTCCTCTGCAGTCCCAAGGGTAAATAAGCCATATGTAATAAATAAGATTCCATATTATGACGGAGCTCTTGCCGACCCTGTCTCTATAAAACTTGCCATTGAAAAGGGGGCTGAAAAAGTTATCCTACTCTTAACTCGCCCGGCTAATGTTAGGAGGAAGGTTGGAAAGGACTCTACCTTAGCCAACGGAATCAGGCGGAGGTACTACAACGCAGCTATAGAATTGGAAAACAGGGCTGATAAGTATAATGATTCTGTTGATATCGCCAAAGACTATGAAAGGGAAGGAAGGGCACTTATTATTTCACCTGATGATATCTCCGGACTTAGGACCTTTACAAAGGACAAGGAAGCCTTGCTCGCCCTGTATAAAGAAGGCTATGAAAAGGGAGGTCAAGTTAAAGAGTTTTTAGAGGAATAAATTTAGACTTCTAAAAAGTTCCATCGTTATATATAAGAAAATGGATAAAAAATCCCCCAACCCATTACGGGTTGGAGGATTTAATTTATTTATTAGTCTTCATCTACTACTTCATAGTCTCCGTCGACTACATCGTCATCTTGTGGCGCCTCTCCGCCTCCTTGTCCGGCATCACCTGCTTGACCTGTTTGTTGGTACATCCTGTCTGAAACCTTATAAAAGGCTTCTGTTAATTCGTCTGTCTTTGCCTTGATGTCAGCAGTATCTGTACCTTCAAGGGACTTCTTCAAAGCATCCAACTTGCCTTGGATGTCAGCTTTTTCTTCTTCAGAAATCTTGCCTTCAAGGTCCTTTAGATTTTGTTCTGTTTGATAAGCAAGCGTATCCCCTTGATTCTTTATTTCAATTTCTTCCTTCTTCTTCTTATCTTCTTCAGCGTGAAGTTCCGCTTCCTTAACCTTCTTTTCAATTTCTTCATCGGACATCTTATTGGAAGCTGTAATAGTAATCTTTTGTTCCTTACCTGTTCCCAAGTCCTTGGCTGAAACATTTACAATACCGTTTGCATCTATATCAAATGTTACTTCTATTTGAGGTACTCCCCTTCTTGCCGGAGCAATTCCGTCAAGTTGGAACCTACCAAGTGTGGTGTTGTCCTTAGCCATTTCTCTTTCACCTTGTAGGACATGGATATCTACCTGTGTTTGATTGTCCGCTGCAGTTGAGAAGATTTGGCTCTTCTTTGTAGGTATAGTAGTATTCCTTTCGATTAATCTAGTTGTTACTCCACCCAGTGTTTCAAGTCCCAATGATAATGGAGTTACATCCAGTAATAGTATATCCTTAACCTCTCCTGCCAATACCCCGCCTTGGATTGCAGCACCAAGAGCCACACACTCATCCGGGTTAATGTCCTTTTGAGGGTCTTTTCCAATTAAGTTCTTAACTAAATCTTGAACTGCAGGAACCCTTGTTGAACCACCAACAAGTAATACTTTCTCAACATCACTTGCTGACAGACCTGCATCTTTTAAAGCATCTTGAACCGGTGCCTTTGTCTTTTGAACAAGTTCGTGAGTAAGTTCGTTGAACTTAGCCCTTGTCAAGTCTACATTCAAGTGTAGCGGTCCGGCTTGGGTTGCAGTGATAAATGGTAGGTTTACATTAGTTG
Source organism: Tissierellia bacterium (assembly GCA_012520935.1). Lineage (GTDB taxonomy): Bacteria > Bacillota > Clostridia > Tissierellales > Peptoniphilaceae > JAAYNG01. The sequence continues at coordinate 28,943 of JAAYNG010000003.1, read as the reverse complement.
TCATGGTTGATGACAACTCTTTCTTTGCCTTTTCTGCAGCCTCTCTCAACCTTTGGTGAGCCATCTTATCGTCTCTTAAGTCAATACCGTTTTCATTTTTAAAGTTAGTTGCAAGATAGTCAACGATAGCCTTATCAAAGTCGTCCCCACCCAGCTTGTTATTACCCCTTGTTGCCAATACTTCAAAAACCCCGTCGCCTACTTCCAATATAGAAACATCAAATGTTCCTCCGCCAAGGTCATAAACCATTATCTTATGTTGACCTTGTTCCTTATCTTCGCCATAAGCCAAGGCAGCAGCCGTAGGCTCATTGATAATTCTCTTAACATCAAGGCCTGCAATCTTTCCGGCATCCTTTGTTGCTTGTCTTTGAGCATCTGTAAAGTAAGCAGGAACTGTAATAACAGCCTCAGTTATCTTTTCGCCTAAATAAGATTCCGCATCTGCCTTTAATTTTTGAAGAATCATAGCAGAAATTTCTTCCGGTGAGTAGTCCTTCCCATCTATATTAACCTTTTTATTAGAACCCATATCCCTCTTGATTGAAGATATTGTCCTGTCCGGATTTGTTACCGCTTGTCTCTTTGCAGTTTCACCTACAAGTCTTTCCCCATCCTTTGTAAAAGCCACAACTGAAGGTGTTGTCCTGTTACCTTCCGCATTATTTATAATGGTAGCAGAACCGGCTTCCATAACTGCAACAGCAGAATTTGTTGTACCTAAATCAATTCCAATTATTTTTCCCATATATATTTTCCTCCTTTTATTCAGCCACTCTTACAGTGGCAGGTCTAATTACCTTATCTTTTAACATATAACCGGTTTGTAAAACATCTATTATGACCCCGTGTTCTTCTTCACACTTTTCCATAGCAATGGCATGGTGGAAGTTCGGGTCGAATTGCTCCCCTAACGGGTCAATCATCTCTACACCATTGTCCTTTAAAACTAAGACCATTTGGTCGTAAATCATTTTTACCCCTTCGTAAAGGCTTACATCCGACTCTTTTGCAGAATCCATTGCCCTCTCGAAGTTATCCATGACAGGGAGGAGCTTTTCAACAAAACGCTCAATCGCCATATACTTAAGTAATTCCCTGTCCTTGTCCTGTCTTTTTTTATAGTTGGCAAAGTCTGCCTGTAACCTTATGAGCTGATTTTTAACTTCATCAACCTCGTTGGAAATAGACTCTTCCGGACTTTCTTCTGTAAGTTCTTCAGATGCATCTTCATCTTCTAATTCTTCCATTTCCAAATCATCATTATCCTTATATTCCATTTATTCACCTCATTCTTTAGTCATATCTTTAATAATATTATCCACATTCTTATGGAAAGTTCTAAGGGTTGATATTACATTTCCATAGTCCATCCTTGTAGGTCCAATCAAACCGATTTTCCCAATTATAAAACCGTCCGCAAAATATGAAGTAGTTATTATGCTACAATTTTTAACCTCCTCATATGGATTTTCACTGCCTATACTGATATCAATTTCCTGATTGTCCCCAAGACTGAAGAGTTCAAATATCAAGTCCTCATTCTCAAAAAAGTTTAATAAGTTCCTAGCCTTATTGATATCTTCATATTCCGGATATTCAAATATCTTAGTAATGCCCTCCAACCTAATTCTAGGTTCAGTTTCTTCCTCTAGTTCCCTCTTTAAAATTGGGAGCAGGCTATCTATTAAACTTTCATATGCCCGCAATTCATCAAATGTCTTTTCAACTAATTTCGGAATATCAGAAACCAAGGCCCCTTTTAAAATATTATTTAAAATTTCTGACAGGCGGTAGATGTCAGAGGAATCCACAGCTTGGTCTAAGATAAGAACAGTGTTTTTAACTGTACCCTTATCGTTGATGAAGGTTAACAGAACTTCCTTTTCTCCCATATAACTTAGGTTAAAATACTTAATCCTCGTAGAGCTTAGGGAAGGAATCTGTAGGACTGTTGTGTAATTAGTTATGGCAGACAAAAGCTTTGAAGCATTTAAAAGTATAGACTTTATCTCGCCACTTTGACTTCTGAGAATTTCTTCCACCCTTTTTGTATTTTTTAAGCTTTCATTGGTATTTACATTCATTAATGAATCCACATACATCCTGTAAGCCTTATCAGAAGGAACCCGCCCTGACGAAGAATGTGTCTTATTTAATAGCCCTAAATCTTCCAAGTCTGACATTTCATTCCTAATTGTTGCAGAACTCACTCCCAAATCATACTTCTTAGTGATAGTTCTTGAACCAACAGGCTCCGCATTGGTGATATATGAATCAATTATTGCATAAAGTATGTTTAACTTCCTCTCATCTAACATTTTTTCACCTCACTTCAGACATATTATTAGCACTCTTTTCGTTTGAGTGCTAATTACATTTTATATATTACCCACTTTTTATAATAATCAACATTTATTTGTAAAAATTTATTATTTTTTTACAAATATTATTAACTTACGATTTCCCCTTGTTTGAATAAGCTTAAAATTGAACTTATCAGCCAATTATTCCATCTTTGATTAATTCTGCAATTTCTATAGCATAATATGTCAAAAGCATATCTGCTCCTGCCCTAAAAATTGAAACAGCAGTTTCCGCAATTAATTCTTTCTCATTCATATAGTTTGCCGCTGCTGCTGCTTTTATCATCGAGTATTCACCTGAAACAGAATAGGCACACAATGGATGGTCAAATTCTCTTCTAAAATCAGAAATCAAATCCAAATAAGCTAGGGCTGGCTTAACCATTAAAATATCCGCCCCCTCTAAAATATCTAACTTTCCTTCTTGGAGGCCCTCCCTCCTATTATGGTAGTCCATCTGATAGGTCTTCCTATTTCCAAAGGCAGGTGCCGAACCTGCCGCCTCACGGAATGGGCCATAAAATGACGAACTATACTTGGCAGAATAAGCCATAATAGGTATATTTTCAAAACCAGACTTATCAAAGACTTCTCGTATTGCTCCTACCCTATGGTCCATCATATCTGATGGTGCAACCATATCTGCCCCTGCCTTTACATGAGATAAGGCAGACTTGGCAATTAAATCCACTGAAGGGTCATTGTCCACTTCCTCGCCCTTTAAAATTCCACAATGTCCATGGCTTGTGTATTCACTTAGGCAAACATCAGTAATAATATAAAGTTCAGGATATTCTCTTTTAATGTAACGGATAGCTTCTTGTATTATTCCATTTTCTGAATATGCCTGACTTCCTACTTCATCCTTTTCTTTTGGAATACCAAAAAGCATAATGGACCTTATTCCTGCGGCAATTAACCTATCTAAAATCCTAGGTAAATTATCTATAGAATAACGGAATTGCCCAGGCATAGCTTTAATTTCATTATAGATATTATCTCCCTCTTCAACAAAAATTGGAAAAATTAAGGAAGAAACTGACAACCTAGTTTCTCTAACCAGCTTTCTTAGCCCATCCCTACCTCGCAACCTTCTTAATCGAAATTCTTTTGTTTTCAATTTATATCCATCCTCTTTTTATAATTTTTAATCATTGTGTCCACCATAGATTCCACCAGGCATTCCTCAGATACTAAGTAGGGTAAAGCTAATTCCTTGGCTAATTTTTCAGATGAGGGACCAATGCAAATAGCCATATCTTTTTCCAAGTCAAAATCCACTTTTTCTAACAAGCCCTTAGCCATCTTGTATGAAGTAAAGAAAAAATACTTGCCTCCACTATCATTATTCGAAGCTTCAATAACTATCTCTTCTTCCTTTCCTCTTTCTACAGTCCTATAAATTTCATAAAGTTCAAAGTCTATTTCTGTATCTTCAAGGGATTTGACCAGGTCCGATTCCACGCCTTCAGCTATGATTACAGCAAGCTTCTTCCCCTTTTCTAGCCTCCCCTTATATACATCATCAATTATTCTTTTAGCTAGAGAGGCTCCTGTTTCTTCCTCACCTATTATCCCATTGAATAGTCCGATTTCCTCTAAAGCTTCCCTGGTCCTTCTCCCTACTGCATAGATTTGTCCCTTTCCAAGACTCCTTATATCTGTTTTTTTACTCTTAAGGTTCTGCTTAAAGGCATTCACACCCGCAACAGATGTAAAAATATAGGCTCCATATGGTGGAGCAAAACTTTCTGCTAGGCCTAAAACTTTCAAGTCAGCTACAGGTATCGAAGTAGTAGCTGCACCAGCCTCCATTAAAATTTTCTTCAACTTAGAAGGCTTCCCCCTTAATATAGGAATAACAGCACTTGCACCATAAAGGGGTCTTTTTTTCACAAAATTAAGTTTTTCTGCAAGACTTGCAACCTCACCGACCACCAACATCCCAGGTGTTTGCACAATATTTTTGTCCCCGCCCTTCACCAATTCTTCCAAGCTCCCGCTCCAAGATTTTTGGCTAGGATATGTCCCTTGAAATATTGTTGCACAAGGAGTATCAGGAGGTGCACCAGCAGCTATAAGCCTTTCTGCTATTTCTACCCTTAAAGAAGTAGACATCATGAAAACCAAAGTATTAGGTAGTAAACTCGCCCATAATTTATAATCAGCCTCTTCTGCACCTTCTCCAAACCTTCTAGCAGTTATAAAAGTGCAAGATCTTGCAAGCCCCCTATGTGTAACAGGTATACCTGCAAACATTGGAGCTGCAATAGCTGATGTGATGCCGGGTATAACTTCAAAACTAAAGCCTGCCTTGGCAACAGCCAGGGCCTCTTCCCCTCCCCGCCCAAAGACATAAGAATCCCCGCCCTTTAAGCGAACCACTCTTTTCCCCTCAGCAAGTTTCTTCAATAAAAGTCCTGTAGTTTCTTCTTGTTTCATATAATGTTTGCCGGACCTCTTGCCAACAAAAATAACCTCTGCATCTTCAGGAAAAAAGTCAGATATTTCTGGACTCACTAAGGCATCTATTAAAATAACTTCTGCCCTTTGTAAGGCATCAAATCCAGCTAGTGTTAAGTGTTTTGGGTCTCCTGGCCCTGCCCCTACTAGGTCTACATGACCATTGATTGACTTTCTCCAAGCTCTTCCCATTTTTAGAGCAAAATCATGAACCTCTTCTCTTGTCCCTATTGTATAGGCTTGAACAGGCCCACCCTCTTTTTCATAGAAAAACCATCCTTCAAAACATCCTCCATCAACTGGAGCAACATAAGCACCAGCAGCTGTAGTACAAGAGCCTTCCAATTCACGAATAAATGACCGTTCAACCTCTCCAACATAAAAAATTTCATCATTGAAAAAAACCCTTTCAATCAATGACCTTTTTTCCTGTTCGATATCTTTATGTACTTGTATGCCCAAGCTGGCCTGACCTGCAGCAGGCACCATCTCATCGATAGTAAAAACCCTTGAATTTTTTGGCTTTAAACCTAAGCGGTCTAAGCCTGCCTTAGCCAACACTATGGCATCGTAGTTTTCTTCTTCTAGCTTCTTTAATCTCTTTGGCACATTTCCCCTTAAGGGTTTGCATACAGCCTTCGGGAACAAACTCTTTAAGGCAGCCTGTCTCCTTGGTGAAGATGTCCCAATAAGCTTAATTTCTGACTCCTCAAGACCCTCCTTGACAATCAAAACATCACGGGGGTCCTCCCTTTCCGAATAAGCAATTAAGGGAAAGTCTGGCGAAGATGCAGCCGGCACATCTTTTAAAGAATGTACTGCCATATCTAAGATACCACTGGCAAGTTTCTCTTCCAAGGCTTCAACAAATAGTCCTTTACCCCCAATTTTTGCCAAGCTGACATTCTGCTTGCAATCTCCCTCTGTAATCACTTCGCATATTTCTACTTCGATATTAGGGTCAAAGCTTTCTAATTTTTCTTTAATATAATTTGCTTGAGTTAGAGCTAAGTCACTAGCCCTTGTCCCTATTCTTATCTTCAAGGTAACACTCCATTTCTTCACGAATTTTCTTAGATAGGCTTGGATTTTGACCATAGGTCGAAATAGCAAGAGAATAATCTTCCTTATCAATTTGGGAAACAAAAAAAAAGTCTGAAGAACCATGCTTATCTGCCCTGTTATATGGTAGTTTGTGATTTTCACACAAGCTCACCCACTTATCAATCTCTTCCGAATAAGGGGTGCAAAAAACAGCCATATCTATACCCTTATTTATTTCTTCATGTAAACTACTTGTATCTAGGTTTTTTTCTTCTATTTGAATCCCTTCACTAGCTTTAACTTCAGATAAAAAGTTATCAACTAAAGTTTTATTAGGTTCGTATATAACAAGATTGAAGTCTCCTTCATAAAGTTTTAGTGCCCGCCTTTTTCCTACATTTCCTAAGCCTGCTAGCAAAACCTTCTTTGATTTGCCCGGAATAAATAGCATTATGCCCTTTTTCTTCCTCCGTCTTTTCATTATAAATAAACCTACCTTACTTCAAAAAGATTCAAAACTGTTTTAATTTATTATCAACCTAAAATATTATAACACATATTATATTTTTTTACATTAAGACTTTCTATTAAGCACAATAATATTGAAGTAACCAGGATTCTCAACATCCCTTAAGTTTTCATATATTATTTCATTATCCATATTGCAATTTTCAACCATCTTAGCATTCTCCAGTAAACCCTTCTCGTCAATCCGCTTGATTACATCCATTATCTTTCTTCCACTTTTCATTAAAACCAGATTTTCTCTTGAATCTAAAAGGTCATCAAAGTCCTCGTAGGATGCTGGAGCAATTGTCAAAATTTCATTCCTGTCTGCCAATGAAATATTCAGCCTTGCGGCCACAGCACAGAAGGATGGAATCCCATTAATTATTTCAGTCTCATAACCCTTAGCCATTATTATTCTCTGGAAATAAATAAAAGTAGAATAAATCGTCGGGTCTCCTATGGTAATAAAGGCTAAATTTATTCCTTGGTCAAGTAGGCTCATTATCTTTTCTGAACCATTTTGGTAGCTTCTTTCTAAAATTTCCTTATCCTTGGTCATCGGAATTTCTATGAGCAGTTTCTCCTTACCCTCTATATAATCTTCAACAATTTTTAATGCAACATTTTCCCCACCCGTATCCGGCACTAAAATAATATCTGCCTCCTTCAATACCTCAACAGCCTTCAAGGTTAGCATTTTTTTATCACCTGGCCCAACACCAACTCCATATAATTTCCCTTTCATCATATCCCTCCTCTATTAGATTATAACATAATATGATAAAATTAAAACAAAAATCGAATATAAAATCAAGGTTAAATTTTTTATTCTATGGTTTTTTCTTGATAAATAGGTTATTATATATCTAATAAGGAGGTTGATAAATTGAAAGAGTCACTATCAAAATATTTAAAGAAGGCAAAGAAACCTTTAAGGAAAATTGTTGAAGAGCTATCTAAAGAATTTTCTTATGTTTCAATCTTAGGCTCTGATACAAGGGGAAGGGCCTATCAAGTGAGCAAAACTACAACTGATATAAGGGACAGCGGTCAAGTTGAAAGAGGCTTTGTTCTTAGACTATACAATGGTTATGGCTATTCTGAATATTCTTTTGACAAGATTGACGAGGAAGTAATAATTGCAAAGGCAAAAGAAATAGCCAAGGCTGATGTTGAATATTTAAAGTCCAAGGGCTTGGACTTCATTGAATATCCTCTTATCGAAGAAGAGGAGATAGAAGAAAGCTTTAGTTCAGAATTTAAAGTTCATATGGAAGCCTCCGGACCTGAGGGCATAGTAAAAAGGTTAAAGAATATAGTTAAGTCTCTATTTAAAGAATATAAAAAACTTGTTGACTTTACTGCTGTTTATGAATGGACCTTAGTAAATAAAATTTTTATATCCAATAAAAAGGACTTGGAACAAACTTATTTATTTACAACGGCCTTTGGCATTGCTGTTGTTTCCGATGGAGAAAAATATATGTCAGAATACCAAGCCTATACAGGTCTTGCCGGTCTTGAAACCCTTGATAAGCTTGAAAAGAACCATGAAAAAATTGTTAAATCAGCAATTGAACTACTTGATGCCAAGAAGATAAAGCCGGGTGTCTATGACTTCATTACTGACCCTGATGTTTCCGGACTAATAGCCCATGAAGCCTTTGGACATGGGGTTGAAATGGATATGTTCGTTAAGAACAGGGCTAAGGCTAAGGAGTATATCGGTAAAAGAGTTGCGTCCGATTGCACAATTATGAGGGATGGTGCCAAGTCTGTTAAAGAAGCTTCCTCTTACTTGTTTGATGATGAGGGGAACCTTGGCTGTGACACTCTTGTAATTGAAAATGGAATTTTAAAAACAGGTTATGTGGACCAGCTTTCAGCCTTACAATTAGGAATTGAACCTACCGGAAACGGAAAGAGGGAGTCCTTTGAAAGAAAGGCCTATACTCGTATGACAAACACCTTCTTTGAGCCGGGTGAAGCAAGTCTTGAGGATATGATAAAGTCCATTGATGAAGGCTACCTCCTAGAAGGTTACCAAAGTGGAATGGAGGACCCTAAAAACTGGGGAATACAATGTGTCGTTGCAAAGGGTAGAGAGATTAAAAAAGGTAAACTCACCGGCAAAATAGTTGCTCCTGTTGTTCTTACCGGTTATGTCCCTGACTTGCTTGAATCTATTTCGATGCTTTCTAATGATTTGCAAATGAATAGCGCAGGTGGCTGTGGAAAGGGATATAAAGAGTGGTCAAAGGTTTCCATGGGCGGGCCGTATATGAAAGTAAGGGGGAGGTTGGGTTAATGATTGACAAAATTATAAAAGAGCTGAAGGGTTTAAAGGGTGTATCTGCCTATAAAATCCTTAACACCAAGACATCTTCCAAGGAACTTTTCTTGATAAAGGACAAGGCTGACATGCTTAGAGGAAAAGATGTTGAGGATATCTTGGTCACTGTTTACTCGGACAACGAGAAAAACAGAGGCTCTTCAACTGTTAAGCTGAAAAAATCCATGGATAATGATGAGATTGCAAAAATATTAAAGGATGCTGTTTATGCAGCTAAGTTTGTAAAAAATCCATATTACCCTCTGGCAAAAAAATCTGACAAGGAGTACGAAAACTTCAATTCTTCCCTAAAGGATATGAATGAAACAGATGCCCTTTTAAGGATAAAGGATATTATCTACAAGGACTATGGCCTTGATGCTTCCATTAACTCCTCTGAGATATTTATTAATAAAAAGAATAAGAGAATTGTAAACTCTGAAGGTGTTGATGTCTCCTTTGACCAGTATGAAGGGATAATTGAAGTCATCACAGAGTCAGGTGTTGGGAAAGAGCCAGTGGAAATCTACACACTTAACAGCTTTGCTGACATAGATGAGGAATACCTTGAAGAGTTGATTGGTCGAAGGCTTTTTGAAGCAGCTGAAAGGGGCAAGGCAAGTCCTACGAAGAAGTCCGATAAGATAAATGTAATTCTAACTGGCGAAGATATAAGGACCTTCTTCACATTTTATACCGGACAAGCTTCTGCAAGAGCCCACTATGAAAAGACTGCACTCTATAAAAAGGGAGATAACCTATTCAAGGGCTCTAAGGGGGACAAATTAAACCTATCTCTTAAAGCCTTTATGGAAAATTCCATATACTCTGCACCCTTCGACAATGATGGAGTGTACTTGGAAGATGTCAAGCTCTATAAGGATGGCAAACTAAAAAATCTCCATGGGTCCCTAAGGTTCACCCACTATTTAGACGAGGAAACCACCGGTATAATAAAGAATGTTGAAGTGCAATCCGGCGAGACGACTATTGAAGAAATGAAGAAAAAACCATACCTTGAGATACTGGCATTTTCCGATATGTTTGTGGATGAATTAACCGGTGACTTTGGTGGTGAAATAAGACTTGCAAGGTATTTTGACGGGAAGGATACATTTACCGTTACCGGAGGGTCTTTTTCTGATAATATATTGGAAGTTCAAAAGAAGTTTTTATTCTCTAAAGAGACCCAATTAATACCTTCCTTTAAAGGTCCTAAGGCTATATTATTAAAAAATGTAAAAGTCCTTGGAGAATAAGTCAAAGTTCACATATGGAAATAAATTTGTCATTGCAAACGAAGTCAGTCCAGTGTCTTTATTTATCCACCCATAGACAAATCTTCTGGATTGCTTTGTCGCCGATGCTCCTCGCTATGACAGTCTTTGAAATTTAAATGAATTACAAATTTAAAAAGGCAGGCTAGTTTCAATAACCATACCTGCCTTTTTTATTCACTAATTTTAATCGTATCTATTATCCTTCTAAGGTTTAAATCATCCCTCTTAAAGTCTCTTTCAAAGGACATCAACCTTGCTTGAATAAATTCACTTCCCATGTTAAAGAAATAAAAGGAATAGGCAAACTTATCAGGATAAGTTTCTATTATTACGGTGGTATTATGAAGGTCCTTATCCCCTATCAAATATCTATGTTGCTTTAGATTTGAAGTAACAATCCTTTTATAGCCATATTCAAATAACTCAGCTTCTATAGTCTTTTTAATCTGTTCATGGTCTTCAAATTCTTTATGCCTAGAGGCAACAGCAGTCTGAGCAGCCTCAACACTGTCAAGCTTGTCAACAGTAATATATACTAAAGTAGGACTGATAGGTTTTTTTGAAATCTGATAAGACCTCATTACAGACCTACCTTCAAAACTGTCCTCCAACTTAAAGCCTTCTGGTATTCTGAATTCAATATTACCATCCTTTACCTTCTCAAAAGTTGAATAGTCTTCGTTTTCACTTATTCCTGACTCTTCATAGGTCACACTTCCACAGGCAACAAGCAAAGTGATAAATAATAATAAAATTAACTTTTTCATCTTCTCGTCTTCTCTTCCAAAGCTTCCATGCTCTTGGATACATCTACCAGAAGCTTATGGACCTTTTGAATATCTGCTATTGTATCATTAGTTATATTTTTACTGTTTTCTGTGTTGGCCAATAACTCTTGGGTAAATGATGAAATCGACTCTACAGCATCGGCTAAGTCTATATTAGCAGCCCTAACATTTTGCACCAGACTTGTTTGTTCATCCAATTTACTTGAGAAGGAATCAATATCCTCTTGAATTAATTTCAAATAGTCTCTTGTGCTTTCTATCAATTCATATTGTTTATCATTTGCTTCGTTTAGGTCATTTATAGACCCCATAGCTGAGTCGGATTGAATATTAAGTTCATTTAATAGACTTTCTATTTCTCTGGTGGCCTCTGATGTACTTTGGGCCAAGCCTTGAATTTCCCCTGCAACTACTGCAAAACCTCTCCCCTGTTCCCCTGCCCTTGCTGCTTCTATTGATGCATTTAGCGATAGAAGAGATGTTTGTTTTGTAATCGAGTCTATTAGTTCAATGATAGTTTTTGCTTCGCTAATTTTTTCAGAAAGTACACCCATAGCAGCTGTTACTTTTTTATTTGACTCATTGGTAATTTGTGATGTCTTATCTAAGTCCATCATCATTTCCATTCCCTTATTGGTCCTGTTTGATGTCTCCTTGAAGCCTTCTGTCATCTCTGAACTTATTTCTACTGTTTCCATTACTATATTGTTGATTCTTTCAGTCATCTCTACCTGTCTTTGGACTGAATGAACTGTTTCTTCTGTTCCATGTGCTATTTCTTCTGTAGTCTGACCCACTATATTGGACTTACTTATGACTTCATCAGTACCCCTGTTCAATTCTTCCAACTTTACAGCCACTTCATCCTTTGTATGGATTATTTCATTAAATAGTTGTTCTTCTAATTGTCTCTTTTCTTCCATCTCATTTTCTTTTAAGGAATTGGCAAGAATTAAAGTCTTGCTGGCAGCATAAGTAAAAACACCTATAACAATCGTAGAAGCCAATTGAATTTTACTATCTGACAATTCCACATTCATAATTTTACTTTTATATACAATATTTATTATACTGCTTATTACTAAAATTATTGTATAAATTAACGGAAGCCTCGGTTGTGAATATACAGTAAGTATGGAAAGCATTGGAAATGCATAAACATAAGTAAGTGGATTGTCCGAAATAGATAATAAGTATGCATATGGTAGCAAATAGACTATTCCTACAGCATATTTAATTTTAGAAGAAGCACGGTCTTTCCTATATAAAAATAAACCGGCAATTATAGGAACCGCCAATAAGACTAATAAAACTCCATACTGAACTATAGTATATTCTCCATCCATAACTTCAAGAAAATATGCAACAGCTAGAGCCACGCACATAATTAAAGTTGATGTTATCATCCTCTTGTTGGCATCAGACATTATTACTTCATCGATAGTAAGTTCTCTATCCAGATTGGTAGCGGACTTTTTAATAGATTTTTTTTCATACCTTCTCCTCCATCTGTAATATATAATTTAGGTACTTATGTCTTATCCCTAAAACATATTATAGAGAGCTTTCTTCTCGACCTAATTCATACTTAACCTGCTAGGCCTTGTTGATAAACACCTCCGAAAAATTATTATTCAACAATAAATACCCTATATTACTATTCATTTTACTATAAATTAAAAAATATGCAAGTAAAAAAAAGATTAATAATAAGTGGGATATGAATTGATTCAATTGTTAAAAGCATATTCACCGGTATAATAACACTAGGATAAAAAAATTTTAAACGGTTTGTCCCCTGTTGAATACAGGTTACAAACCGCTTAAGAAATCAAGGTAAAAAGTTCCGGATTTAAAGGTTCACATCATATCCTCCCCTGCGAAACAGGAACAATATTAATTATTTTCTGACTTTTGGTCAAGCCCCGACCATCATAAAGCCTGTATTATATTTTTTTAAAATCTTTATACTTCAAAAGCTATATACCCTTCCGGCCTTAACAGTTGCCTTTACAGTTCCGGATAGTGTCATACCGTCAAAAGGACTGTTCTTCCCCTTGCTTTCAAACTTATTAACATCAACTTTGAACTCTTCACTAACATCAACCACAGCAAAGTCGCCATCCATCCCCTTTTCAATAAGCCCCTTGTTAATCCCCATTACCTTTGCAGGATTATAACTTAAGAGTTCAGATAGTCTATTCATACTAATCTTCCCGCTTTTGACCAAGGCTGTATATGAAACAGAAAAGGCTGTTTCTATTCCGGACATACCGGGCGACCCCTTTGCCTTGTCCTCAGCTGTGTGGGGTGCATGGTCTGTGGCAATTGCATCAACAGTTCCATCAACTATGCCCCTTATAACTTCCTCCGTATCTTCCCTTGTCCTAATCGGAGGGTTGACCCTGTACGGATTGTCATATAAATAAATATGGTGAGGGGCAACCTCACAAGTGATATTTGGATTAGTCTTTTTTGCCTCTCTTATATATGAAATTGCCTCCTTGGTTGAAACATGGGATAAGTGTAATCTTACACCTGTTTCCTTTGCTAAATACAAGTCCCTGATGGTTTCGAGATTTTCAGACAACCTATAGCTAATTGGTGTCATCTCCATATCTTCTGCGTGGACCATTAATAAAATATCTTTTTCCTTAGCCTTTGACATTGCCTCATACATGGTTAAGGAAGAAGTGACCCCATAGCCGTCATCAGTGATAACCTTTATACCTTGAATTTCATCCAGATGTGACAAGGTCTTACCATCAAAGTCTTTTGTTATTGTAATGCTTTGGTTCCCGTCTATCCCCGAAGCCCTAAGTTTTCCATTTACATAGTCCATTACCTCTTGGCTTGAAGCATTCGGCTTGGTGTTTCCCATAAGGTTTACATAGGTGTAACCTCCCCTTAAAGCTGCCCTTGCTCCGGTTTCAATGGTTTCTTTTTGCGGAAATCCCGGGTCCCTAAAATGGGCATGGAGTTCCACAAAGGATGGCATGATTATCTTACCATCTAAATCATATACCTCCACACCCTCAGCTTGAATATCCTCCCCAACTTCTTGAATAAGTCCATTGCCAATAAGTATATCACCCTTAAAATCCTTGTCCCTATCAACAATTCTGCCGTTTTTTAATAAAAGATTCATTGCTAGTCCTCTGAATACATATGGTCGCAGTAGCAACACTTATACTTCTTTTCTTTTTCATCAACCAAGACAAACTTGTGGACAATTTCCCTTTCAATAGAAGTAATGCAGCGAGGGTTCTTACATTCAATTACACCCATAACCTCTTTCGGTAAACTTAACTCTACCTTTTCAATTATCTTTTCATCTTCAATAATGTTTACAGTGATGTTTGGGTCAAGATAACCCAAAACTGCCAAGTCCAAGTCTATTGTGTTTTCAATCTTAATCATATCTTTCCTACCAAGCTTTCTGCTTTGTGCATTCATTATTAAAGCAACCGTATAGTCTGCCTTGTCTAATTTTAATATCCTATATATCTCCATTCCTAAACTAGGTTTAATATGGTCTAACACGATACCCTTTTTTATACTGTTAATACTTAACATTATCTCACCCCCAAGAGTTTAGCAATCAGAGCCATTCTTACAAACATACCATACTTGGCCTGTCTAAAGTACCATGCCCTTGGGTCGTCGTCGACTTCCATCTTAATTTCAGTAACCCTTGGCAATGGGTGCAGGACAATCATATCATCTTTAGCATGGCTCATCTTTTCCTTATCCAAAATGTAGCTATCCTTCAACCTTATATAATCAGCCTCATTAAAGAACCTTTCCCTTTGAACCCTTGTCATATAAAGAATGTCCAGCTTATCAATAACTTCCTCAAGCCTTTCCACTTCCATATACTCAATATTCTTAGCATCCAAAATTTCATTTCTAATGTAGTTTGGAACCTTTAATTCATTAGGAGATATCATTATGAATTTTACACCTTCATACCTTGACATAGCCTTGATTAAAGAGTGAACAGTCCTGCCGAACTTCAAGTCTCCACATACACCCACCACTAAATTATCAAACCTCTTCTTAGCAACCCTAATTGTCAAAAGGTCGGTTAAGGTTTGGGTCGGGTGTTGGTGTCCACCGTCGCCTCCGTTAATCAAAGGAATCTCGCAGAAAGGAGAAGCAAAGTTCGGGGCACCCTCCTTTGGATGTCTCATTGCAATAATGTCTGCATAGCAGGCAACTGTCCTTATTGTGTCCGGTAAGCTTTCACCCTTAGCCACTGAACTGGAATTAGGTTCAGAAAAACCCACCACCGTACCCCCAAGTCTAAGCATTGCTGATTCGAAACTTAAACGGGTTCTGGTGCTGGGTTCAAAAAAAAGTGATCCTAATAAATAACCATCGCATATTTTGTTAAACGCCTTTGGATTTTCAATTATCTCATCAGCCAAAGAAAAAATTTCCTCCAGCTCGTCCAGTGTGAAATCCTCCGGGTCGATTAAGTGCCTTCCCTTTAACATAAAATACCTCCTTATGATTTTTTCTAAAATAGAATACCATAAGGAGGCATTCATGTCAAATATTTTTTTCTAATTATAATTTAAAGTAGTCTACTCCACCTTCAAATATAGGTTGGTGCTTTTCCCCTCTGATATTTTGGAAGTTTCCTTCGGTAAACCTTTCAGAGTGTCCCATCTTGCCAAGTATCCTCCCTGTCGGGTCTGTAATTCCCTCTATAGCCAAAACTGAGCCATTTGGATTGAAGTCAGGATTCATGCTTGCATTCCCGTCAAGGTCCACATATTGGGAAATAATTTGCCCATTGGACTTTAGTTCCTTTAAGGCTTCTTCGTCTGCAAAGAATCTGCCTTCCCCATGAGAAATAGGAAGTACAAAAGTATCTCCAACCTTCATCTTAGACATCCAAGGTGACTTGACCGATGCTACCCTAGTCCTAACCATCTTAGCTGAGTGTCTGCCAATACTATTGTAGGTAAGTGTTGGCGAATTTTCTTCAATTTCTTTTATCCTACCATAAGGTAGCAAGCCTAGTTTTATTAGTGATTGGAAGCCGTTACATATACCAATCATTAGACCGTCTCTTTCATAAAGCATTTTCATAACTTCATCTTTTACCTTAGGGTTCCTGAATACAGTTGCAATAAACTTGCCTGAACCTTCCGGCTCGTCCCCTGCTGAAAAACCTCCAGGAATCATGACAATTTGAGACTTGGAAATCCTTTCAGCAAACTCATTTATTGATTCTTTCACATCCTTGAAGTTCCTATTTCTAAATACTAGGATATCTGCCCTAGCACCTGCCCTTTCAAAGGCTCTTTTGGAATCATACTCTGAGTTTGTTCCCGGAAAGGCGGTAATCAATACATTTGGCTTTCCAAAGGAAGGCCCCTTTAATATTGGTCCACCATTATAGGAAACAGTTTCAATTCCATGCTTTTCATAGTCAAAGACAGTAGGAAAAACTTTCTCAAGAGGCTTTTCATATGTGGCAATTAACTCTTCTAAATCTATTGCCACATCTCCCAGTCTGATTTCTTCTTCCTCTATGGTCTTTCCAATTCTTTCTATTTCAACACCTTCCCCATACTTGGAAACAACACCGTCTAACTCAACCTCAGACTCTATAATAAATGACCCATATTGAGGCTTGAACAATTCTTCTTCTTCTAAGTATAGCTCAACACCCATCTTATTGCCAAAGGTCATATTTGAAATAGCCTCACATATGCCCCCTGACTTAATTGAAGAAATTGAAATTGCCCTGCCGTCATTTACAAGTCTTGAAACTGCCTTTAAGTTTTCCCTTAACCTTGCAAAGTCGACAATTCCCTTGTCATCAATAGGAGTCCTTATGATATATATGCCGCTTCCTACTTCTAACAAGGCAGAACTTACTACCTTTGAAGCTCTGGATGTGGCTACTGCGAAAGAAACAAGCGTAGGTGGAACATCTAAATCATTAAAGGTTCCCGACATGGAGTCCTTGCCACCAATAGCCGGTATGTCCAGCTCCATTTGTGCCTTTAAAGCCCCCAACAAAGATGTAAATGGAACACCCCACCTTGCCTTATCTTCACCTAACTTTCCAAAGTATTCTTGTAAGGAAAGTCTAATCTTTGTAGGGTCTGCACCAAGTGCAGCAAGCTTAGAAACTGATTCTATAACTGCATACATACCTCCATGAAATGGACTTGCCTTTGACAATTCCGGGTTGTATCCAAAAGTCATGGCAGAAACTGTGTCGGTATCCCCGCTTTCCACAGGAATTTTTGCAACCATGCCCTCTTCCCTTGTGAGTTGGTGAATACCTCCCAAAGGTAGTAGGACAGTGCCTGCACCTACAGTTGAGTCAAACTTTTCTTGAAGTCCTTTTTGGCTGGCATTATTTAAGTCTCCCATGACTTCAAGCCATTT
This sequence comes from Tissierellia bacterium, assembly GCA_012520935.1. Lineage (GTDB taxonomy): Bacteria > Bacillota > Clostridia > Tissierellales > Peptoniphilaceae > JAAYNG01. Next base: position 11,746 of record JAAYNG010000003.1, on the reverse strand, counting down.
TGCCTTTACATCCTTTACTTTCTCTTGCTTAAATTTATCAAAATTAGAAATTTCTACTTCTTGCGTTCTTCGATATCCGTTGGTCTTTAAAAAGTCTCTGGATATGTCAACAATCTTTTCCCCTCTCCAGGTCATCTGTAGCCTGTTGCTATCTGTAACCTTTGCAATTACTCTAGCTTCCAAGTTTTCAACATCTGCAAGTCGGATGAATTCTTCAACATCCTTTTCATCTACCACAACAGCCATTCTCTCTTGGGACTCTGAAAGGGCAAGGTCTGTCCCATTCATGTCATCACTCTTTGTGAGGACTTTATCTAAGTCGATATCTAAACCATCTGCCAGCTCGCCAACAGCAACAGAAACTCCACCGGCTCCGAAGTCATTGCACTTCTTAATCAAGGCTAGGACTTCTTCCTTTCTAAAGAGTCTTAATATCTTCCTTTCAGTAGGGGCATTACCTTTTTGAACCTCTGCACCGGAGTTTTCTATCGAACTTTCATCATGGGACTTTGATGAACCGGTTGCACCGCCAAGACCGTCTTTACCTGTCCTGCCTCCGAGTAGGATAATGACATCGCCGGCAACCGGCTCTTCCCTTCTCACATGGTCCAGAGGAACTGCTCCAATTACTGCACCCAGTTCCATCCTCTTGGCAACAAAACCTTCATGGTAAAATTCCCTCACTTGACCTGTTGCGACACCAATTTGATTACCGTAAGAACTGTAGCCATTGGCAGCAGTACGGGTAATTTTTATTTGAGGTAACTTCCCTTCAAGTGTATCTTCAACCGGTGTATTAGGGTCGCCTGAACCTGTTACCCTCATGGCTTGATGTACAAATGCCCTGCCTGACAAGGGGTCCCTGATTGCCCCGCCTAAACAGGTTGCGGCACCGCCAAAAGGCTCTATCTCTGTAGGGTGGTTATGGGTTTCATTCTTGAACATCAATAGCCAAGGCTCTTTTTCCCCGTCCCTGTCAACTTCTATTTCTATACTGCAGGCATTAATCTCTTCAGATACTTCAAGGTCGTCCAAAACTCCCCTCTTACGCATCTCCTTGGTCTTTATTGTCGCAAGGTCCATAAGGCACCTTTGCTTAGGTTTCTTTCCATCGTATACAAACTGTCTCAAGGCTTCATATTCATCAAAGACACCCTTTATTGTGTCAGCGCCATCTTCAATTTCAACATTTGAGATAATCGTTTCAAAGGTAGTATGCCTGCAATGGTCCGACCAGTATGTGTCTATTAACTTTAACTCAGTTTCCGTAGGCCTTCTCTTTTCGTCCCTTAGGTAGTAGTCCCTTATCATCATTAAATCTTCAACCGACATTGCTAAGGAATGGTCTTCAATAAATTTTTCAGCTTCCTCGTCTTTGAAGTCTATATCAATAGATTCAACATCTTTTATTGTAACCTTCTCATGATCTAAGCTTGCAGGAATCTTTAAAGACACCTCCTTAGAGTCAGTTGGATTGATTAAATAAGACTTAATCCTTTCAATATCTTTCTCTTTCACATTTCCGGTTATAACATATGCCTTCTTGCACCTTACCTTAGCAGAGACACCGGTTAAAATCAAAATGGTTTGCTCTGTTGAGTCTGCCCTTTGGTCATATTGGCCGGGAAGATATTCAATTCCAAAGGCAATTTCATCGTCTTTTAGCTCAAGGTCGCCAATATGAGCCTTATCAACATTAGGCTCTGAAAAAATTATACCCAGAGATTTTTCAAGGTCCTCTTCTTCAATATTTGCAGTATCATATATGTTTATTATCCTAAGACTTTCTATCCCATTGATTTTCAAGTCTTCTTTGATGTTTTTCAAGACACCCTTAGCTTCAACATCAAAGCCTTTTTTCTTTTCGGATACAACCCTTTTTACCATTACGCTCCTCCTTTTCTCATTAGGAATTTCATTTTTTAATTATAGCACAAGAATATCACTTAGGCAAGAAATCCATAGTTTTAAACAAACTTACATGGTATAATATCCTTGGAGGCGATTTTATGATTGACTACATTCCCAATACAAGACTTTCAATAAAACAGGACAGGGAAAAATTTTCCTTTGGAGTGGACTCCATCCTACTTTCATCCTTTGCAGGCTCCGGCAAAAATGCCATTGACTTGGGAGCCGGGAATGGAATTTTAATACTTAGGATGCTTGGACTGGGAAAGATAGAGAATGGACTTGGAATTGAAATCCAAGAAGAAGTCTTCAAACTTTTTGAAGAAAATGTAAAATTAAATAACATAGAAGATAAAATAAAGGCAGTGAGGGGGGATTACAAGTTTCTAATGGAAGACTTAAAGGGTACTTTTGATATAGCCATCTCTAACCCTCCCTATGTAAAAAAAGGAAATGGAATCCCACCTAACAATGAAAACGATAAGAGGTCCAGATATGAAATAGACATGACCTTTGAAGACTTGGCAAAGGCTGCCAAACATTACTTAAAAGATGGGGGAGGATTTTTCTTCTCCCACAAACCGGAAAGACTTGCAGAATTGTTTTATTCCTTAAAAGAAATTTCCTTAGAGCCGAAAAGAGTAAGACTTGTTCAGCCAAATAATAAAAAAGCCCCAAACATAGTATTGGTGGAAGCAAGAAAGGGAGGTAAAGAGGGACTTGTATTCCTGCCAACCCTGTCTGTCTATGGAGAGGATGGAAAGTATACAAAAGACCTTTTAAAGGAATATGGAATGTGATAATAATGCATTAATGGGGAATAAAAATAATAATAGGAGATGATAATATGATTAGAATAAAAATAGTATGGGATAAGGAAGCTGATGTATGGATAGCCACCAGTGATGATATTAAAGGCTTAGTTTTAGAGTCAAGTTCTTTAGATGCACTTATTGAAAGGGTAAAATATGCTGTACCTGAATTAATAGAACTTAGTAGTAAATCAAATTATACTGATATTTCCTTGGACTTCAAAATAGAAAGACAGGATAGGATTATAGCATAATGGCAGAATATGAGAAAAAAGTAAGAAAAATACTAAAGGATAATAACTGTATATTTATAAGACGAGTAAAGGAGACCATGACATATGGTACAGCCCAATAACTAATATAAATATTACAGTTGATTCCAAAATTAAGTCTAGACATACTGCCAATGCTATTATGAAACAAAGCGGTATAGAACACAAATTTTAAAGCACATAAAATAATAGTGGGGGCATAAAATGGATTTTGAACAAATATCAAAAATAGACGATGACTTTGAAAGAAATGAAGTACTATATAATTTTTTTAATGAGGATGAGAGATTAAAAAGTGCATGGGGGAAAATTGAAAAAATAACAACACTAAGGGAAATAGAAGAGTTGGTTAATAGCGAATCTAAGGTATTGGATGTTGGTGCTGCCACTGGTGTTTACTCCATCCCGATGTCAAGTAAAGTTAAAGAGGTCGTTGCTATCGAACCCTCCAGCAATAATTTTAAAATACTAGAGAGCAAAATAAAAGAACTTGGAATAAAAAATATCCTAGCCTTAAATAAAAGTTCTATGGACATGGGAGAGTTGGAAGATAAAAGCTTTGATTTAGTCTTGTTATTTGGTCCAATGTATCACTTGTCCGAAGAGAAAGACAGGGTTTTTACATTAGGACAAGCAAAAAGAGTCCTTAAAGACAAGGGACACATCTTAGTAGCGTTTATTAACCATGATATGGTCCCAATAATAGAAACAATGAATAATCCTAACTTTTTTACTAGGGAATCATATGACCCAACAAGTCAAAGACTTGTAAATAGACCTTTTATATTTTTTACACTCGCTGAATGTGTTGATATGTTAGAAAATTCCGGTCTAATGGTTGAAAAGAAAATAGCAACCGATGGTCTTTCAGAGCTATTGGCAAGCAAAATTAATGAAATGAGCGGAGCTGCATACAAAAATTATATAGAATGGCACCTAGCCCACTGTGAAAAAGAGGAACTCCTAGGGGCAAGCAGCCATTTTCTATTTGTCTGTAAGAAGGGTGATTAACCCTTCTCTTTATCTTTCAATAGCTCCTAACCAAACTCCACTTGCATAGGCATAGGCAAAAGATAGTGCCATTCCTAGAGCCAAGGTAAAACTAAACTCATCTGCACTTGATAAGATAATTGGTATAAATAGTAATTGCACAAGACCTATATTGGCTATCCTATCCAATAAAATTCTAATAAACCTTCTTTTTTCCTTAGTCATTTTATCACCTCATAATAATATTTACTGTTTAATCCACGAACTGTTGACCTAGTTGACAAAAAAATTTAACTTATAAAAAATATGAAACTTTCCACTTCACTATTATATCTAAAGTCTAAACTTTTTATAATGATAAGCTTTCTGTAGTCAACTAAGTGTTTACTTAATAATATTATAACTCTTTTTATATCTTTGTCAACATAAAGTTGATTATTTTTTTAAAATTATTGCATTATGTAAACAAATCGTTTATAATATTCCCATAAGGGGGTATTCCTATGGATAAAACATTTAAAGAAAGGTTCAAGTCATTAAGAAGAGAAAGAGGCCTAACCCAAGAAGAGATGGGGGGCATATTAAAGGTTTCAAAACAGGCTGTGAGTAATTACGAGAATGGGAAGAGGCAACCCGAGTTAGAAACTTTAGAAGTTATTGCAGAATATTTTAATGTCGACATGAACTACCTTATTGGACGAAGCGAAATAAAAAACTCCCATGAGAATTTAATGAAACTTCAAAAGGAAATGGAAAGTAATATAGACTTCCTTGACCTCCCTAGCGATACAGTAAAAATTCCAGTCCTAGGTAGGATTCCTGCTGGAGTTCCTGTAGAGGCTATGGGGGATGTTTTGGGTTATGAAGAGATTCCATTAGATTGGAAGAGGGGCGGAAGAGAATATATCGCCCTCGTTGTAAAGGGGGACTCCATGTATCCCAAGTACTTTGAAGGCGACACAGTTATTATCCAACTGCAAAAAGACTGCAACTCCGGACAGGACTGTGCAGTCTATGTCAATGACAGCTACGAAGCAACCTTAAAGACAGTTAAAAAAGGAGAAAATTCTATTACACTAACCCCTATCAATACAGCCTACCCTCCTAAGACCTATACTTATCCAAGCGAAGTACAAATATTAGGAGTAGTAAAGGAGTTAAGGAGAAAAATTTGAGTTTTAAGTAAAATTTTTGAACATTTATTTCCTAAACAAAATAATGATTCTTGTATATTAACTCCAAAAAGTGTATATTGATATTGTACAGTATTATGTACAACATCATGTAGGAAGGGGTGATATCATGTTGGCTATAAACTATTCAACAGCTAGAGAAAATCTAAAAAGCTATATGGACAAAGCAGTTGACAACGATGAAACCATTATTATTACAAGAAAAGATGAAAGAAATGTTGTTATGCTAAGTCAAGACGAATATAATAAGTTAACCAAAAGAGCAAGAAACGCTGAATTTCTAGACATGATAGATGAAAGTATTGCCCAAATTAAAAAAGGTGAAATCGTAAAAAAAACTATAGAAGAATTGGAACAAATGGCAAATGAATAATATATCCTTTACCGAAAAAGCTTTTGAACAATACCTTTATTGCAACAACAAGATAAGAAAACCCTAATAAAGATTAATAATCTTATTAAAGATATCGAGAGAAATGGTCTAGTAGATGGTATAGGTAAACCGGAACCTTTAAAGTACAGAAAGGCTTGGAGTAGAAGAATAGACAAAGAAAATAGATTAATATATAACCATGATGAAAGAGGTAATCTAATAATAATCGCCTGCAAAGGTCATTATGAAGAGTAGAGATGCTTTCAAAATTTATATATGCAAAGATTCTACATTTATTTCTTAATTTTCTCACATTCAACTTGATTATTAATTTGACAACTTTATACATATACTATAAATAATTTGATTTTAAAAGTTGGAAAAATAATGAATGTAAGAATAAGCTTTTACGACACTGATAGAAAACCAATAATTATTTCGAAACTTAAAGAAATAAAATACCTTGACGAAAATGGAAAAGAAATAGAAGCTATCACTGATTTCAATAAACCTTTTACAGGAGATTCTAAAGAGATTAGATTCGTAGGCAGCGAAGAGATTACTATACCAACATCTGAAATGTCAGAAATATATGTGTTTAGAGCTGTTAAAGTTCCAGAAAAAATTTGTGGATGTTAAGTGACGATTAAATCAAAATAATTATTTTTAAATTACCTAGCTTTGAAGCTGGGTAATTTTTTTAACTCATCATAATGTATAAGATAATATTGCTTTTATATAACTACAATGGTATCAGGCATACAAGCTAACTATTAGTGTCCTCAATGATTATAAGAAAAACCCTCACAATTCCTAAATGTTTAAACGATAAAGCAGAAAAGGAGGGAGTAAACTTCTCACAAACATTACAAAAATAACCAATAGAACATCTTTGTATAAATTCTAAATAATATCATAAAGCAAAACCCTAGAACTATTGTATTCTCTAGGGGTTTCTCTTAAGCCCACAGCCGGAATCGAACCGGCGACCTCATGCTTACCATGCATGTGCGCTACCGACTGCGCCATGGGGGCATATATTTATATTATTTCTCTCAGCATCTTAATTCTAATTCTTTGAACTGCATTGTCCACAGACTTTTTATCGATACCAAGTTCAAAGGCTATTTCTTCATAAGACCTCTTTTCAATAAAAAGACAAAAAACTTTATGTTCAAGTTTAGATAACTTTTCTTTAGCAAGCCCACAAATCAATCTTGTACTTTCATCTTCAATATACTTGTATTCAGGACTAGGATTTTTTTCATCACATAAAAACTCCTGCAATGGTCCAATTTCTTCATCAGTAATATTCTGACTTAGGCTTATAATTAGATTCTGAGGCACACACCTTTTCAGACTCAAGGTCTTTAATACATTTATTACCCTATTTTCCACAAGTGTTAAAGCATAAGCCTTAAATGGACATCCTATTTCAGCATTAAAAGTATCCATAGCATCAAATATAGCTATCATTCCCTCTTGGAATAAGTCCTCACGGTCTATGAAACCATTTAAGGAATTACGAGTTTTGTTTCTAACTATTGGGGCATACCTCTTGTACAAAAAATCTATAGCCGCCTCGTCTCCTTCTTTAGCCAACAAGACGAGTTCATTATCTTCCATATCTAAATATGATTTTTCTAATATTGGCGAGTCCATGAAATCATTCCCCATATAAGACACATTCTAATTGTTATGAACTAGGGAAAATTTTAACATTTTTTTATGGGTTTGTCAAGATGCTTTTGCATATTCTCCTAATCTATGGTGAACTGTAATTTCAATTAATATTTTTTTCTAAAAGCCATTTTTTTCTAACCAAGTAGTTACAAGTTTTTCCCTTGACTGAACTTCTTTCTCATCATATTTTTCCAAATTTAATTCGTCTAAGATTCTGCCATCCTTTAAAAATACTATTCTTTCAGTCCTTGCTGCTACTCTAATGTCATGGGTAGAAATAACTATAGTAGTGCCCTCATCATTGATTTTATTCAGTATATCCATTACTTCTTTTCCTGAACTGCTGTTTAATGCCCCTGTTGGTTCATCTCCAAATATTACCCTAGGTTTATTTATCAATGCCCTGCATATGGCTGCCCTTTGTAGTTGACCGCCTGAAACTTTATTTATATCATTTGACTTAATTCCATCTATGCCAACCTTTTCAATAATTTCATCTGCATAGGCAAGCACATCTTCTCTGGATATAAGCCCTGCCTTAAAGCCTGGCAAAATAATATTGTCTTTAATAGTCAAGTTTTTTAGTAGGTGTGAGTTTTGAAAAATGAATCCCATCTTCTTTAACCTTATATCACTTATTTCCTCGTCAGTTAGCTTAGACAAGTCCATATTATCGAAAATTACTTCACCCCCCGTAGGCTTATCCATTCCACTGATATTATATAACAAGGTTGACTTACCTGAACCAGAAGGTCCCATTATAGCAACCATCTCTCCTTCTTTTATTTCAAGGTCTATGTCTTTTAATATTTCAGCATCTCCGAAATTCTTTTTAAGCTTTTTTATCTTTAACATTCCGTTCCCCCTACTCTTCATTTATTACTGACACAATATCTCCCTTTATATTTCTTGAAACCACTAGCCATGTTCCTAATAAGATTGTTCCTAGTAATATTAGTGGTAGAATCAAATACTGTACCAAAGAATTCACAACCAGATTAACCTTTTTGACTCCTAAGCCAGAAATAGCAAGTCCTATATTTATTAATGGGTTTTCTAAGACAAGGGTTGTTATTATCCCAAAGACAATTCCAAGTCCTGCAACTATCCCCATCTTTATCAAATACTGTTTTTCTATGTCCTTAAAAGTAAAGCCAATAGCCCTTAAAATTGCATTCCCCCCTTGGTCCCTAATGCCCTTTAGGTTCATAAATAAGAAACTAATAATTAGCGCTATAGAAATGCCAACAATAGAAATCACTAATACCAACTTCTGTAGCTGGTTTGCAACACTACCTATGGTTTGATATGAAATTTCTTCCATATAGTCTACTGTAACTTCCTTTCCCAGTTTATTCGACCATTCTCCAACTAACAGCTTTGTCTTGTCATATACATTTACTCCAATTGCATAAGAAAGTACTTCCTCCTCTGGAAAAGCATAAGTTGCTTTAGCAGAATAGCCACCACCAGTAACATCTTGATAAATTCCGACAACTTTGAAAATCTTCTTCCCACTAACTAATTCTAATTCAATTTCATCTGAAATCTTCTTTCCCAACTTTTCCACATTCAGGTATGATAAGGCTATCTCATCTTCATTTTTAGGACTCTCTCCTTCCATATAATCTAAGTTTTTACCGGAATTTGGTGATGAATCTATGTGTAGGTAAGACTTCTTTCCTTCCGAATCCCTAGTCCCAAGGCTTATTTTTTTATAAATATCAAAGTCCTTAACATTTGATTCCGATTCCAATAAGTCAATAGTGTTTTTATAATTTCTTTCAAGATTTTGATTGTTGCCTATCTCTATTAATATGTCCGAAGGTTCAACTCCCATATATTTAATAAATTCCTTACTCTTAAATGTTTTTACAAGATTTGTAGGTATTAAAATAATAACCGTAGTTATTAGGATAACAAAAAAAACAATAGCCCATTCCCTAAACCTAAAAAGCACTTCTCTGATAGCCAAGCTTGAATTTACACCTAGCTTAGACTTATAAAAACCATCGTGGACCTGTGCTTTCCCCCTCGTAAAACCTTCTCCCCTCAAAGCTTCTACAACTGTAACTTTTTTTATTTTACCAAGCATTTTACTAGAGTATCCAACAATAAATAAAAAAACTATTAAGCCTGTTAAGCCTCCCAAGGCTAGAGTATCCAAAGACAGGCTCATTTTCCCAAAAGTTTCTTCAACATGCCCAATATAAACAGACCTAGCAAATATGGAAAGCATAAAACCTACTAACACTCCAATAATAGTTAGAAAAACATACTTAGTAAGATATAAATCTCTTATATCTTTAATTGAAAAACCAATAGCCTTCATGGTCCCTATCTCATATATCTCTTCTTCCAGTAAAGCATCAATAGTAAACCTTATGGAAATAAAAGCTATTATAAATAATAGTATACTTATAAGGAATAGAATAAAGGCAATAGAAATATCAGTGAGGGCACTTAGCAAAAATATCATAGTATAGCTTATGGTTGGACCATTCATAGGAAGACCTTCTTCTTCATAGGCAGATTGTATAGAGTAGTTTTTATCATTAAAATAAACCTCTATCAAATATTCCTGTTCATCTATAAGTCCTTCCAAAAGCTTATAGTCATTATTGCTTACTAAGATCCGTGTTGAGGATGTCATTGGTGAATTCATTTGTGCATCTATTACAAATTCTTTTATTATAAAATCCTTCTCTAAGCCGTCGACTTTAAGTGTTAGCCTATCACCCATAGCCAAATTATATTTGTTCTTTAATAATATAGGTATGCCTATCTCCCCATCTTGAATTGTAACCTTTTCGTGGGAAGAATTTAAAAGTATGTCCTTCTCTTCATTTTGCTTGACCAAACCTATATCTATTATGTTATCTGATAAATCAAAATTTTTATCTCCCTTACTAATCTCAATATCTTTCCCATAGATATTTAACATCTTCTGGGTCTGCCAATTAGTAATATTGCTATCTGACCTCATAAACTCATCTATAAGCCCTTGGTCCAAGTCTCCTTTATGCATCTGTAAAAAGTGGGGTGGTTCAGCAATTTTATATAATTTATCTATTGACTGGAAAGTTTCTATAACTAGGGTTACAGAAACTATTGCCAGCATTGAAGCTAATATGATAAATACAAGTAGACCAATATTGCTAGCCTTATTCCTTATTAAATCTTTCTTTGCTATCTCCCAATTCATCCTATCACCACCAAAATTATTTAACTTGAAAAAATTATAACATTCCATTAAAAATAGGATGTTAAGAAATTATAAAATGCAGGTAAAATAAGTGTTAATGTTTTCTTTAAATTATCCAATCCTTCTTTATTTAAGATAGAATGTTTGAAAAAAAAAATGAAGGGTAGAAATTGAGTGTAATAAAATTTAAAGGAGGTATTTTATGTTAAGTACAACAATTAAAAGTGGAGATTGGAAGGGCGAAAAGCATGTTCCTGTAATTGAAGCTCCTGATACATTCAAGCCAGGAGAAGAAATCGAAGTTAAGGTGAGTATAGGAAAGGAAATCCCTCATCCGAATACTGATAAACATCACATTTGCTGGATTAAAGTTTTCTTCCAAGCAGAAGGTAAACCACCTTTCGAGGTTGGAACAGTTGAGTTCAATGCTCATGACGAAGACCACAAGCTATTTTCTTCATACAAGGGTTCAGTTTATTTCAAGGCTGAAACTGCCGGAAAAATCCAAGCTGTTTCTTTCTGCAATATCCATGGACTATGGGAAAACGAAAAGGAAATTAAATTAGCCTAAGAATTAATTCGGGGCGGTGAAATACCGCCCTTTACTTATATAAGGAGTTATTATGAACAGCAAAGATTTCAGTTTTGATATTGACTTACATATTGGTATGAGGATGATAAAGACAGTAATCGCTGTCTTTATTTCTATATTCATCACAAATTTAATTGGTGGAATCCCATTAAACGCTGCCATAGCCGCTATTATCTGCCTGCAAGCAACCCAAGAGGCCACTGTAAAAAAAGGTAAAGAGAGAGTTGTCGGCACCTTTATAGGGGGGTTTTTCTCTGCAATTTTCTTATTTTTAATTGATACATTTGATGTTCAACTCTTTACCAACCTTTATTATCTAATCATGAGCCTCTTAATAATTCCTGTAATTAAAACTGCTGTAACTTTAAAAGCACCTGATTCTGCATCAAGTGCTTCCATAGTTATGCTAATAACCCTGCTTTCCTATGTTAAAACTGAAGAAAAGTATTTATTCGTTCTACTTAGGGTTTTAGACACCTTAGTAGGTGTTTTTACAAGTATAATAATAAATCTCTTGCTACCGAAAAACAAAAACCATAAAAAGTAAGTTTTATTGTATTATTACATTTCCCATACCTAACTTTTCGACCAATTCTTGGACAACATCGTTGCTTGCATTTATCTTATTCTGGTATTTCACTCCTTCTTTTTCTTCTTCAAAGTATAAAACTACTTCCACATCACCTTTTCTATTGTCAATAAATCTTCTCACATC
>JAAYNG010000026.1 GCA_012520935.1 Tissierellia bacterium | reverse complement strand
TCGTAGGTTTGTTTGCTGTGCTTGTTTTTACTTTTAAAGTAATAAAAAATCTTTTCTGAAATATTTTCTTTTTTTGCTTGACTTTTAATAGTTAGTCTCGCAATGACATAATCATTAATCTCTCGAAACAAAAAAGAGGACCGAAGTCCTCTAATAAACTATTCAGCACTGTAAGGAAGAAGTGCAACCTGTCTTGCTCTTTTGATTTGGATTGTCAGCTCTCTTTGGTGTTTAGCACAAGTACCTGTTACCCTTCTAGGTAAAATCTTACCCCTTTCAGAAATAAACTTTCTAAGCTTATTTATATCTTTATAGTCAATCTTTTGTGATTTATCTTGACAAAAAGCACAAACTTTTTTTCTTGGTCTAAATCTCCTTTGCATTTTCTACCCTCCTTAGAACGGAATGTCTTGGTCGGTTGGCTCAAATCCGGAGATATCTCCAAACTCTTCGGTGCCTCTGCTAGGAGCAGAAGAATCATTCCTGTCGCCCCATTCTAAAAATTGGACATTGTCAGCAACAACTTCTGTAGTGTATACCCTTACACCATCTTTTTGATAGCTGCCGGTTTGAATCCTGCCTCTCACTGCAACCAGTCTACCTTTTTGTAGGTAGGTGGCACAGTTTCTTGCCTGGGTACCCCAAACTGTTATCCTAGGAAAGTCAGCAGTTTGCCAGCCTTTAGACTCATACTCCGCCTTCTTGTCCTTAGAAAGTTGTCTATCTATAGCTATGTTAAAACTTGCTACATAATTACCGTCTTGGGTCTCTCTTAAATCTACATCCTTTGTAAGCCTTCCGATTAAAACTACAACATTCATAGATATCCTCCGTTATTCATCATCTCTTATTATCATCTTTCTCATAACACAGTCAGTTATCCTCATAACCCTGTCAGCCTCGTCAACCTGTGTAGACGTTGACTCAAAATTTACAAGTACATAATATCCTTCATTTGTGTAGTTAATCTCATAAGCAAGTTTTCTCATTCCCCACTCATCAACAGAAATGATTTCACCATCTTCTTCAACAATGCCCCTGAATCTTTCCATCAGTTTTTCTCTTTCCTCATCTCTGTTAGGGTAGAAAACAATCATAGCTTCATATTTTCTTCTCATCTTTTCACCTCCTCTTGGTCTATGGCCCCGTTTTTCTCGGAGCAAGGATACTCGAATATTATATATTGTTAGTTATAAAAAGTCAAATCTTTTTTTATTTTTTGAGGCTCCCCCTGTCCACCTTATCGAATAAAATCTTTAAGTCCTCCTCCTTGATCTCTCCATCTATTGACTTGTCCTTTGCTTCCTGCAAAATTGCACCACTGAAGGAGAAGGGGTTTTCTTCCGTATCAAAATCTGCACCGCCAAGCTTAATCAATTCCTTCAAAAGACCCTTATACCTGCCTTCAAAAAAATTAAAGTAGTTCGAATAAGGGTATTTGATTAAGAAGTCCTCCATCATCTCTAAAATTTCTTTATAATTGTTATAGTTTAGGTCTTTTTCCTTTAAATAAAAGTCTTCTGCCAATATCTGTAAGAAGGAGGAGTAGTCCTTGGAATAAGCAAACTTTTTTTCCAAATATCCATAATTTATACCAAGTTGAACCTGCCCATCTTCAACATATATTGAATAGCCGTCTGTTAATAGCTTTATTAAGGCAAGCTTTACCGGCAACCTTTGAGAAAAGACTCCGGACTTCTCCACAAATTCCGGGTCATTTAGGTTTTTTAAGCCTATCCCATATTCAGAAATTAGAGTAGGAAAGTCTTCAACCCCCAAGGCTTTAATATTCTCAAGGAAAGCAGCCTTCCTATCCGGATTTCTTTCGCTCAAAAAGCCAATATATTTATTAATTAATAAATACCTCTCTATCTTTGAAAAGTCTTCCAAGTCTGATAAGGCAAAAGAGTCTTCTTTATTTATTTCAATAAAGGCAGTGGTCGGTGTAAAGTTCTTACGACCAAGCTTAACAAGTTTAAAACCACCATCCACATATTCATAGGTTAAATAAATCTTCTCATCCTCAAAGTCCGGGTCCCCCATAAGTATTGTAAAGTCGGTAAAGCCATTATTGTTCCTGTCCCCTATTTCCCCCTCCGGTATGACCGACAAGTAACTTAAGAGGTCAGACTGGATAAGGTTTTCTACCCCCTCCCTAATGCCTATTACATAAAAATTCTCATAATTTTTCCCTACAGAGGTCTTTATAAAAACAGCCCTTTCTCCATCTCTTAAGGTCCCTACCTGCATTTCTTTCAACTCTTTATCAAAAGCAAGAGGGATACTCTCCCTTTGATACTCCTTATCTATAAGTGTATAGCAAATTATCTCACCGGAGTCCTTAATGTTCTCCATGTCCCTCCCCCTGTAGATTACAAGCTCGGGCACATTATCATTGTTCAAGTCCTCAATCAAGTATTCAGAGTCCTCTGTCTTTACAAGTTCATATAGGGAATTTAGGTCCTCCTTAAGGGCCTCAATACTCTCTTCCCTTTTTATATTGTCATTTATCCTCTTTAATACTCTTGCCTCCGTTTCTTCTTGGGAGCAAGAAACCAGCAAGAGGAAGATTAAAAATAATATTCTCATTAACATCACCTGTCTTATTATACCTTATTTTTCTTTCTTTGTGAATTGATGGGAGAAAAAGGGTATAAAAATTTTATTGGAGGGATATTATGTTACTGGAAAAGGAAAGAATTCAAGTTGCCGAATATGGAAGGAAGTTAATAGAGATGGGTTTAACCAAGGGTACCGGCGGGAACTTAAGTGTTTACGACAGGGATAAAAACCTTATGGCCATCAGTCCTTCGGGAATAGACTACTTTTTGATTGAGCCAAGAGATGTGGTGGTCATGGACTTGGAGGGGAAGGTCGTAGAGGGGGATAAGAAACCATCGTCGGAACACGCCATGCACTCCATACTTTATAAGAAGAGGGAAGATATAAATGCGGTAATACATACCCACACAATTTTTTCCACGACAGTTGCCTGTCTTGGAATTGACCTGCCTGCAGTCCACTATATGCTTGCCTTGGTTGGAGAGGATGTAAGGTGTGCAGAATATGCCAGCTACGGGACAGAGGAGCTGGCAAGGAATGCCTACAAGGCAATGGAGGGTAGGCTTGCCTGCCTGCTGAAAAATCATGGTCTTCTAGTAGGAGGTCCAAGCTTAGCTTATGCTTTAAACGCCACAGAGGAAGTTGAATATGTGGCTGAACTTTTCGTGAGGACTTCTTCTATGGGTAAGCCGATTATAATTGACGATAAAGAGATGGCAAACATGAAGGAAAGATTTAAAACATATGGGCAGTAAAGGAGGAAATATGATTCATACAATAGTTTTTAAAGATGACAGGCTTTCCCTCTTGGACCAGAGGAAGTTGCCACTGGCGGAGGAATACTTTGAATGCAAGACTTATAAGGATGTTGAATTTGCCATAAGGGACATGGTAGTGAGAGGGGCACCTGCCATTGGAATTGCTGCAGGCTACGGGGCCTACCTTGCTGCCTTGGAGTTTGTAAATTCAGATGACTTTGATAAGGAGATGGAAAAGGCTCTTGATATCCTAAATAAGTCAAGACCAACTGCAGTCAACCTCATGTGGGCTGTGGACAAGATGAAAAAGCTTTTGGAAGATAATAAGGACAGGTCAAACGAAGAAAAGGCAAAGCTAATCAAAAAACTTGCAATAGATATAGAAAAGCTTGAAGAGGAAATGAGCTTAGACATGTCTAAGAACGGGGCTGAATTGGTGAAAAAGGGTGACACAATCCTTACCCACTGCAACACAGGCTCTTTAGCAACCAGTGGTCTGGGTACTGCCCTTGGAGTAATCAAGTATGCCCATGAGGAAGGAAAGGACATTAAGGTCTATGCAGACGAAACCAGACCAAGGCTACAAGGTGCAAGGCTTACTGCCTATGAGCTGGACAAGGAGAAGATTCCGTTCAAATTGATTTCTGACTCTGTTGCTGCAACCCTGATTAGGGACGGAAAGATTGACTTTATAGTCGTCGGTGCAGACAGGATTGCCAAGAACGGGGACACTGCCAACAAGATTGGGACCTTTATGCTTTCCATTGTTGCCAAGGAATACAAGGTTCCCTTCTATATAGCTGCCCCTTCTTCAACAATAGACTTTGACATTGAGACTGGCAAGGAAATCGAAATTGAAGAAAGGGATGAAAGTGAAGTCACAGAAATTGAAGGTGTAAGGATTGCACCCCATGGCATCCAAGTCTACAACCCTGCCTTTGATGTGACCCCTTACCAAAATATTACCGGAATAATAACAGAGAAAAAGGTTTACTTCCAAGAGAACGGGGAGTTTAACCTAGAATAGGAGGGGTTATGGAATTTGCAATTATCGGAGGGACCGGAGTTTATTCGGCGGGAGAATCAAGAAAAGAGCTGGTGAAAACAGAATATGGAGATGTCCAAGTTGACATAGTCAAGACAGGTGGGATTGAAGTTGTATTTTTGCCAAGACATGGGGGAGAACATTCCCTTCCACCCCACTTAATCAACTACAGGGCAAATATAAAAGCCCTTAAGGATTTAGGAGTAAAGTTCATCTATTCAACCTGTGCCGTCGGGTCTATGAACAGGAACTACGGTGTTGGTGATGTGGTCATAATCAATGACTTCTTGGACTTTACCAAGAATAGGAAGTCCACCTTCTTTGAGGGGGAAACAGGAGTCAAGCATGTCCTTATGAATGAGCCTTATTCTTCCTATATGAATGAAAAGTTCAGAGAAGAAGCAAGAAAGTCTGACCTTGACATCAAGGGAGAGGCTGTCTATGTCACAACAGAAGGTCCCCGCTTTGAAACCGCAGCAGAGATTAAGTTTTATGCACAGGTCGGCGGAGATGTGGCTGGCATGACCAACTTCCCGGAAGTTGTCCTTGCTAAAGAATTAAAGATGGGCTACTCGGCAGTTGGAATTGTTACGAATATGTGTACCGGCATGACATCATCTATAGAGCTTCATGACATTGAAGGGTCTGTTGCGCAAAACAAGGGCAAAATAATAGACTGCTTTGTAGGAGCCTTTAAAAGTGGGCTTGATTATGAGAAACTGGACCTAGATAAGCAATTAATTGAATTGTAATAATGAAAAATGTAATAATTAAAGAAGATAAAATACCCAATATAAACGCTGTGCTTAATTTATATAGTGATGCTTCATGGACAGCCTATACAGACAGTCTCCAACAACTGAAGAAAGCAATAGAAAGCTCTTTGAAGCTTTGGACTCTTGGGATGATGACCAATTGTTGCTTTTGCACGAGTTGTTGGAGATGACTATACTATAATTTATATTCAAGATATTTTAGTCTTAGAAGCATACCAAAGAAAGGGCATAGGAAGTAAATTGTTAAAATCAATTCTAGAATCCTACCATGATGTTAGACAAATTGTTTTGCTTACAGGAAACGAGGACAAAACCGTTAAATTTTATAAAAAGAACGGATTAACACAGGTTTCAAAGTATAATGGTGTTGCCTTTACAAAATAGTTAGATGTATAATAATATAAGAGGGTAACTTAATTGCTACCCTCTTTTGTTGTAATTGTGCTTACATTGTATTGTTAAGTACGCACGCTTGCAACATTTTTTTAAACAAGTTCTCAAATAAAAAGGACAGTATAAACTGCCCTACGAAACCATGATTATAGCCTTTTCTGGATTGCCACAGTCCTGCAGACCTCGCTATGACGAGTATCGTTACATTATTTTGCATTTGCTTTTCTTGAAGATTTGTAACTTTTGACTTCCCTTTTTCTTTGGCAGCCACCCTCGCTTATGTCATCGCAAGCAACAGCGTGACCAGCCAAAGCTTTTCAAGTGTAGAAGCTTATTTAATAGCAACAAGGAATCCCCTACTTCAAGCCCTCTTCATTAACAATCCACTTGATACAGCCATCCCTTTCAGCATCTATTCCCTTTTCGTCGGTTACCCTTCTCACATCCCTCACATTCATTTCCACATCCGGCACTGTTCTTTCCAGAGCAGAAATTCTTCCATCACCTGTGACTCCCATTTGTTTAGCAAAGGACATCACATAAGAAGTGTTCGGAAGAATGACCTGCATAGGTTCAGTTCCGATACTATCTCCGGCAGTCGTCTCCCCTATAATTGTCCCAATGCCGGTTTCTTTTATAATACTAGCCAGCCTGTCTGCTGCCCCGAATACATTTTTATCAACGATTAGGTAAAGCTCCCCCTTATAATTAATAGAATTTTCAGCAGGACTAATCAGTTTTCTTTCCTTTTTCATATAGGGGAAGTCCTTTATATAATGAAGGGTTTCTTCCTTAAAGCCCAGTCCCTTTAGCTTTTCTTCCGTTAAGTCCTCATAGCCCTCCTTTAGCCTCACCTTCTCCAAAAGAGGCGAATCCTTTATAAAGGAGTACTCATCAAGACTGTATTCCTTATCAATTAATATTGGCAGTAAAAACTCCTCAACATATCCAACATCCCCGCCGGAACTCCCCCTAATGTCAATAGCCAAAGCCGGATAGTCCTTTACAGCTTCCAAGTAAGTAGTAATTTTCTCCATGTCTTCAGTTAAAAGTTTCCTCTCAGGCTCCATATCAAGCATTCTAGGAAGAAATATATAAGCAAGCTTACCCTCAACTGCATCATGACACTTGGCGTTGACATCAAGGTCGGAAAAACTTTCCTTGCCAAGGATAATATTGTTGGCAGTTTCTATCTTTTCATCAGTAAGACCAAACCTTTTTCTAATGTTTGGGTCCTCATAAATCTTTGCAATATCAGACCTAAAGTCATCGGCAGGAAAGTCCTTGTATTTCAAATAGAAGTAAGCAGGTTGGTCATAGGGAACCATGTAGGTATTCCAGTTGTTTAAGTAGGAAAGGACAGCATCCATATTATGCCTATAGTCTTCGATAGTTGGGGTTGATTCAATAAACAATTGAAAATCAAGCCTGTTGGCAAAAAAATCTATTTCGTTTAAGTCCTTATTAACTTCAAAGTATGGATAAGCAGCCTTTAAAGTATTCATAGCAATATTAAAGTCCTTCATATATAGTTCCTTTTGGGCATTCTCCTTGGCCTTATTGATACCTGTCATGGTTGCCAGTCCGGCAAAAATAAGGACCATTACAAGCCCTACAATAATTTTAACCCTCTTCTCCATCTTCCTCATAATCCTTCTCCTTGAAAATATTATATTTTCTTGATTATACCATAGATGAATAGGGAATTTATATTAATATTTCATAAATATTTAAATAATTTTACATCCGACCCCGATTTTAAAAAATTGGGTCCGTATACTAGTAACATACCAATAAAATTTGAAGGAGGAATTTAAAATGAAAAGAAATTTAAAAAAGATTATTTCATTAGTAATTGCACTAACAATTACTATAGCAATCTTAGCAGGGTGTGGAGCGGAGGCAAAAACAGAATTGGCGGCTACAAATGAACAGGCAGGTGAGCCGGCAGGAACAATACTTCTAAGTGTTAACCCAGAAATTTTAGTTGAGTATGACAATAATGGTAAGGTTCTTGAATTGAAGGCTAAGAACGAGGACGGAAAGAAAGTTATTGAAGCTATGGCAGACTACAAGGGACAGGCTACCGAACTTGTTATGGAGAGGCTGGTTGAGGTTATTTATGAACTGGGCTACTTGACCAAAACAATCGCAGGAAATGAAAGAAATATTATAATTAAGCTTGAAAAGGGTTCATCCTATCCCAATGAAGCATTCTTAAATAATATTGCAGATAGGGTGAAAAATACTGTTAACTTATTAGGTTCAAATTCAGCAACAATGCCTATTAAGGAAAGTGATATCGGGCAGAATGGTTATATAGGACTTGAAAAGGCTAAGGAAATTGTTTTAACCCAGCTTGGAATGAAGGAGGCTGACTTTGCTAAAAAAGACTATGACCTGGACGACGGTTTTTACGAAATGGAATTTAAGAAGGATGGCGTTGAGTATGAGTATAAGGTAAATGCACTTACAGGCAAAGTTTCAGCAGTTAAAGTTGATGTAGACGATGATTATATGGTGAAAAACACCGGCAATAAGTCCGGATACATCGGCTTTGAAAAGGCTAAGGAAATCGTTTTCAACAGACTTGGAATCAAAGAGTCCGATGTAAGGGACAGGGACTATGACTTGGACGATGGTTTCTATGAAATTGACTTTGAAAAAGATGGTATCGAATATGAATATAAGGTAAATGCATACACCGGCGAAATTGCAAAAGAAAAGATTGACAAGGATGATGACTGGGATGATGACGATATGAAGACTATTAAACCTAGTGCCCCGGCAAGCAAACCTGTTAAAAAGGACCCGGTCAAAACTAGTTATGATGATGACGACTGGGACGACGATTGGGATGATGACGATGATGATTGGGATGATGATGACGACGATGATGATTGGGACGATGATGATGACGATGATGACGATGATGACGATGATGACGATGATGACTAAATAAAAGAAAAGCTGTTAGGAAAATTCCTAGCAGCTTTTATATTTGAATTTAATCCCCCGTCAATACCCCGTCTTTAAAGACAGTCCCATACTTCTTTGAAAGCTTATTAAGGTTGGAAAAGGCCTTGTCCCTTTCCTTACCTTCCAGAGGAACCGGTCTCCCTCCCACAATCTTACAAGGAACCATCTCCATTTTAGTGAACTTGTCCCCTTCAAAGCTTGCCTTCCCTATAAAAGTAGTATCGGCATTCTTGCCAAGGTTTGGGAAAATAAAGTTCCCCATGCTATAGAAAATCGGCTTACCCTTGTAAATTTCAACCCCCTGTATGCAGTGGGGGTGGTGGCCGATAATCAAGTCCGCCCCTGCATCAATTAACTTTCTTGCAGCAACTTCCTCCTGCTTTCTTGGATAGTCTTGGTACATTTCCCCCCAGTGGATTGAAAGAACAAGCAGGTCAAATTCACTGTTGTACTCCTTAACATATTCAAGGACCCCCTTAAGCTGGGAGTCATAAGCACCAACTATGCCCGACCTCTTGGTCGTGGCATACCAGTCAACCTTCGGCACAACCCGTGAATAAGAAATCACGCCAACTGTCTTACCGTCAACTTCAAATACCGCAGGCTTATTCGCTTCTTGGATGTCCATTCCACCCCCGCTATACTTTATTCCTCCTTCATTCAAAAGTTTCAAGGTGTCGGCAAAGGCGACCCTCCCATAGTCCAGTAAGTGGTTGTTGGCAAGGTTTACATATTCAATGGAAGCCTCCTTCATTTCCCCTATATTCTTTGGGCTTGACCGATAAGTAAACTCCTTCCACTCGTGGGGCTCTCCTCTAGTTGAAATCGGAGTTTCCAAATTTATTAATGAAATATCATCATCTTGAAAGTGATGGGACACATGCTCCCAGGCATATTGGTAGCCATGTTTCCTAGAATGCCTATCTATAGGGTTTACAAAGGTCACATCACCGACAAAGGTCAAGTCTATACCGGTAGACTTAACTTCCTCTACAGTTTCAACAGTTTCAACAACTTCAGCTGGCTCTACTACTTCAACAGTCTCTACCACTTCAACATTCTCTACCGCTTTAACTTCATCCAAATCCGGTGCTCTGGCTATAGAACCGGACACTGCTAAGATGGCAGAAAGTATTGCAATGCTAAACTTCCACATAAGCCACCAGCAACTTCACAGTTTCATCTATGGCATCCTTGTGGGTCCTTTCCATAGAATGGGAGGCATCAACCCCGGGACCTACCAAGGCAGCCCTGATGTCATGACCTGCCCTCAAAGCAGCAGAAGCATCTGACCCATAATAATTATATATATCTGTCTTGTAAGAAATCTTATGCTTTTCAGCCAAGGCGACAAGTTCCTTCCTAAGTCCCAGATCATAGGGACCGGAAGAATCCTTAGCTGCAATGGTCACAGAATATTCCGAAGACTCTTGACCGGGACCCGGATTAGCCATGTCCACAGCAAAAAAGACCCTTGTATTCTCAGGTATCCTTGCAGTAGCTCCATGTCCAACCTCTTCGTAGTTTGAAATCAAGAAATTTATCGTCTTCTTAGGCTTACCCGACTTCTTAATCTTTTCCGCCAACTGTAAAAGTATTATCACAGCAGCCTTGTCGTCCAAGTGCCTTGACTTGACAAAGCCTGACTCGGTAAGCTCAGCCCTCGGGTCTAAATAGCAGAAGTCCCCAACCCTAATCCCAAGCTTTTCCACATCTTCCTTAGACTCAACCTTCTCGTCAATCCTCACTTCCATATTGTCGTCATCTCTTTTCATATTGTTGGTTTCGTCTGAAAAAATGTGGGTAGATGCCTTGGTCGAAAGGACAGTGCCTGTATATTCCTTGCCATCTAAGGTTGAAATAGTTACATATTCACCCTCTACAGAAATCCAAGAAAATCCACCAACCTTAGAAAGGCGTAGCCTTCCATTGGACTTAATCTCCTTGACCATTAGACCAAGAGTGTCCACATGGGCAGAAAAAGTAATCGCCTCGTCAGATTCTCCCTCAATTGTGGCAAGCAAGGCCCCCTTGTTGGTCCTTTCAGTAGGAACCTTAAGGGTCTTGAACTCCTTTTCCACAAAGGCAATAGCCTCTTCAGTGTCCCCTGTAGGACTTGGAATGTTAAGTAATTCTTCCAATTTATTCATCCATTTCATATTATATCTCCTCCAACTTATATTATATCCTATAACTTCAAGAAAGTAAATTATCTTAAAATAGCTTCAAAAATTTTTAAAAACTATTGACAAGTATATCGAGCCGTGATATATTTTATATGTCGAGCTACGATGTATTGAATCTTGATGTAAAGGAGGGCTTTTATGGATGAAAGATTAGGAAGGATTTATGTCCCTATGTCTGAAACTGCCTTTTATATCTTGTTCTGCCTGCAGGAAGCCCAGCACGGTTATGGGATTGGTCAGGCGGTAAAGGAAATGACAAGGGACGAGGTTACCATTGGACCCGGCACCATGTATGGGACCCTGTCAAAGATGGAAAAGGACGGGCTGATAAGTCTTGTGAATGAAGTTGAAAAAAGAAAGATTTATAAGGCTACTGACTTAGGCAAGGAAATTTTAGAAATTGAGTTGAAGAGGATTAGGAGGCTTTACATTAACAGTACCGGAGGTGAATACAATGGCTAGGAGAAAAACTAAGATTAAGTTTTTTACAATTGCTGACTATGAAGAGGAAGAAAGATGGCTGGAGGAAGAACATAGGAATGGTTGGAGGCTTGTAAAACTAATTCCTCCTGTTTTCTTTATCTTTGAAGAAACAAAGCCGGAAGATTATATTTATAAGTTGGACTACAAGAACAAGGAAATGCCAAATGACTACTTTCAAATGTTTAAAGACTATGGTTGGGAATATTGTGGCTATAGTCTAGGCTGGAATCATTTTAGGAAGGCAGCTAGTCAAGTAAGGGCAGAGGAAGAAGGAGAGATTTTTTCAGATGACGAGTCAAAGTTGGATATGATTAAATATTTAATGCTAACCCGTCTACTCCCCCTACTAATAATATTTTTCGCTGTACTTGTACCGGGCATAGGTCGTTTAAGATTAACTGAAGGTTTCATAGTGATACTTTCCTTTATCATTTATGTCCTTGCCGGAGTCTTATACATCTATGTCTTTGTCCGGGTGGGGCTTAGGCTTTGGCAAATGAGAAATAAAATTAATAACAAGTCTTAAAAAACTTTTCATAAACTTTACAAAAAAACTATTTACTTTTTGACTTAGGGTGGTATAATATGATTAAGATATAAAAGTGATATCATAATGATATTATGCGAAATAAAAAGGAGGTTTTTTGTATGGAAAAAGGAATTAACGGTAGAGACTTTCAAGAAAGAAGAGCGTGGTCAATCAACGGCTTCATAGGATTATTTGTAATCCTTGCAATCCTTATCGGGTCAGTTCTTTCAATTATTGCTTTGGCTAGCAAGGCTGATGCAAGAGAAATCGGCGGTTTAACTTTCGGTATCGGTTTAATAGTTTGCATTTTGCTTATTATTTCAGCTTCAATTTCCTTTGCGGGTCTTAAGAAGCTAAACCCGAATGAGGCTTATGTCTTTACCCTCTTTGGTAAGTATTACGGTTCATTAAGGAAGGAAGGCTTTTACTTTGTAAACCCATTTGTAACGGCAATAAACCCTGTGACTGAGAAATCAAACGCAAGTTCGACTATGTTGGCTTCATCTGCCAAGAAGGCTTTTTCATCATCTAAAACTGCTGAAGAGGCTGTGGATGTTCCTATGTCCGTAAGTAAGAAGTTATCTTTAAAGACTATGACCTTAAATAATGCTCAGCAAAAGATAAATGACGCTTTGGGAAATCCTATTAACATTGGAATAGTAGTTATATGGAAGATTGTCAATCCCGAAAAGGCTGTCTTTAATGTGGACAATTTTATGGAATTCTTATCTATCCAAGCTGACTCTTCTCTGAGAAATACTGTAAGACTTTACCCTTACGATGCTGACGATTCATTGGCAGAAACATCTTTAAGGGGGTCTTCGGAAGAGATTGCCTCTGTTATAAGAAAGGAAATTCAAGAGAAGGTCAATGTGGCAGGTATAGAAGTTTTAGAAGCTAGGATTACAACCCTTGCATATGCACCGGAGATTGCAGCAGCCATGCTACAAAGGCAACAGGCTCAGGCTGTTATTGATGCAAGGCAAAAGATTGTAGAGGGTGCAGTTTCTATGGTGGGCATGGCCCTAGACCAACTGGAGCAGGAGAGGACTGTCCAATTAGACGAAGAGAGAAAGGCACAAATGGTTTCCAATCTCTTAGTAGTCCTATGTGGAAGTAAGGATGCCCAACCAATTGTGAACTCCGGTACAATTTACTAGTGGTGGAAAAAAAAGATAGGGAAAAGAAGCAAATCCTGCTCAGGCTTTCTCAGTCCCTATATAATGATATAGCAAAGTGGGCAGAGGACGACTTCCGCTCCATAAATGCCCAAATAGAGTACCTGCTGACACAGGCTGTGAGGAAACATTATAAGAAGGACAATGATGGCTAGTTTTATATTTCGGGGGTTAGTGATATGAATTGGATGGTAAGGTTGCTTTTATCAGTAGTATTGAGCTTGCTACTTATCAAAGGGATTGATAGCTTAGATAATAAAAAGTACCCTTTACCTTTAAGAATTATTATTTTATTACTTGTTTCTTTAATCTTTTTAATAGGCATAGCTGCCTTGGGCATTTTATATTTTAGAATAAGAGATATTCCTATTTTGGTAAGGATATTTTATGGTGCCCTGTTACTTTTCGTCTCGGCCTATTATATCAAAATTATAAGGTCCTTTTTAAGGGGGATTAAATAAAAGGGAACCACCTCCCCTCTTGGGGTTCAGACAGCCTGATAATTATAACATAATTGAGTAAAATATTATGGATTAAATAATACAAGGAGGCATTATGACACTACATGTTTCAAACCTTACCCGATCC
>JAAYNG010000002.1 GCA_012520935.1 Tissierellia bacterium | reverse complement strand
TTGTTTTTATTTATTTGTGACACATATCTATTATAACCTTACAAAATTCTAAATTATAATACAGATAACGACTTTTCTATTTATAAAAAAAGAAATTAATGATATAATAGTTGCAGTTATATTTTTATTTAGTAGAGTACTTAAAAATATTAATGACATGGAAAGTATTAGAGGAGGATTAATAATGAGTGTTGTGAAAAATGTTAAAGTGATTCAGGGGCAGATGAAAAAAATTATTGACGACCAAAAGAATACACTTAAACTATTAAAAGATTTCAATGAAAAGCTGGTGGACTATGAAGAAATTGAAGGCCTTGATGAATTGTTATTAGCTATGACAGACAAGGAGGCCGATATAGAAAATATAATTGCCAACATGGAAAGGCTACCTAAGGACATGGACAATATTTCAGAAGACTACAGCGAATATAAGCCCCTACTTGAAAGACTCTCTAATATGAAACACTTATCCGATACTGACTATCTCTGGGAAACAACTAACAGCAACAAGACAGACTTGGATGAACTAAAAAAATGGCAAAATCAAACAGAGAAGATTTTAGAGGACCAAAGGAAGGCCTATATATCACAGGAAGCTAACATCAGGTCCCTTATGGCAAATAAAGAAAATTTAGCCGGACCTACTGCTAGAAAGATTGAAAATCTAATTGTAAAAAATGAAGAGAACACCAATACGATAGCAGAATTATCTAAGTTAACCAACCGTTTGGTGAGGGATATTTCAAATTCAGAAAAAGAAATTAGAGATCTTAGAAAAACAAGTTTCCAACAAGTTACGCAAGTAGATAATAGTGAAGCTGAAAATGAAAAAGATGATATAAAGTTAGCCCTTGAGAATACAGTGAGTGAACTGGAAGAATTAAAGCTTAGGAACAAGGAATTTATAGAAATTCAAAAAATAACTCAAGAGAGGGTCAATGCTTTTGAAATAGCTATGGCTGAGCCTAAGGAAACTGAAAGTTTTGAAGATAAGTTTGATTCC
Organism: Tissierellia bacterium; assembly: GCA_012520935.1. Lineage (GTDB taxonomy): Bacteria > Bacillota > Clostridia > Tissierellales > Peptoniphilaceae > JAAYNG01. The sequence goes on along the minus strand of JAAYNG010000002.1, from coordinate 13,581 downwards.
ATTACAAGAAACTATGAAAGCTTGAGCAATAACCTCAATGTAGTTAAAGAAAATTTTGAAAAACAAAGATTAGTTTTTGAAGAGATTAAGAAGAACTTGGAAGAAGTCGGAAATGAGGAGTCTGAGGGAGGAAATAAAGAGAACAACGAAAACAAGGCCCGTTTGGAAGAACTATCTATATTAAGTAATAAACTTTTAGAGGATGCAAGCAAGAAGGAAGAAATCATTAAAGACTTGGAAAATTATAAGAATGAACTATCAGGCATATATCACCTGACTGACATAGACAAGATGTGGGAATTGGTAATGAACCAGACTGATGTTTTTCAAAATTTTATGGAAGAATACGAAGCAGAAAAAGCTGTGTCTAAAGAGGAAAGCTTTGGAGACGATTCAAGTCAAGAAATCTTGATAAAAAAATTTGACGGTCTTCAAAATGTCGTTCAACAAAATGATGTATATACAAAGGCTAGGCTAACAAATGTTGAGGAATCAACAAGGCTAGAACTACAGTCCTTTGAGAAGAAGCTTCAAAATGCATATATCTTTGGAGGGATTGCAGTTTTAATTGTGATAATTCAATTTATCGTAATATTTTTTAATATGGTATAGTAATAGGGGCGATTATATTAAACCGTAGATTAATTTCTACGGTTTTTTTATCTGGAAACTATTGACTATTAAACAGTAGTATGATACTATTGTTTATACAACAGTAGTTTGAAAAAGATTGGAGGTATCCCTATGGATATGAATGAGTATTTAGCCAAGCTTAGGCAGTGCCTTTCGATAAGTCATAATCGAGAAGAAACGGAGGAGATATTGTCAGACTACAGGTCTTTTTTTGAAACCGGCTTAGAGGACGGGAAGACAGAGGAAGACCTATGTCTTGAATTTGGTCCTCCAAAGGAAGTGGTTAAGTCTTTAAGAAGAGAAAGTCAACATTCGATAGTGTCTAAGGGATTGATTGTAAGAGCTTTACTACTTATATTTCTTTCTATAATAGGTATTTTATATATAATAAGAAATCTTACTTTCCATCCCATAATAGGATTAACTTGGTTGGTCTTATGGTTTTTATTAGGTGGAAAATTTTCATCCCTGCCAAGTTATTCAGTTTTTTTAGAAATAAGAAAGACAAGATTATTTTTATTACATTTTTTAACTATTCTTCTAGTAGGAATCCTATATCTTTTCTATTTTGAAATTTCTAAAAAGTTTAATGCTGGCTGGCTACCAACACAGCTACAACTTAGACTTATGCTATATGGGCCAATCTTAATTTTTTTAAGCTTGTTCCTAGTTGCCTTGTTTAGTTTTTTTACTGTTAATCCATACTACTATTCATTAGTTTGTCATAGCGGAGGGGCATTATTATCATCTTTAGCTATATTTGGTATCCACGGACGACTGTCAAGTTTTGAAGCTTATTTGAAATTAATAAAGGGGACTTCTCTAGCGTATTTTATTGGTCTCTTATTTGCAGTTATATTTTATATTTTTATTCGCAGGTTAGAAGTGGGTGAGAGAAAATGAACCCGCAAATGAAAAAAGGTCTTATGGAGATGTGTATTCTCCACCTAATATCAATTAAAGACCTATACGGTTATGATATTATGAAGTTAATGAGTCCATATTTTCCGGATGTGGGCGAGAGTAGTTTCTATGCGATTTTAAGAAGACTTCATAAGGAAGGAGCCTTGGAAAGTTATCTGGGTGAAGTTTCCGGCGGACCTCCCCGTAAATATTATAGGATAAGAGCAAAGGGAAAGTTATCCTTAGAGTCGGACATAGAAGATTGGGAGAAGATTTCAAAGGCTGTATCTGAAATATTGGCTACAAAGGAAATAACAATAGAAGAATAAAATTGGCCGGTTATATTTAACCAGCCAATTAGCCTTACATACTAATTACTTCAAAGCCATCCTCTACATACTTTTTCATGCCTGCGTGTCCCTTCATGTCATCAAGCATTGGAAGACCTGTTTTTTCGTTCTTTTCAAACACTTCCATAGCCTTTGAACATGCCAGGCAGATGCCTTTAATTATACCATTTTCTTTAGCCTTTAAGTATAAAGGATTTTTCTCTTCTTCTAATACTGAAGGCAGTTTTACACTTGCCCCTTCAAATATTATGGCAACCTCTACCCCTGCCTCATGTAAGTCCATTGCATTTAACAGAATATGTTGAAAGCACATCTTCTCACCGGTCATTGCATAAAATAATACTTTTTTCATTTTATCCCTCCTTAACTTATATGTACCCAAGAAAGTCCATAAACAACAATATAAGAATTATCTATAGAAAGCAATGCATGTATTGATAATTGCTGCATTTACGATAACTAAAATACATGATATAATAGTGTGAATAAAAATACAGGAGGTTTTTAAATGAAAATGAGAAGAAGTTTATCTCTTTTACTTGCCTTATTAATGGTCATGCTTGTTTTTGCCGGCTGTGGTAAGACAGAAGTAAAAGAAGAGGAAGTAAAGACGGAAGAAGTACAAACAGAGGAAACACAAGAAACTACAGAAGAGCCTGCGGTTGCGGACTTTAATGGAACTATACTTTTCAACGGCTCATCAACTCTTGCACCTGTAATTTCTGCAATTGCTGCAGAATATAATGAGGAGTATGGAACATGGGACAAGGTGGACCCTAGTTTAGGAGATAAAGACATTGCTATATTCGTATCATCTGGAGGTTCAGGTCAAGGTGTTAAGTCTGTAATTGAAGGCACCACTGACTTCGGTATGGTTTCAAGGGAAGTAAAGGATGAAGAGAAGGAACAAATTCCAAACTATAATGAAGTAATGATTGGAGTAGATGCCCTAACAATAACAGTTAACCCTGCCAACCAAATAGCTGACGACTTGACTAAGGAAGACATCATGAAAATCTTTTCAGGCGAATACAAAAAATGGTCAGACATTGACCCTGCCTTGGCAAATGAAGAAATTATAGTTATCACAAGGGATGTTAATGGTGGAGCCCATGGAGTCTTCCAAAAGGCTATAATGGGAGATGTTCAAGTTAAAGAAGATGCAATCCAAGCTGCTTCTATGGGTGAACTGGTTCAAAATGTTATAGACAACCCTAATGCAATTGGATATGGTTCTTATGGAGTGGTAAACCAAAATGCCGGCAAGGTGAGGACTATAAAGGTTGAAGGAATAGAAGCCAACCAAGAAAATATTGTTAACAAGTCTTATCCAATCCAAAGACCACTTTTAATAGTATCATCCGGTGAGCCGAATCCTGCAGAACAAAAATTTATTGACCTCTTGTTAAGCGAAGAAGGTCAAGGCACAATCGAAAAAATGGGCTTTGTACCTGTTAAATAAAAGATTATAGTGTTTTGAATTTGGTCGTCATTGTGAATAGAAAAAGTGTATGGCAATCCTAATAGGTATATGGTTTGTCACACTTCTTCCACAGTGACGATTTTTTGAAAGAAATATCTAATATTAAGGTGATAATATGAACAGAGTAAAGGACATTTTAACTAGATTATCTATATTTATTGGCATGCTGGGGTCGATTATGGTCTTGGCAGTCGTTTTATTTATAATCATTAATGGGTCAGGTCAAGTTTTAAGTGAACATGGTTTGAGCGTATTTTCTCCAAGTGAGGCTTGGAGACCGGCTGCAGACCCGGCTCACTTTGGACTGGTCCCTGCTATTTTAGCCAGCCTTTATGTTTCCTTTCTGGCTGTATTTTTAGCCTTGATTCTAGGAATACCAAGTGCCTTATTCATAAAGTTCTACCTAGCTGCAAGGCTGGAAGGTCTTATTTTAAGCCTGATGGACATGGTGGCAGGGATTCCTTCAGTTATTTTCGGATTTATCGGACTGAATGTTGTTGTATACTTCTTTACCCACAAGCTGGGCATGGCAGCCGGACAGTGTGTCTTAGCCGGCGGTATAGTTCTGGCAATAATGGTCCTGCCATTTATTATTTCCACCCTAGTTGAAAGCTTAAGTCACCTGTCTTCACTTTATAAGATTCCATCCATGAGTTTGGGTCTTGATAAGGAAACATATATCTATAGAATAATTTTGCCATCCATAGGCAGGTCTGTCTTGCTGGCTTCAATCATAGCCTTTGGAAGGGCGTTAGGAGAGACTATGGCAGTTATGATGGTTATTGGGAATTCGCCAATCTTCCCTAAACTTCTGGGGAGGGCTCAAACAATCCCGTCCTTGACAGCCTTAGAGATGGGCAATGTTGCCTATGGGTCTACCCACCTTTCAGCCTTGTATCTGGCAAATGGTGTCCTTTTACTAATCCTCATCGGGGTACTGGTCACAGCCTCTTATATTGGGAGGAGGATTGAAGATGACTAGGAAAGTAAAGGGTAAAATATTAAAGTACATAATAATTATTTTAGGACTTATTAGCCTAGCAGTATCTATTTTTCTTTTTGCCTACATATTTGCCAAAGGGGCAAGAGTTCTTAGCCCTTCATTTATCGCAAGGAAGCCAAAGGGAATCCCACTGGGGTCAGAAGGGGGAATTGGACCGGCCATTACAGGGAGCTTAAGCAATGGTGTCTTATCCCAATTAATTTCCGGATTTTTTGGAATAGGCACAGGTCTATACTTGGCCTTTTATAATGAAAATCGAAAGTTAAAGGGAGCCATACACTTGGTTAATCAAGTCTTATCAGGCGTGCCGTCAATCATATATGGCTTGGTCACCTACACTGTATTTATTTTTATTCTTGGTCAATCAAGGTCCTTATTGGTGGCATCAATAAGTATAGCAGTTATGACCCTTCCATTTATTAGCCTAAGGGCAAAGAAGCTCTTTATAGAGAAGGGGAGGGACTATTATATACAGGGTTTAAATTTAGGTTTAAGCAGGGAGTATACAATTAGAAGGGTGGTTATTCCAAATGTTTGGAGGGACATAGTTGGAATTATGCTTCTTTCAATGGCCTATGGGATGGGTGCCACTGCACCAATTATGTACACCGGTGTAGTTATAAATGCAGGACACCCTAAGTCGATTTTAAAGCCCTTCATGTCCCTGCCCTACCACTTGTATATTTTAGTAACCAATGGGATAAGTCAAGAACAGGCCTACGGTACGGCTGCAGTCCTTATGGCCTTATTATTGATTATACAGTTAACAGTAAGGTCTTTTTCAAGCCATAGGGCAAGGAGGGGTGAAGATGATAGAGGTTAAAAACTTGTTTGCAGGCTATAAAAAAGAACCTGTACTAAGGGATGTTTCCTGTAGATTTGAGAAGGGGAAGATTACAGCCATCTTAGGCCAGTCAGGCTCCGGAAAGTCTACTCTGGTTAAGTGCTTTAATAGGATAATTGAAGATGATGGTGGCTTTATTAATGGCTCCATCTTGATTGACGGGGAAGATATCTTTAAAAAGAAAAAAGAAGAACTTAGGAAGGAAGTTTCCATCGTCTTTCAAGACCCCTTGGCCTTTCCTTTTTCTATACTTAAAAATATTTCCTTTCTTTTGGAATACCATAAAGGGCTATCGAAGGAAGGGCAAAGGAAGAGGGCGGTTGAAATCTTGGAACTTGTTGGACTTTATGATGAAGTTTCAGACAGGCTTGATGATAAGGCAACCAAGCTGTCAGGCGGGCAAAAGCAAAGGCTATCAATAGCTCGGTCCCTGTCTGTAGACCCCAGCCTTTTAATCTTGGATGAACCATGTTCAGCCTTAGACTTGAAGAATACACTGGCAATAGAAGAACTGCTTGTAAAATTAAAAGAGAATTATACAATAATCATAGCAACCCATAACTTAGGGCAAGCTAAAAGGATAGCTGATAACATTATTTACTTAGATGAGGGAAGAATTATAGAAACTGCCGGCAAAGATGAATTTTTTAAAAATCCTAAGAACGAACTGGTTAAGATTCAATTGGAAATGATGGAATAAAGATGGGGCTTACACAAAAGCAGACTTTCTTTATAGAAGAAGGGGCGGATATTATCCGCCCCTAATAAATTTTTGGGTAAGTCCCTATATTATTACTACACTATCTTCCTCTACTTCTGTTTCTGTTTCTTCTTTTTCAACATAGATCTTCCTGTACTTGCTAAGTCCGGTTCCTGCCGGGATTAACTTACCTATGATGACATTTTCCTTAAGCCCAACCAGATTGTCCTTCTTACCTTCAATTGCTGCTTGAGTAAGAACTCTTGTAGTTTCTTGGAAGGATGCTGCCGATAGGAAGGACTCTGTTGCAAGGGCAGCCTTTGTGATTCCAAGTAGCACCCTTGAACCCTCTGCTGGTTCAAGTCCTCTTTCTTCAGCCTGTCTATTTACTTCTTCAAATTCAAAGTGTTGGACCATTGAACCTGGAAGAAGTTCAGTATCGCCGGGATTTTCTACCTTAACTTTAGCAAGCATTTGTCTTACAATAACCTCAACGTGCTTATCATTGATGTCAACACCTGCCATCTTATAAACCCTTTGAACTTCCTTAACAATATATTCTTCAACACCCTCGATACCTTTAATCTTCATGATATCGTGAGGGTTAATAGAACCGTCTGTAATAGGCTCAGCTGCAAGTATCCTATCGTCTTCCTTAACTAATGGTCTATAGCCGTAGTTAATAGGGTAGGTGAATTTTTCGCCATCATCACCAGTTACTACTACTTCCTTTCTCTTGTTCTCATTCTCAACAATAGACACTGTTCCATTTATGTCTGATATTACAGCAATTCCCTTAGGTTTTCTAGCCTCGAAAAGCTCCTCAACCCTAGGAAGACCTTGTGTAATGTCAGATACACCGGCAACCCCACCTGTATGGAAACCCCTCATTGTAAGTTGAGTACCGGGTTCACCGATAGATTGAGCAGCTATGATACCGACTGCCTCTCCAATTTGGATGTGGTCGCCAGTTGCGAGGTTCTTTCCGTAACACTTAGCACAGACTCCTCTCTCAGAACGGCAACCAAGCACGCTTCTAACCTTAACTTCTTCGATGCCACAAGCCTCAATTTTTTCTGCATGGTCATCAGTGATTAAAACATCTTTTTCTACTATTATTTCCCCGGTATTAGGGTCAACTATATCTTCTACAGTATACCTACCTTCAATTCTTTCAGCCAGGTTTTCTATAACTTCATTTCCATCTCTGAATGTTCTCATTATTTGGTATTCTTCAGTTCCACATTCTTCCTCGAGGATTATAACTTCCTGTGCAACATCAACAAGTCTTCTTGTCAAATAACCGGAGTCAGCAGTTTTAAGTGCTGTATCTGCAAGTCCCTTTCTAGCACCATGGGTTGAGATAAAGAATTCTAGGACTGAAAGCCCCTCTCTAAAGTTTGATTTGATTGGGATTTCTATAGTCTTACCTGTAGCAGAGTTCATAAGGCCCCTCATACCAGCCAGCTGTCTAATTTGGTCCTTAGAACCCCTGGCCCCTGATTCAGTCATGATATATAGGTTATTATTAGTGTCGATATCATCCATTAGGGTGCCGGCAACTTCAGCAGTAGTGTTATTCCAAGTGTCGATTACCATTTGATATCTTTCATCTTCAGTAATCTCACCTCTCCTATAGAAATCTTCTATCTTGTCAACTCTTTCTTCTGCATTTCTAATCTTCTCAAACTTAGATTCCGGTATGTGTATATCACCCATGGATATAGATATTGCACCTTGGGTAGAATATTTAAAGCCCATGGACTTTATATGGTCAAGCAATTGACTTGCTTTGATATTACCGTGTTTTTTATAACATTTTTCTGCCAGTTTCCCTAGTTTTTTCTTAGTCAACAGGAAGTCAACTTCCAGTGAATAAGGGTCCTTTTCCCTTTTAACAAAGCCCAAGTCTTGAGGAATTTTCTCATTAATAATAAACCTTCCCACTGTTGACTCAATCAGCTTACCATTGTCATCCTTGTTTAATTTTATCCTTACCTTAACCTTAGCATGTAGTGCAATTTCCTTATTGTAATAAGCCATTAGCATTTCTTCATAGCTTGAAAAAATCATGCCTTCGCCCTTTTCACCTTCAGCAACCATGGTCAGGTAGTAGCATCCCAGCACCATGTCTTGGGAAGGTGTTGTTATTGGCTTTCCATCCTTAGGAGCAAGGACATTATTTGTAGAAAGCATCAGTAGCCTTGCTTCTGCTTGAGCCTCCATAGATAGAGGTATATGGACAGGCATTTGGTCACCGTCAAAGTCAGCGTTAAAAGCAGGGCAGACAAGAGGATGAAGCTTAATAGCCTTACCTTCCACGAGGACCGGCTCAAAGGCTTGAATTCCCAGCCTATGAAGTGTCGGAGCCCTGTTCAGCAGTACAGGATGGTCCTTGATTACATAGTCAAGTGCATCCCAAACTTGAGGCTCAAACCTTTCAACCATTCTCTTGGCAGTCTTTATATTATGTGCCCCTTCTTTTTTAGTGGTATTTTTATTCTTCTCCCCTTCATCAACCAAGCGTTTCATAACGAAAGGCTTGAATAATTCCAAGGCCATCTCCTTAGGAAGACCACATTGGTAGAACTTTAATTCCGGTCCTACAACGATAACAGACCTTCCTGAATAGTCAACCCTCTTTCCAAGTAGGTTCTGTCTAAACCTACCCTGCTTACCCTTAAGCATATCAGAAAGGGACTTGAGTGGTCTGTTTCCCGGACCGGTTACAGGTTTACCCCTTCTGCCATTGTCTATAAGTGAGTCAACTGCCTCTTGAAGCATCCTCTTTTCGTTCCTAACGATTATTTCCGGAGCACCAAGGTCTAACAATCTTTTTAACCTATTATTTCTATTTATTACCCTTCTGTACAGGTCGTTCAAGTCTGAAGTAGCAAACCTACCACCATCCAGTTCAACCATAGGTCTAAGGTCAGGAGGGATAACTGGAATTACATCCAGTATCATCCATTCCGGCTGGTTTCCGGACTTCCTAAAGGCTTCTATAGTTTCAAGCCTTTTAACAAGTTTTTGCTTGGTTTGGCCAGTAGTGTTTTCAATTTGTGCCTTTAGAGCTTCTGATTCTTCATCTAAATTAATTGTTGAAAGCAGGTCTTTAATAGCCTCTGCACCCATCTTTGCAACAAAACTCTTACCTTCCTCGTTTAATTCACGAAGTTTTTCCCTATACTCTCCCTCTGTCATAACAGTCTTTTTTTCTATACCACTATCTAAAGGGTCTACAACGATATATCTGGAGAAGTAAAGGACTCCTTCCAGGTCTTTTGTTTTTAAATCAAGGACATGTCCGATTCTTGAAGGGATGCCTTTGAAGTACCAAATATGTGAAACAGGTGAAGCAAGCTCAATATGGCCCATTCTTTCACGCCTAACCTTAGCCTTAGTAACTTCAACACCACACTTATCACATACTACGCCCTTGTATCTTACTCTTTTATATTTTCCACAAAAACATTCCCAGTCCTTGGTAGGTCCGAAGATTTTTTCACAGAAAAGTCCTTCTCTTTCAGGTTTAAGTGTCCTATAGTTTATTGTCTCAGGTTTTTTTACTTCACCCTTTGACCAAGCCCTTATTTTATCAGGGGAGGCAAGGCCAATCTCTATAGACTCAAAAGTAATATTGTCAAGCAATAGCGCATCTCCTTTCAATACTAATCGAAGTCCTCGTCATCATAATCTGAATCGAAGCCTTCATCATCGTCATCATCATCACCTAATACTTCTTCTAAGATGAAACCTGTTGGGATATCAAAATCGTCATCATCGTCGCTGTCTTCATCCTCAAAATCGTCATCATCAACATCTTCTTCATCATCGTCTTCAAAGTAGCCAACTTCTCCTGAATCGTCATCATCGTTTTCGTCAGCTTCTTCTTTGAAAAGGTCTCTATCGCTTGTGTTTCTTTCCACCCTGTCTAAGTCAGTCATATCATCGTCCAGTGATTCTTTAAGCTCAACCTCTCTGCCAAACTCATCCAGAATCTTAACATCTAAAGAAAGACTTTCCAATTCCTTTATTAGTACCTTGAAAGATTCAGGAATACCAGGTTCAGGTATGTTATCACCCTTTACAATAGCCTCATAAGTCTTAACCCTGCCAACAATATCGTCTGACTTGACAGTCAAGATTTCTTGTAGAGTATAGGCAGCTCCGTAAGCTTCAAGGGCCCAAACCTCCATTTCACCAAACCTTTGACCACCGAACTGAGCCTTTCCACCCAGTGGCTGTTGAGTAACCAAAGAGTAAGGTCCGGTTGAACGGGCATGTATCTTGTCATCAACAAGGTGGTGTAGTTTTAACATATACATATATCCAACAGTAACAGGTTTTGAGAACGGTTGTCCTGTCCTTCCGTCCCTTAAAAGTATCTTTCCGTCTTCAGGCAGTCCTGCTTTTCTCAGAGCTTCAGCAATATCATCTTCATTAGCCCCATCAAATACAGGGGTTGCTACCTTCCAACCCAGAGCATTTGCGGCTAGTCCCAAGTGGACTTCCAATACTTGTCCAAGGTTCATACGGCTTGGCACGCCCAGTGGATTAAGGACTATTTGAATTGGGGTACCATCCGGCAGGTAAGGCATGTCCTCTTCAGGAAGTATCCTTGAAATAACACCCTTGTTTCCGTGCCTACCACACATCTTATCTCCAACATTTATCTTTCTCTTGGCAGCGATGTAAACCCTAATAGTTTGGTTTACACCGGGAGCAAGTTCATCTCCGTTTTTCCTAGTAAAGGTAGAAACATTCACAACAATACCTGACTCTCCATGAGGAACCTTTAAGGAAGCGTCCCGTACCTCTCTGGCTTTTTCACCAAAGATGGCTCTTAAGAGTCTTTCTTCTGCTGAAAGGTCAGTTTCCCCCTTAGGAGTAACCTTTCCAACTAGGATATCTCCAGCCCTTACTTCAGCACCAATCCTTATAACCCCTCTATCATCAAGGTTTTTAAGCATATCATCGCCGACATTTGGTATATCCCTAGTTATTTCTTCCGGTCCAAGTTTTGTTTCACGGGCCTCTATTTCATATTCAGTAATGTGGATAGATGTTAGGACATCCTCCATGACAAGTTTTTCATTTATTAAAATAGCATCCTCGTAGTTATAACCTTCCCAAGTCATAAAGGCTATAAGGATATTCTTACCAAGGGCAATTTCACCATTTTTTGTACTTGCACCATCGGCAATAACATCACCTTTTTTAACCTTGTCACCTTCTTTTACAATAGGTCTTTGGTTAATGGTAGTACCTTGGTTAGAACGGACAAATTTCAATAGTTTATATATCTTATCTTCCTTGCTCTTAGTTTCCTTAATGATAATCTCAGAAGAAGAAACCTTTTTAACAGTCCCATCTGCCGTTGCGATAATAACAGTACCGGAGTCTGTTGCAGTCCTGTATTCCATACCGGTTGCAATAATTGGAGCATCAGTTTCCATTAGGGGGACAGCCTGTCTCTGCATGTTAGCACCCATCAGAGCCCTGTTAGCGTCGTCATTTTCAAGGAATGGAATCATGGAAGTACCAACGGAAACAATTTGCTTAGGAGAAACGTCCATGTAGGAAACATCCTTTGTTAAGTAGATGTCTATTTGTCCATTTGGCCCCCTACCAATTATCCTCTCAGCAATTATTTTCCCATCTTCATCCAATGGTTCATTGGATTGGGCAAATATGTGCCTATCCTCAATATCAGCTGTTAGATATTCAATTTCGTCTGTAACTTGTCCAGTGCCCTTTATAACCTTTCTATAAGGAGCTTCTATAAAACCATATTTATTAATTCTAGCATAGGTTGTGAGTGAAGTTATTAGTCCGATATTTGGACCTTCCGGAGTTTCTATCGGACACATCCTACCATAGTGGGATGAGTGAACATCCCTAACTTCAAGGCTTGCCCTGTCCCTTGAAAGACCACCGGGTCCAAGGGCAGACATTCTTCTCTTATGTGTAAGTTCAGCTAATGGGTTATTTTGGTCCATGAACTGTGAAAGTTGTGAACTACCAAAGAATTCCTTCATGGCAGCAACAACAGGTCTAATGTTAATTAACTCCTGTGGCATTGCAGCATCCACATCCTGTATAGTCATTCTTTCCCTAACAACCCTTTCCATTCTGGAAAGTCCAATCCTAAATTGGTTTTGCATCAGCTCACCAACAGACCTAATCCTTCTGTTGCCAAGATGGTCGATATCATCGCCTTCTCCAAGTCCCATAAATAGGTTGAACTCATAGTTAACACTTGCGAAAATATCCTCCGGAGTAATATGCTTAGGAGATAGGAGTTTTACATTATCAATCATTGCCTGCTTAAGGTCATTTGCCTCTTCATATGTGTGGATAAGGTCTTTCATAACCTTATAATTAATCTTCTCACTTAGTCCTAGATTTTCAGTATTAAAAGGCAGGTCAAAGGCCTCCAGAGAAACAAAACCGTTTCCTAGAACCCTAATCCTTTCATCATTTAATAGGATATCAACCTTATTAATTCCTGAACATTCAATTTCATAAGCTTTTTCTTCTGTAATTATTTCACCGGTTTCAACAATAAGCTCACCGGTTTCAAGATTATATATATCTTCGGCAGACTTCCTGTTTACGACCCTATTAGCTAAAGAAAGTTTTTTATTAAATTTATACCTTCCAACCCTAGCAAGGTCGTATCTTTTAGGGTCAAAAAACATATTGTTAATTATTGACCTTGCACTGTCAATCGCCTCAGGCTCTCCTGGGCGAAGCTTTTTATAAATTTCCAACATTGCGGAGTCTTCAGAGTCTGTTTGGTCCTTTTCCAGTGTAGCCATAAGCTTTTCAGACTCTCCCATCATATCTATAATTTCTTCATTAGAAACAAGACCCATAGCCCTAAGTATAACAGTAATTGGAAGTCTTCTTGTCCTATCTACCCTTACATTTACAACACCTTGGGCATCAAGGTCATACTCCAGCCATGCGCCTCTATTTGGAATTAAAGTCGCATTGTAGACCTTATTTCCATACTTATCAATATCTTCAACAAAATACACCCCAGGACTTCTAACAAGTTGGGAAACAACGACCCTTTCAGCGCCGTTGATAATAAAGGTACCCTTGTCAGTCATAAGTGGCATATCACCCATAAAGACATCTTGCTCTTTAACCTCACGGGTCTCTTTATTTATAAGCCTTACCTTAACCTTCAAAGGGGCAGAATAATTTGCATCGTGCTCCTTAGCACCCTCTTCAGTATACTTCTTTTCGCCTATTTCATAGTCGGCAAATTCTAAATTGAGGCTGTCAGTATAATCTTTGATTGGGGAAATGTCGCTAAAGGCTTCCTTCAAACCTTCTGTGACAAACCATTCAAAGGAAGTTTTTTGTACTTCAATCAGATCTGGCATCTCCAAGACTTCAGGTATTCTTGAATAACTCATTCTCTCGGTTCTGCCATACTTAATGGGATGGGGCATTTTTTCACTCCTTTTTCAAATAAAACAACTAACCGTTTTAAAATTAAAACGGTTGTAACGGGATATTTAATGTGCAATATAGTATGATATCATATGTGTAAATAGAAGTCAACATCATTTTATTATAATACAATTCGGACTCTAGAATGTCAATACATATGTTACACTTTTTTAAGAAGATCTGCTTAAATATATA
>JAAYNG010000144.1 GCA_012520935.1 Tissierellia bacterium | reverse complement strand
CTAAAATTCTAGAAAACTAGAGGTGATTATATGATTGATATAGATAATATGAACAGTATGGTCATAGATATCCTAAAAGAACTTGGAAATATTGGTGCTGGTAATGCTGCTACTGCATTAGCATCAATGATTTCCAAAAAAGTGGATATGCATGTACCAAATGTTAGAGTGTTGGAATTTAAAAATGTTGCAGAAATACTAGGTGGAGAAGAAAACATTATAGTTGGTATATATTTTGAACTTTCTGAAGATATACAAGGCAACATAATGTTCGCATTAGATATGCAATCTGCTATAAATTTAACTAATTTGTTATACGGAAGAAAAAAAACTGTTGACGAAATGGATGAATCAGATATTTCAGCTTTAAATGAAATAGGTAATATTCTAGCTTCGTCTTATTCTAACTCTCTTTCACAACTCACAGGTTTAAAAATGTATATTTCAATTCCTTCTTTAACAATAGACATGGCAGGTGCTATTCTTTCAGTGCCAGCTATTCAATATGGTTATATTGCAGATCATGCTTTAATGATAGAAACAGTCTTTGAGGGTGAAGATGAAAAGGTTATTCGGGGAAACTTATTCTTCATACCAGATTTAGACTCTTTTGAAAAAATATTTAAGGCGTTAGGGGTAAGTTAAAATGGCAGGGACAACCTTAAAAATTGGAATGGCAGATTTAAAGGTATCCAAAGCACCCGATTTATTAACAACACTTGGTTTAGGTTCGTGTGTGGGCATAACACTTTATGATAAACAAACTAAAGTTGTTGGTATGGCACACATAATGCTGCCTTCTAGTAAAGAAATAAAAAATAATGACAACAAGGCTAAGTTTGCAGACACAGGTATAGAAGAACTTCTTAATCAAATGATAAAAGCTGGAGCAAACAAGAGTAATTTAGTTGCAAAAATAGCTGGTGGCTCCCAGATGTTTAATTTCAACACAAATAATGACACACTTAAGGTCGGAGAAAGAAATGTTATTGCCACAAAGGAAAAATTAAAGGAAGTTGGAATAAAAATTATTGCTGAAGACACTGGTGGAGATTTCGGCAGGACTATTGTTATTGATTCAGAAGATGGTTCTTTACAAGTGAGAACAATTGGACACGGGGAAAAGACCATATAGCCTCAAGGAGGATGCTATGGATATTAATTCTTTGTGGATAGACTACAGTAAAACTAAAGATAAGGAAATAAAAAAGAAACTTATAGGAAATTATGTGGAACTTGTTAGGATTATAGCTGGTAGAATGTATAATTTCTATGGGACTAAAGTTGAATACGATGATTTAATAGGTTATGGGGTTCTTGGCTTAATTGATAGTATTGATAAATTTGATATTACAAAAGATATTAAATTTGAAACATATGCTCAAATAAGAATAAAGGGCGCTATTATTGATAATATTAGAAAGCTTGATTGGATTCCAAGGTCCCTTAGAAAGAAGTCAAAGGATATACAAATAGCTATATCAACATTAGAAAACAGATTAGGTAGATCTCCATCAAATGCAGAGATTGCTGA
Source organism: Tissierellia bacterium (assembly GCA_012520935.1). Classification (GTDB taxonomy): domain Bacteria; phylum Bacillota; class Clostridia; order Tissierellales; family Peptoniphilaceae; genus JAAYNG01. Next base: position 1,929 of record JAAYNG010000144.1, on the reverse strand, counting down.
AGAAATGGGGATTGAAGAAGGAAACCTGGACTTGATACTTTCTGACATGTCAACTTTTAATATGTCTTCTTTGGAAGAAATGATATATTCGGTTGGAGATTATTTTACTAAATCAGAAGCATTGGATTCACCTGAAGATGTTTACGAAAAGTCAGAAATTGTAAAAATATTGGAAAAATCAATTGAAATATTAAATAAAAGTGAAAAACTCGTAATAACCTTGTATTATTACGAGGAATTGACATATAAAGAAATAGGTGAGGTTATGGAATTGTCAGAATCAAGAATTTCGCAAATTCACAGTAAGGCTATTTTGAAGCTGAAGAATAATTTAATGAAGCAAGGAATTGATAATTATAGTTAGGTTTTCTAAAGATACATAAGGGGGTGGCTATATGTTCAAAATTAACGAGTTTTTAGATTTAAATATTACAAGGGATGGGATGGAAGCATATCTTTTGATTTCAAGAGATAGGTTTTTTCCAGAAAGCCTAGATTTAGATAAGATTATTAAAAGCGTATCTGACCAGGTTAAATATGGCCTTGATGAGAGCAAGATTAGGGATGCTTTTAATAGTGACATAGCCTATGATACTCCTATCTATATTGCAAAAGGTAAGGCCCCAGTTAATGGGGAAGATGGCAGGATAGAAAAAAATTTTGAACCAGAACAACCACTAGTTCCTAAACTCTTACCAGATGGTACAGTAGACTTTAAAGAATTGGGAACAATAAATCAAGTTCGTTCAGGAGATTTAATAGCAAGAATAATTCCTCCAACTGAAGGGGAGGAGGGGATTATGGTAACAGGCGAAAAAGTCCCACCTAGACCTGGTAGAAAGATAGTATCTCCATTAGGGAAAAATGTAAAACTATCTGATGATGAAACAGAAATCCTATCTACTACAAGTGGTTTGATTCTCGATAAAGATGGAAAAATTTCTGTTGATAATGTTTATACGGCTGATTCAATTGGTGTTGCCACAGGTAATATTGATTTTGACGGAAGTGTTGTTGTAAAGAAAGATGTTTTAAATGGTTTTTCATTAAGAAGTACTGGTGTAATTGAAATTAAAGGAAAAGTTGAAGGTGGAGATGTTTTTTCAAATTCAGAAATTTTAATTAGACAAGGCATACAGGGATATGGCAAGCACAAGGTTGAAACAATGCAATCTCTTTCAACAAAATTCATTGAAAATGCAAATATTTCGGCTGAGGGCAACATAACTGCAGAAGCAATTATGCATAGCGAAGTTGAATCTGGTGGAAATATTATTTGTATTGGAAAGAAGGGCCTTATTGTAGGTGGTACTGTGATGGCTAAAAGAGAGGTAATTGCAAGAACTATTGGGTCATCAATGGCTACACAAACTGTAATTGAAGTTGGAACTGACCCGAAATATAAAGAAAAGTATTTAGAAATTCAAAATAAACTTAAGGAATATGAGCCTAAATTTAAGAGTATTCTAAGCAATATTCAAGTTTTTGAGACTTTAAAGAAGGCTGATAAGCTTGATGATGCAAAGATGGAGCTATTTGATAACCTATTAATTGCAAGAACATCTCTTCATAGTGAAATAGAAAACTTAAAATCAGAATTAGAGAGAATGGAAGAAGAGATTAAGAATGCTAAAGATGGTAAAGTAAGAGCTTCTGAAGTTATTCATCCAGGTGTAAAAATTGTTATAGGTAGTGCCTTTATGTTTGTGAGGGATCCTTTGAAAAATTGCACTCTTTATAGGGATGGAGCAGATATAAGGATTGGTCCTAATTAACGGGGGTTTTTATGGAAGTAGTTCTATTGATTATTGGCTTGTTTATAATTTTTTTGGCTATTGCAATTCTATATAAAGATAAGAATTCTGATGAAGAAACTTTTTCAACAAATGAAGAGTTTTCAAGACTTTTACTTGAAAAACAAATAGAGTT
>JAAYNG010000025.1 GCA_012520935.1 Tissierellia bacterium | reverse complement strand
CTATAAGACCCTTTTTTCCAATGCAAATAATATTCCCACCAGATTCTACATCACTATGCATAATAGCTTCAGCAGTTATGTTCCCCTCAGCAGAAATATTGGCATTTTCAATAAACTTTGTTGAAAGTGATTGCATTGTTTCGACTTTATGTTTGCCATATCCCTGTATGCCTTGTCTAATTAGTATTTCTGAATTTGAGAAAACATCTCCACCTTCTACTTTTCCTTTAATTTCAATTACACCAGTACTTCTTAATGTAAAACCAGTTAAAACATCTTTTTTTACAACAACACTTCCTTCAAAATCAATATTACCTGTGGCAACTCCAATTGATTCAGCAGTATAAACATTATCAACAGAAATTTTTCCATCTTTTTCACGAATCAAACCACTTGTAGTAGATAAAATTTCTGTTTCATCATCAGATAATTTAACATTTTTTCCTAATGGAGATACCAACTTCCTACCAGGTTTAGGTGGCACTTTTTCACCTGTTACCATAATACCCTCCTCACCTTCAGTTGGAGGAATTATTTTTGCTAATACATCTCCTAAATTAACTTGATTTATCGTTCCCAATTCTTTAAAGTCTACTGTTCCATCTGGTAAAAGTTTAGGAACTAGTGGTTGCTCTGGTTCAAAATTTTTTTCTATCCTGCCATCTTCACCATTAACTGGAGCCTTACCTTTTGCAATATAGATAGGAGTATCATAGACTATATCGCTACCAAAAGCATCCCTAACTTTGCTTTCATCTAGTCCATATTTAATCTGATCCGATATATTTTTAATAATTTTATCTATCTCTAGATTTTCTGGAAAAAATCTATCTCTTGAGATTAAAATATATGCTTCCATGCCATTCCTTGTAATATTTAAATCTAAAAACTCGTTAATTTTGAACATATAGCCACCCCTTTTATGTATTTTTAGAAAACCTAACTATAATTATCAATTCCTTGCTTCATTAAATTATTCTTCATCTTCAAAATAGCTTTACTATGAATTTGTGAAATTCTAGATTCTGACAAATCCATAACTTCACCTATTTCCTTATAAGTCAATTCCTCGTAATAGTACAAAGTTATTACGAGTTTTTCGCTTTTATTTAATATTTCAATTGATTTTTCTAATATTTTTACAATTTCTGACTTTTCGTAAATGTCTTCAGGGCTATCTAAAGATTCTGATTTTGTAAAATAATCCCCAACTGAATATATCATCTCTTCTAAAGAAGACATATTAAAAGTTGATATATCAGAAAGAAGCAAATCTAAATTGTCTTCTTCAATACCCATTTCGTATGCAATTTCAGCATTTGATGGAGACCTTCCTAGCCTGTTTTCTAGTGTTGATATAGTGATTTGTATGTCTTTCGATTTTTTTCTAAGGGATCTTGGAATCCAATCAAGCTTTCTTATATTATCAATAATAGCACCTTTTATTCTAATTTGAGCATAAGTTTCAAATTTAATATCCTTTGTAATGTCGAACTTATCAATACTATCAATTAAGCCAAGAACCCCATAACCTAT
>JAAYNG010000024.1 GCA_012520935.1 Tissierellia bacterium | reverse complement strand
GTTTATTGGTTTCGTCACCTTATAAATTCGGCAAATATGGGGGTGAAGTCCTTTTTCTAGGCAACTAAAATCCCATTATTTTCGGGCTTAGATAAATATGCAAAACTCTCTACCTGTTCTGCGGGTTGACAAAATTGCTGTCAACAATATGGGGAGTTGACAAGATGGCTGTAAACGCTCTTAGTAATATAGAAGCCTTGCTAATCTAAACAATCAGCAAAACGGGATTTGAAATACTTGAAAAAACAATGCCTTTGTGATATAATAGAAGCACCTAATGGAGGTGTAAGTATGCATGGAGGATATAGAAAAGGCTCGGGTAGGAAAAACGATAAAGATAAAAAGCAACCTGTAACAATTTATTTGAATACCAAGGATAGAAAATTCATCGAAAATTCACCGTTGCCTGATTGTAATAGCTTCTCGCAAAAATGTAGAAAATTACTTGAAATGGGGATAGAGAAATTGGAGTCAGAACTTAAACGAGAGACAAATGAAATAACATTTATCGATTTATTCTGTGGTCTGGGAGGAATTAGAATAGGATTTGAACAGGCACTTAATGAATTTGGTCTAAAAGGGAAATGCGTATTTTCTAGCGATATCAAACCTGCGGCAATCAAAGCTTACGAATACAACTTTGGTGAAAATCCAGAATGTGATATAACAAAAATAAATCCATCTAACTTGCCTAATTTTGACTTCTTATTAGCGGGTTTTCCCTGTCAAGCCTTTTCACAAGCGGGTCTTGGGCTAGGGTTTCAAGATACAAGAGGAACACTTTTTTTTGATATTGCAAAGATTTTACTATCAAAAAAACCTACCGGATTTGTTTTAGAAAACGTCGAGGGTCTTGTTAATCATGATAAAGGAAGAACATTTAAGATAATACGTACTACACTTGAAGATATGGGTTATAATATACAAGCTAAAGTATTAAATGGTAAGGATTTTGGACTAGCGCAATCCCGAAACAGAATTTATATTATTGGACTTAAGGATCAGAAGGTAAAAGAATTAACTGGATTCAGTAAGAAGACAGCGGTATTAAGAGACGTCATAGATGAGTCGATACCCCCGATACAGACGGAGTTTACTAGAAAATTATTATCTCACTACAAGATAGAAGAAGTATATGGAAAAGCAATAAAAGACAAACGTGGTGGTAGCTACAATATACACAGTTGGGATATTGGACTAAAAGGTGATGTGTGTAATGATCAAAAAGAACTTCTGGAATTGTTGTTAAGACAAAGACGAAATAAAAAATGGGCAGATGAGATTGGGATAAAATGGATGGATGGAATGCCATTAACAGCAGACATGATATTTTCATTTTATCCTCATCCTAAGTTGCAATTCTTATTAGATGACTTAGTTACGAAGGGATATCTTACTTATGAACATCCAAAGCAATTAATTAATAATCGACGAGTGCCAGATACCACATTAGACAAAGGATATAATATTGTTACGGGTAAGTTATCCTTTGAATTCACCAAGATACTTTGTCCAGATAGCGTAACACCAACAATAGTTGCAACTGATGTCCACAAGATGGCAGTTCCAGTCAATGGAGGAATCCGTTCTTTAACGATTAATGAAGGACTTGCATTGTTTGGTTTTCCCAGTAATTATAAGCTTGACTTTTTGAAAGAGAGTGAAGCGTTTGATTTGTTAGGCAATACTGTTTGTGTTCCTGTGATAAAAGCTGTATCTAAGAGATTGATAGAATCATACCTTGAATCTACCAATAATGTAGAAACAAAAGAAGTGATACTCAGCAAATAACAGAGTATCACTTCTTTTATTAATAAGAAAGCGCTCTTTCGAGCCATTCATCTGGTGAAAACGGTATGGCAGCATTTGGAAAAAGCTCAAAAGCATTTTTAACAGCATTTATAAATTCAGTTTTGTCAGAAAAACATCCACTTTCATTACTTGCGAAGTTAAATGGACGCATTGCGTATGGTTGGCCACGTTTCACTTGCAAGCCAATTGGATATTTGGTTGAGGGGGATGTGATTTCCCATATGTGTTTTAGGTATACTTTTTCAACGACAAACCCTTGTGAAAATCCATCGTCCATAGGCCTATATCCTAAGATGAAATAGGAAGCATCTAGTTTGCCTGGACTATCATAAGTTGTAGCTAAAAAACTTGAGAAGTTTGCTATGTCAAAGGCTGGTGAGTTATTGTAATTCCACGCTTTAACCTCAACATCATAGCTAATATTTTCAAAGTTAGCAACAAAATCTGGAAATGACTGAGTGTTATCACCGGGTCTAATATCTACACCTAAATGTTCAAACCAATTAGGTAACCATTCCTGTAAGCAATTACCTATAACATCATTTCCTGAATACACATGGCTTCTATTCGCAAAATTAATTGTGATTGTTCCGTGTTGTCCCTCTAGCCGCTCTTTGGTTATTAGGAACAATTCTTCTATATTGTTGATTTCCATAATTAATCCTCCAAAAATTATTCTATTATCGTTTCTATATTATCTTTTATCTTACAATCAAGTGTTTTGCATATCTTAAGAAGATCGGTAGTTATATTT
>JAAYNG010000023.1 GCA_012520935.1 Tissierellia bacterium | reverse complement strand
CAGGCAGTACACCTTCTTAGGTGAGAGCCATGTTCCCCAGACACATTTCTTACATTTCATTTTTAGTCATCTCCTGTTTTGGGCATAGAAAAAGCCCCGTAAGCAAGTGCTCCAGAGCTTGGTAATTTTATATATTCTTCTTATTTTATACTATATCACTTATAGATAGGACATTCTATGACATCGTGTGCCATGATTATAAAGTTCTTAAAAAATCTCTTAGTTCCACCATCTTGCGATTATAATTAACTCCTTTGCTGCTACAGAAATTATCAATCCATTGCTTGTCCCTTTCTGTTCCATGCTTTTTACTAAACCTCCTAACAGTAAAAAGCATCTTAGACCTAAATTTCATAGGATGCTGACTCATGCTATTTGAATTAACATCTTCGAATTCCTCATATAAATCTTCCGGAGTCATGCTCGATTCTAAATATTTCAAAAATAGCAATTCATAAAATGAAAATGGTATTACATCCTCAATTAATTCCTTAACTAAAGTCTCGTGAGGACCATCTTCTTTCGTATCATCAGAAAGAAAAGTGACTATTCCCATGGCTTTTGCCAGTGCAATAGCGTGTATTTCTCCCATATCAAATAGATAATTATAGTCTTGTAAGTAGCCTTCAAAAAGACCCTTAATGCCCATTTTAATTAACTCAGAATTATAAATTATAGTTACAAGTTCATTCTCTACATCTTCAAGAAATTTTCTATAGACTGGTTCAGATTTATTCTTAAGCTCTTTATTTAAAAGATATTCATGCATATACAGTTTATTACAATATGAAAAAAGCAACTCCCTCTTATCGCTCTTATATAGATGTATAACAATATCTGTATCTAAGGATGCATCCATTATTCAAACTCCTCAAATATATCATCTATATCTAGTTCCTCTTCATCTTCTTTAGAATTGTCTTTCTTGAAGATTTCAGAGTCTATTCCTAAAAGAGCGAGGGATTTATTTAAACTTGAATATGGGATATGACCATTTTCATAATTTGTAATTACATACTCTAAATACTTAGATGGAACTTTTATTATATTTGATGGCTTTAGTAGCTTTTCATCAGCCTCTAGCATCTTAAATAAAGACCTTGACGTAATCTCATTTCTTTCATCAAACAACTCATTTTTAAGACTATAGTTTATAGCATCTATATCGTAAAGTCGTTTAACTGCTGAAGCATAGCTTACTTGAAATTCTATTTGTATTCTTACAATATCTAATGCATTAAGATTATTTGGTTTTTTCTTTAACTCAAATTTTATGAATTTTAATAGTTCTTCTTCTGGCATTAATAAACAATTGGCAAAATGAAAGGCTCTGCCTTCAGAAATACTTTCATCTATATCGTCAATGTCAATGTCTATCTTTACATCGTGATTGTCATCTTCAAAATCATATATAATGTGGCCCAATTCGTGAGCTATGGTAAATATCTCTCTTGATAATATTTCGGATGAGTTTGATACAATCACTCTTTTACCCTCAAAAATCGTAGAAAATCCTAAAAGGACATCTTTACCAAAAGGATATCTAATTAAATGAATTCCTCTTTGATCTAGAAGGCTAAAAATATCCTTAACTCCATAAGTTTGTATATTATGTTCTTGCCTTATCTTTAGTGCTCTCTCTTCAATTTCAGTTGTATCAATCCACAAAACCATCACGCACCTTCATTTGATGGTATAACTTTTCATGAGCATGAAAAACCTTCAATATCTCTTCAATTTTTGCAACTGAATCTATTACGTCTTCCCCACTGTTTTTTTCTCTAAACAAAGTAACAAGTTCCTTCTTTTCTTCTTCAGCACTTGTTATATCCGACGTTGGCACTCCTAAATAATCTGCTATTTTTTTTATCATAACAAAAGAAATATCCACTTGACCATTCTCTATACGAGAATATCTTTGTCTAGTTGTTTCTAACACATCAGCCATTTGCTCCTGACTAATCTTATGCTTTTGGCGTAATTCTTTTATTCTCATACCTAATGCATAACTCATAACTATTCCTCCTTGTAACAATTATATAACATCGTGTTATAAAATTCAATATTTTTGTTATAGTATTGTTCCCTTTTCTATATTCTATTCATTTTTTTAAAAATTGTGCTATATGTAAAAAGCCTTGAAGGTTAATTCCCTCAAGGGCTTATTCTAGGCTAATTAGCTCACCTTTACCATCTTTAATGCTTCTCCATGTATTCTGTGAACCTGTCTATAACTATAGTTAAGGCTCTCAGAAATATCCTCCCAAGTCTTAAAATTTAAATATCTCATTTCTAAGACCAATCTATATTCGTCAGATTCAATACTATTAATAATTTCCATGATTTTTCTTTTTAAATCAACCAGCTCATCTATATTTTCATCAATTTCACGTTCTAAATCCAAAAGCTTAATGATAGCATTCTCCATCGGGCTTTTTTCTTTTGTTTTATTTACTCGCTCTTGTTCATAGCTGGTAGTAACTTTCATGGATAGATTTCGTAAAGACT
>JAAYNG010000143.1 GCA_012520935.1 Tissierellia bacterium | reverse complement strand
ATTTTCCCAAATACGGAAATTGCCATATCCTCACGAACTAAGTCTGAATACCTTTGGTATTGGTTTGGAAAGACAATAATCTCTATTTCTCCATAATAGTCCTCAATCTTTATAAAGGCCATCTGTTTATTTGTCTTAGTGGTCGTAATCCTTGAAGCAACGACTATGCCTGCAATTGTTATATATTGACCATCTTTCAACCCAATAGTATCTTCTAGCATTTCTTCATTTTCAGCTTCTTCAGACAGGTTCTTCAGGTCTATGGTTGAATACTGAGATATGCTATCATAGGCCTCCCTATAAGGGTCTAAAGGGTGACCGGATATATATATTCCAAGCGTTTCTTTTTCCATTTCCAGTAACATCTTTGTTGGAAATTCATTGGTGTTAGGGTACTTCTCTTCAAAGCTAGTGGTTTCATCAAAGAGTGAAGCCTGACCATCTACATTCCGCCTTCCTGCATTTTGAATTGACTCAATAATCATTTCAAAGACACCCATTAGTTGCGACCTTCTCTTGCCAAAAGAATCCAAAGCACCTGCCCTGATTAGGGACTCAATTGCCCTTTTATTCAGTGCTGTCCTGTCTTCGTTATATATCCCCTTTAAAAAATCATAAAGTGTTGTTGGTATCTTTTTCTTTCTCGAATTAATAATTGCTTGAATCACACCAAGCCCAACATTTTTAACTGCCTTTAAACCAAATAAAATCTTTCCTTCCTTTACCGTAAAGTTTTCCAAGGACTCCTTCACATCTGGAGGCAAGACTTCTATCCCAAGTCTTTCAGCCTCTTTAATGTAGAAGGCAACCTCAGATGTCCTGTCCATAACAGATGTAATCAGGGAAGCCATAAATTCCACCGGATAGTGGACCTTTAAGACCGCTGTTTCATATGCAACTACTGCATAGGCTGCAGAGTGACTCTTATTGAAGGCGTAATTTGCAAAGTCAATCATCAAGTCATATATCCTGTTGGCTGCATCCACATCTAATCCGTTTTTTATTGCACCCCTTATATGTGTATCTCCTTCTTGACTTCCATACAAGAATACTTGTCTTTCCGCCTCCATTACATCCATCTTCTTCTTTGAAATTGCCCGACGGACATTGTCTGCCCTTGCAGCAGAAAATCCACCTATGTCTTGAAGGATTCTTATGACCTGTTCTTGGTAAACAATACAGCCATAGGTTACATCAAGTATAGGTTCAAGACTTGGATGAAGATAGGTTATAGATTCAGGATTATGCTTTCCTTCAACAAACTTTGGAATCTGACTCATTGGTCCCGGTCGGTAAAGGGCATTGGCTGCTACCAAGTCCTCCAGCCAAGTTGGCTTTAGTTCCTTTAAGAACCTTCTCATGCCTGCTGATTCAAATTGGAATATTCCAATTGTTTCTGCATTTTGGAAGATTTCATAAACCTTCTCATCGTCAAAATTATCGATGTTTATATCTATTCCTTGAGTTTTCTTAACTAGGTCCTTTGTGTCTTTTATGACGGTCAAGTTCCTTAAGCCTAAGAAGTCCATCTTTAGAAGGCCCAATTCTTCCAATTCAATCATGTTAAATTGAGTAGCAATGGCATCCTTTGTCCTCACCAACGGAACATACTCGGTAATTGGCTCTTCACAAATTACAACACCTGCTGCATGGGTTGATACATGGCGGGGTGCCCCTTCAATTTGTCTGGCAATATCTACTAGGAACTTGGTTTCCTCGTCAGTTTCATATTCATTTTTTAATTTATTATTTACCTCTAAGGCTCCATCAATTGTGATGCCTAGAGAATTAGGTATTTCTTTAGCTATATAGTCTGCCTTGTTGTAGGGAATTTCTAATGCTCTGGCTGCATCCCTAATGGCCCCCCTTGCCTTAATGGTACCAAAGGTTGCAATCTTACCAACATTTTCAGCCCCATACTTATCAATTACATAGTCAATTACCTCTTCCCTACGCTCATAGCAAAAGTCTATATCAATGTCAGGCATTGACACCCTCTCCGGATTTAAAAACCTTTCAAAGAGCAAGGAAAACCTTAGTGGGTCTATGTCTGTAATGTGGAGGGCATAGGAAACAATTGACCCTGCAGCTGAGCCACGACCGGGCCCTACAGGTATATCATTTCTCTTTGCATAGCTTATGAAGTCCATGACAATTAAAAAATAGTCTGTGAAGCCCATAGAAATTATTGTATCTAGCTCAAAGTCTGCCCTTCCCTTTATTTCATCTGTGATGGTCCTATATCTTTCTGAAAGCCCATCAAATACTAAATCCTTTAACAGTTCACTGTTAGGCTTGTCAGAATTAGAATAATACTTAGGCAGGTGGTAGTTGCCAAACTCCAAGTCCACATTACACCTGTCTGCTATAAGTCTTGTATTGGAAATCGCCCCTTCGTATTCAGAAAATAAATACTCCATTTCTTCAGTGCTCTTTAGGTAAAATTCAGGCGAAGGAAACTTCATCCTCCTTTCTTCATTGATTGTTGCCTGGGTTTGAATGCAAAGGAGGATATCGTGTATATATGCATCTTTCTTTTCTAAATAATGGACATCGTTTGTTGCAACTAAAGGAATTCCTAGCTCTTTAGAAATTTTAAGCATTTCCTTATTTATCTTCTTCTCCAAGTCCATGCCATGGTCTTGGATTTCAAGGAAAAAATTTTCCTCCCCATAAATATCCATATACTCTTTGGCAAGGTCTCTAGCTCCAACTAAGTCATCGTTGATAATAGCCTGTGACACCTCACCTTGCAGGCAGGCAGAAAGGGCAATAAGACCCTTAGAATACTTCCTTAAAGTCTCCTTGTCCACCCTTGGCTTGTAGTAAAAACCATCAACATATCCAATTGAGATAAGCTTCATCAAATTTTTATAACCCTCATAATTTTCTGCAAGTAATACTAAGTGGAAGTTTTTCTTATCTTCCACTTCTTTGTATTCCATACCCCTTCTGGAAATATATATTTCGCAGCCTAGTATTGGCTTGATTCCTGATTTTTTAGCCAGCTTATAAAAGGTTGGAATTCCAAACATAACTCCATGGTCTGTTATAGCAACAGAATCCATAGAAAGTTCCTTTAACCTTTTAAAAAGTTCCGAAGTTTTTGCAAAACCATCCAAGAGGCTAAACTCCGTATGGAGGTGTAAATGTGTAAATCCCATATTAATGCCCCAAAATATCTATAGTATTTTCCATCATTGACAAGTCTATCGCCCTAAAATCATCTAATATATTCTCCGGCCAGTCAGTAGTCTTCCTATCTGTCAAAAATTTATTTGTATAGGTGATTGCATCTTCTAAAAGAAGTAGGCCCTGAGAATCAACTTCTTCCCCTTCCTCTTTCGATATCATTATACTCTTATATGGTGTTTCATTTGGTTTTAAGGAGCTTGATAATGGGTGGGTCAGGAGCTTGTGTCCTTTATGAAGTAGGGGTCTAATGCTTTCTAAAACATCTAGGTACTTGCCCCCTTCTAAGTAGTTGACATCCCTCTTATCTTTATACTTTTCATATACATAAGGATTATTTGTAACAATTACAGTTTTTCTCGGATCCATCATATTCCCTCACTTATCTTCTCAATTCTTCTCAATCTTTGGTTTACAACTGCCTTTGTTTGGGGTGGAGTCATGAGTTTACCCAGTTCTGCCAAACTTAATTCCTTGTTTTCAAGCCTTAAATAACATACCTCTCTTAGACCAACAGGCAAGGAGTCAATCCCCATAAATTCCTCTATCCTCTCAATAGCCTTGACCTGCCTTAAAGAACTTTCCACAGTCTTTGTGAGGTTGGCTGTTTCCAAATTTACCTTCCTGTTTATCCCATTCCTAAAGTCCTTCATAGCTCTAACATTTTCATATTTTAATAGGGCTTGGACTGCCCCCATAATATTAAGACAGTCGGAAATTTTTTCCCCCTCTTTGACATACACCACAAAGGTGTTCTTCCTACTTATAATCTTTGGATTAATCTCATATTTACTCAAGATATCCTTAATGCCCTCAGCATTTTCTTCTGTCTTCGAATATATTTCAAAATGATAACCCTTCTCAGGGTTTGTAATGGACCCTCCAGCTAAAAAAGCAGCCCTTACATAGGCCCTTTTTTCATTTGCTTTAAGCTTAGGTGGGTAAAAATTATAAGAACCATCCTCCAAAACTCCAACCTTCTTTAGGAAGTCCTTGCTTTCTTTTTTACCCCTTATAGTAATCGTATAGGTATTATTTTTTTTCAAAGTGTTTTTCCTAGCTTCAACACTGGTCTTATCCTCATAAAATCCCTTTACAAAAGTATATATCCTGCGGGCAACAGCAGGATTTTCAGTCTTTAATTCAATTGTTCCATTCTCTAAATAGTTTTCAATTCCTTGAATCCTCACATAGGCAGATAGCTCTGTAACTTCCTTACCCTTGTCAACTATCCTTGCCAGTTCATTTTTTACATCGCTGGAAAAAGACATATTATTCGCCTCTTCTTCTATGTATCTCTATTGCCTTACGGATGATTTTTCGCTCATCTTCATACCTTACTATGGACTCTACATTATCTATATAAACAAATTCAGCCTTAATAAAGCCCTCAGACTTCTGGGGCCTTGCCTTCATCACTCGGGTTTCCATCAGGTACCAATAGACTTCCTTTTGGACAATCCTACCAAGTTTCATATTTCTATACCTGTATTCAACCTTATCAATATATTCTAAAATATTGCCCTTTGTCCCGGACTCTTCAAAGACCTCTCTTATCGCTGCCTCTTCAGGGCTTTCTCCTCTTTCCAACCTTCCTTTTGGGAGAACCCAGTCGCCGTTAAATTTTCGCAAGAGCAAGATAGCATTGTTAAATACAACCACACCCCCTGCACTTATCTCCCTCATATAACCATCCTTTATTTTTTATTAGTATCATTATACACTATTTTTTTTGTCCTTGCAAATCTATGAAAAGCTGTATAAAAGATTACAAATAAGGATGTAAGGGTAAGAATCCACTGGTGAATAACATGAAAAATAATTACCTTTATACTCCAATGCCGGAAATGCATAATGAAATGATACCTGTTACAATTGGATGCTCATATAGTAAGTGTCTTTTTTGCGACTTGAATATGGGTAGAAAATTTTATATCTACCCACTTGAAGAAATAAAGTCATATATAAAAAATAGAAAAGAATACTATAAAGATAAAAGGATAGTACCGAAGAAGTTTAACCTCCTTGAAGGTAACCCGCTTTCTTTAGACACTGACTTTTTGGAGAAAGTCCTCGAAACAATAAATGAAAAATTTGATATAAAATATATTTCTATGTTTGCAAGAACTATAGATATTATGAATAAGTCGGACCAAGAACTTTTGAGACTTAAGGACTTGAAGATGGACAGGCTTTCTATAGGTATTGAATCCGGGTCTGATGAGGTCTTAAATTATCACAGGAAGGGGATTGATTCCAAAGGGCAACTTGAAGCTTTAAGGAGGCTGGAAAGTCTTGGGATTGATTATTCAACCTATATTATGCTGGGACTGGGCGGTAAAAAATGGAGCCTAGTCCATGCTGAAAAAACTGCTGAATTTTTAAATAAGTTAAACCCCTTTGAAGTCGTCCTGGTGACAACTGTTGTTTTTAAAGGGGCAGCTCTAGTGGAAGAGGTAAGAAATGGAAACTTCCAAAGGCTACGAGTTAGGGAGACTTTGACTGAGGAAAGAGACTTAATAGGGAAGTTGGAACTGAATACCATTTTAAATGCAAGCCATAAGACAAATTCTCTTCCCTTGAGGGGCAAGCTCCCCGAGCATAAAGACCTACTTATTAAAAAAATAAATGAACATCTTGAACTGTCTGACAGAGAATTACTTGCAGCTGAAAGAAAAAAGTGGAATATTTGGGATTGGGAATAGAATTAATTAAAGCTTCTATAATAATTTGCCGATAATAGAAATGGGATTTTATGCATGAGGCGAAAGTCCAAAACAAGGAGGTATGAAAAATGAGGATCTATGGAAATGAAACTCAAGCAATTTTTCGATCTCCTGAAAAAGAGATAGTCAATCAAGGCTCTTTAAGAGTTGCATTGACTGACGCAGCAACTAAGGGCGGAGTTGGCATTGAGTCAGCACAAAAAGGAATGTCAGCTGTCAAAACAAGTGTTGCGAACGAATCTCAAGCGAGATCGAAAATTTCTTCTATGGCAAACAAACTCGTCAAGATGTCCAAAAGTGAACTGCCAAAATCATTGGATGAAGCTGAAAGGGTTGTTGAAAACTTCAGCAGAAACCTGCCTGGATATCCAGGTCTTGATAATACAACCAATGTAACCGGCCTCTTCTTGGATAAGTCTTTATAGGAGGGATATTATGGATGTAGGTTCAATCTCTGCTATGCGACTTGCAGATGTGCATATGAAAGCTGGTGTCCTTGTCTTAAAAAAAGCAATGGACCAAAGTGAAATTCAACAAAATATGCTCGCATCGATAATGAGCCAGTCTCTAGCTGTGACTCAGGCGATGGAACGCTCTGTTAACCCTCATCTCGGGGGAAACATCGATGTTAGAGTATAGCCATGAAGGCAAAAAAGAGCGTAGTCCCGCTCTTTTTTGTTTTAAATATCCCTTATTTCGATTAGCAAGGTGCTGAAGCAATCCAATACACTATGGAAATAATGATTTAAAAATTCTCTGTAACACTTAAAAGGCTTTACAAAGGAAAAATATTTAAATAAATACTATAGATTATCTATTAATGATATGGTATTATTAAGCAAAGGAGGCAGTTATGAAATTTATAGACCTACATTCAGATACACTAATGAAGTTGGCAAGAAAGGATGCAATAGGCGACCTTTATGAAAACCCAAACACTTCTGTGAGTTTTAAAAAGATGATTGAGGGTGGACAAATGGCCCAGTTTTTTGCTGTCTTTTTAGCTGAACCGGAGTATTTTAAAAAGGAAAATATCTATTATGATTCCCCAGATGAATATGTGGAGGGGAGGATTAAATATTTTAAAGAACAGGTTGAAAAATATTCTAATATAGTTGCCTTTGCAAAGAATTATGAGGACTTGGTTGAAAATGACAAGGCAGGAAAATTATCTGCCTTTTTAACCTTAGAAGAGGGAGCTCCTGTTGACGGAAGCCTTGAAAAGCTTGAATACTTTTATGATGAAGGTGTTAGGCTAATAACCTTAACTTGGAACTTTGAAAACTGCTTTGGCTTTCCAAACTCCTTTGACCCCGAAATAATGTCTAAAGGACTAAAACCCTTTGGAATTGAAGCAATCCAGAGGATGGAGGAATTAGGCATGTTGGTAGATGTTTCCCACCTTTCAGATGCTGGCTTTTATGACTGTGCAAAAATTTTAAAAAAGCCCTTTATAGCTTCCCACTCCAATGCAAGGGAACTTACTGAACACCCAAGAAACTTAACTGATGACATGATTAAGGTCATGGCAAATTCCGGTGGAGTTTCTGGTCTGAACTTCTGTCCGGTCTTTTTGGACAGAGAGCAGGTTAATGTTTCGGATAATTGGGTTAATATTGATGGTGATGATAAGAAAAAAGTTATAGTATATAGCAGGGTTTCTGATATGATTAAACACTTGAACCATATGAAAAACAAGGGAGGAGAGGACTTTGTAGCCCTTGGCTCTGACTTGGATGGTATCGGTGGAGAGTTGGAAGTCAATGAGGCTAAGGACTTTGAACTATTATTTGATGCCCTTAGAAAAGACGGTTGGAGTGAAAATCAGATTGAAAAACTTGCCTATAAAAATGCAAAGAGGGTTATAAGGGAAGTTTTGAAGTAATAAGAGTCCATCTGTCATTGCAAGGATGCAATGCAAGGAAGGAATAAGTAATAAATGTAAGTTGACCTATAAATCAGCTTTACTTATGAAAAATTATTTTCAAATTTTAGAGGTGTTTTATGAATATTTGGCATGATATTTCCCCTGACAGAATCGGGGTAGACAAATTTGATGCAGTAATAGAAATTCCCAAAGGAAGTAAAGTTAAATATGAGATGGATAAAGAAACAGGACTGATTAGGATGGACAGGATACTTTATACATCCACCCACTACCCTGCCAACTACGGCTTTATCCCAAGAACATATGCAGAGGACAATGACCCCTTAGATGTACTGGTTATTTGTTCTGAAAATGTAGTTCCTATGACTATTATTGAATGCTATCCTATTGGAGTAATTTCCATGGTGGACTCCGGTTACAAAGATGAAAAGATTATTGCCATACCCTTTGGCGACCCAACCTACAATAGAATTAAAGAAATCACAGACCTCCCTAAGCATATCTTTGATGAAATGAAACACTTCTTCTCAGTCTACAAGGCTCTGGAAGGAAAGGAAACAGCCTTAGAAAATATTGAGAATAAGGAAGTTGCAAAAAAGATCATTCAAAAATCCATAGATAAGTATATTGATTTATATGTAAATAGTGGAGATTAGCATGAATAAGGTTGAATTGGTAAGATTTAATAAAGATTATTTGAAGAAAATTTGGGAACTTGGCTTTAAAGAAGAAAGACCTGAGTGGAAGAACTGGGACGGTCCTTACTTTGACGATGACTATAAAAAGTGTGAAAGCTTTGAAAGTTTTTTGGAGTTGGAGTCTAATTTTTTCCTGCATGATAATAGAAGGTGTATATTATTAAATTCCGAACCTGTCGGTATGCTGTCCAGAGTTTGGGAAGATAAAAAAACAAGATGGCTGGAAATTGGAATTACTATCTACAGGACTGACTTATGGGGCAAGGGAATAGGTACAAAAGCCCTTTCACTATGGATTAATGATACCTTTAAAGAGTTTGACTTCCTCGAACATATTGGACTTACCACTTGGAGTGGAAATATCCGCATGATGAAGTCTGCTGAAAAGTTAGGGATGAAAAAGGAAGCTCAAATCAGAAAGGTAAGATACCATAAGGGTATTTACTATGACAGTGTGAGCTATGGGATTTTAAGAGAAGAATGGAAAAATAAACTTACTTAGGAGTCTATTATGAAAAAGAATAGAATTTTATTAACTATAGCTATACTTTCTATTTTAACCTTCATAGTGGTTACAAATATTAGCTATGCGAAAAATACCGGCGACAGAATTCCTGTATTGATGTACCATCATATAATTAAAGAAAATAACAACAATTTAGAAACCTTTGAAAACTCTTCGATTATCAGCCTTGAACAATTTAAAAGGGAAATGGGTTGGCTAAAGGAAAATGGTTATTCAACGATAACTACAAATGACCTTTATGAATTTATAGTCCATAAAAAAGCCCTGCCGCCATCTCCAGTTTTGATAACCTTTGATGACGGATACAAGAGTAATATAGAATTGGCCTATCCGGTCCTTAAAGAAAATGGTCAAAAAGCAGCAATTTTTGTTATTGGCCACGCAGTCGAAGACGCTTCTTCAGCTAGTCCTATATACCATATATTTCCATTTTTAAATTTCTATGATATGTTAAACACAACTGATGTTTTTGAATTTCATAACCATACTTATGACTTACACAAGTTTGAAAATGTGAAACCGAAATTAGTAACCTCAAAAAAGGAAGAAATAATAAAAGACTTTCAAAGTTATGGGAAAATCTTAAACCATGAAAGTTTTTCATACCCCTACGGGGCATATAACAATCGGACAATAAAAATTTTGAAGAATTTTAACTATAAGACAGCCTTTACTACAAGGCCGGCCTATGCATATAAAAATACTGATCCTTATAAAATTCCACGCTTTGGCATCAGTTCAAAAACTACAATGGAAGAATTTATAGCCATAGTAAGTGGGCAAAAGTAGCTTAAAAATGATAAGAAATATATCAACATAAAACGAACGAAATTTCGAGCGATTTTTTGCTCACTTTTTCGTTCGTTTTTTGTGAGACTAATTTACATTAGCCTTAGTAATTCCCCTATAAATAAGTCCAAGTCAACTTCCTTTGCTACTTCAACCCTGCCCCCTAGCCTTTCTTCTAATATGCAAAATTTCTCATCCATCGAATTTGTGAACTTAATCTCTCCTTGAATAAACTCGGTTGACTCCTTGTTTATAATTGGCATTACAGCCAAGGCATCGCTCACTAAAGTAAAGTACCTATATGACCTTCCCCTTATAAATTTTTCTGCCTCATCCATCATCTTGCCTATCAGACTTGTCCTATTATAATTCTTTTTGAAGTCTATAAAATTTTCATCGACAAAGTTCCCGCTGGCATCCAGCCCAACTGCCTTTATTTTTAAGCCTGACTTATAAAGAATCTTAGAAGCTTGCGGGTCCATCCTCATATTCCAAGCCATACGCCTTTCTTTCACATCATTAATCCCAAAGTAGCCAGAAGATGTTATTACTTCCCCCACTTCAATATCAGGCTTTCTCTTTAAGGCTCTGGCAATATTTGTAGCCGGTGCAAGGGAGATTATCCCAGTATCCTTGTTGCAGGCAGAAATCAAAAAATCAACTGCTTCTTCTTTGGCTGAAACTTGCCCGAAAAACTTTTTATTCACTTTTGGAAAAGTCGCTCCGAACATCCCCTTATCGCCAGAAAAAGATGGGTCGGCAACAAAATCTCCTCCCAAGGGAGAAGGTGTCCCCATATAAACTGGAATATCCAAGCCAACCATATCTAAAAATGATAGTACGTTTTCAGTTACATTTTCTACAGTTGTATTTCCAAAACTTGTGGTTATCCCCTTGATTTTTATTCCATTTTTTATTAACATATAGATGGCGATGAAGTCATCAAAGCCCATGTCCGTATCTACTATATATTCCATATTATCACCTAGGAGTTTAAAATGAAAAAAACTGTTTTAATAACGGGCGCTTCTCGAGGTATCGGAAGAGCTACTGCCCTAAAGTTTAAAGAAGATTACAATGTAATTATTAACTATAACAAAAGCGAAGAAGAAGCTAATAAACTTGCCGAGTCAATTAATTCTGACGGCGGTTCTGCCATTTGTATAAGGGCTGACATTTCTAACTTTGAAGAAGTTAAGTCAATGGTAAGCAAATCCATCAAGGCCTTTGATTCAATTGACTGCCTTATTAATAATGCCGCAGTATCATCTTATAAACTCTTCCAAGATATAAGCATCGACGAATGGCACGAGGCCTTTAGGGTCAATGTAGACGGTGCCTTTTACACATCCAGGCTTGTAGTGCCGCAAATGATTTCGAGGAAGTCCGGAGTCATATTAAATGTTTCGTCAATTTGGGGGATATGTGGTGCTTCAACAGAAGTCCACTATTCCACCACAAAGGGGGCTATTAACTCCATGACTAAGGCCCTTGCAAAAGAACTTGCCCCTTCCAACATAAGGGTGAACGCTGTCGCCCCAGGTCCAACAAAGACTGATATGGTCTGCCTATGTAAAGAAGATGAAGATTGTTTGATGGCAGAAATACCAATGGGTCGATATGGCAGACCTGAAGAAGTCGCTGAACTATTATACTTCCTTGCCAGCGACAAGGCCTCCTATATAACCGGTCAGATTATCAGCCCTAATGGTGGAATTGTTATTTGATAATTTTTGCTGATAGAAATTAGTTTGTTATTTCAAACGAAACGAAATATTCCTGTTTAATTTATACTGCCATTTGCAATAAATTCCTCTGGATTGCCGCAGTCGCTTTCTCTCCCTCGCAATGACTAAGTGTGAAGTTTAAATAAATTAAGAGGACGAATACTCTCCGCCCTCTTTTTTACGCCTCTTCAGCCTTCATCTTTAAGTATTCATTAATAAACAAATCTATATCTCCGTCCATGACTCCATAGACATCGCCCATTTCAGCATCGGTCCTATGGTCTTTCACAAGGGAATAAGGCTGGAATACATAAGACCTGATTTGGTGACCCCAAGCTATTTGGTTGTAGTCCCCCTTCAAGTCCTCTATTCTTTCCTTTTGTTCCTCTTCCTTTAACTGGATAAGTTTAGCCATTAGAACCTTCATGGCAACCTGCCTATTCATTATTTGCGACCTTTCATTCTGACATTGGACAGTAATCCCAGTTGGCAGGTGGGTAATCCTTACAGCAGAGTCCGTTGTGTTAACATGCTGACCGCCAGCCCCGGTTGCCCTATATGTGTTTATTTCCAAGTCGTTAGGGTCGATTTCAATTTCCTCGTCCTCTTCAAGCTCAGGAAGAACTTCCACACTGGCAAAGGATGTATGCCTCTTCTTTGCAGCATCAAAGGGCGATATCCTCACAAGTC
The DNA here is from genome assembly GCA_012520935.1 of Tissierellia bacterium. Lineage (GTDB taxonomy): Bacteria > Bacillota > Clostridia > Tissierellales > Peptoniphilaceae > JAAYNG01. The sequence goes on along the minus strand of JAAYNG010000143.1, from coordinate 4,980 downwards.
TATGAACACCCATCTCGCTCTTAAGATAACCGTAAGCATTGTCGCCCCTTACAGAAAAGGTAACCGACTTTATTCCACCTTCAGTGTCTGAAAGCATGTCCATTATTTCCGTTTTAAAATCGTTCTGGTCTGCCCACCTTCTGTACATTCTTAGGAGCATTTCCGCCCAGTCTTGAGCTTCAAGGCCACCGGCACCTGAATGGATAGAAACTATGGCATCATTAAAGTCAAACTCACCACTTAGTAAGGTAGAAAGCTTGAAATTCTCCAACTTCTTTAATGTATGAGAAACCCCCTCTTCAAATTCTTTCATCATGCCAAACTCATTTTCCTCTGTCATGAGCTCCAACATGGCTTCCAAGTCACCAAGTTCCCTTTCAATGCCCTCATACTCGTCTATCTTTCTTTTAATCTGCTTTAAGTGGGCCATCATTTTTTGGGCAGCTTCCACATCATCCCAAAAATCATTCTCGTAGGTCTTCTTTTCCTGCACCTGATATTCTGCCTTTAAACCAGCAATGTCAAAGGGAAACACTCAAATCTTCAAGTGTGTTTTCCATATATGAGAGATCTTCCCTCAGGCTATAAATATCCGCCATAAACACCCTCCTTAGTTCCTGCCGCAGCAGTTTTTATATTTCTTCCCACTTCCACAAGGGCATGGGTCATTTCTTCCAACCTTCTTTTCTTTTCTCACATAAGTTTTTTGCTTAACCGGTCCGTCCTCTCCATCATTTGTGAAATATTCCTTGGCTACCCTTGTCCTTTGTAGTTTCTCCGGATTTTGTACCCTATACAATAATTTAACAGTATCTTCTCTGATGGAGTAGTTCATCTCCTCAAACATGTCAAAGCCTTCATTTTGATATGCAATAACAGGGTCCCTCTGCCCCATTGCCCTTAAGCCGATTCCCTGCCTTAGTTGGTCCATAGCATCAATATGGTCCATCCACTTGGAGTCAACCACTTGGAGCATGATAATCCTTTCAACTTCTCTGAACTTCTCTTCACCAAATTCCTTGACCTTGTTCTCATATAAGGCATCGGCAATTTCTTCAAGCTTATCTTCAACTTGGTCCTTTGTCATTGTCTTATAGTCAAGCTGTTTCATTATAGAATTGCCCACATTAAATATGTCTTTTAGGTATTCATCAATTCCTGCAATATCCCATTCTTCCGGATATTCAGCCCCACCGGACCTTATCTCAATGGCAGACTCTATAAGTTCCCTTATCATGCCCTTGATTTGTGGACTTAAGTCCATACCCTCAAGGACCTTTCTTCTTTCCCCATATATAGTATTTCTTTGTTGGTTCATAACATCATCATACTTCAAGACATGCTTTCTGGTTGCAAAGTTGTTGCCCTCAACCTTCATCTGAGCACTTTCTATGGTCTTTGTGAGGAGTCCATGTTGTAATGGCTCATCCTCCGGGAAGTTCATAGTTTCAATTATCGAAGAAACCCTGTCGCCACCAAAGAGCCTCATCAAATCATCTTCCAGTGATAGGTAGAAAACCGATTCACCGGGGTCCCCCTGCCTACCGGCACGACCCCTCAATTGGTTGTCAATACGCCTTGACTCATGCCTTTCAGTACCTATAATAGCAAGTCCACCAACAGCAACTACCTTTTCACCATTTTCATCAGTTTCTTTTTTATATTCAGCATGGAGTTCTTGGTATAGCTTCCTTGCCTCTAAAATTTCCTCGTCATCAGTAACATAAAAACCGTCAACATAGGTGATTACCTCATCATCATAGCCCTTCTTCTTCAGGTCATTCTTAGCCATAGCTTCCGGATTTCCACCTAAGACAATGTCTGTACCCCTACCCGCCATATTGGTAGCTATGGTTACTGCTCCCAGCCTACCCGCTTGGGAAACAATTTCCGCCTCCCTCTCATGCTGCTTGGCATTTAAAACTTCATGGGCAATCCTTTCCTTTTTCAACATCTTCGATAAAATTTCCGACTTTTCAATGGAAATTGTACCAACAAGGACCGGCTGTCCCTTCGCATGATGTTCCTTTATCTCTTCTATAACAGCCTTAAACTTACCATTTTCATTTTTATATACTATATCATGCCTATCATCCCTTATAACCGGCTTATTAGTTGGAATTTCTATGGTATCCATCTTGTAGATTTCCCTAAACTCATCCGCCTCTGTCATGGCAGTACCGGTCATACCTGCAAGCTTCTTGTACATTCTAAAGTAATTTTGGAAGGTAATTGTAGCAAGTGTCTTGGACTCAGACCTTACTTCCACCTTTTCCTTAGCTTCAATAGCTTGGTGAAGTCCGTCAGAATACCTTCTACCATACATAAGCCTACCGGTGAACTCATCAACTATTAGAATTTCCCCGTCCTTATTAACATAGTCTATGTCCTTCTTCATAAGGCTGTTGGCCTTCATGGCGATTTGTATATGGTGGGCAATTTCCATGTTCTCCGGGTCGGAAAGGTTTTCCAAGCGGAAGAAGGCCTCCGCCTTGGCAGTCCCCTTTTCAGTTATAGCACATGACTTTTGCTTTTCGTCTATAACATAGTCCACAGTTTCCTCTTCAACTTCCTTGTTGAAAATTTGCTCCAACGGGTCCACTTCTTCCTTAGGGTCCTTTATCCTATGGCTTAAAGTTTTTACAAACATGTCTGCCAACTCGTATAGCTTTGTGGACTTGTCCCCCCTGCCTGAAATTATCAAAGGAGTCCTTGCCTCGTCAATTAAAATCGAGTCCACCTCGTCAACTATGGCATAGTTCAAGGGTCTTTGAACCATCTCTTCTAAGTAAATAACCATATTATCCCTTAGGTAGTCAAAGCCAAATTCATTATTTGTACCGTAAGTAATATCTGCATTATAGGCTTCCCTTCTGTCTTCATTGGATAGGTCATGAAGTATACAACCAACAGTCAAGCCCAAAAATTCATAGACCTTCCCCATCCATTCCCTATCACGCTTGGCAAGGTAATCGTTCACAGTAACTATATGAACACCCTTTCCGGTAAGGGCGTTAAGGTATGCCGGCAGGGTCGCAACCAAAGTCTTACCTTCACCGGTCCTCATCTCTGAAATCTTACCTTGATGGAGAATAACCCCACCCTCAACTTGTACCTTAAAATGCTTCATTCCAAGAACCCTGTATGAAGCCTCCCTAACAACTGCAAATGCCTCCGGCAAAATATCATCAAGTGTCTGTCCACTATTCAGTCTATCTTTAAATTCTAAAGTCTTAGCCTTTAATTCGCTATCAGAAAGTTTTTTCATGTCTCCTTCAAGGGACAGGACCTTATCAACCAGGTTTTTATTTCTTTTTAATTCTCTCTCGCTATATGTTCCAAATAACTTTGAAAAAATCGACATACTACCCCTCCAATTCTATTGACAATTAATTTTATCACTCTTTTAGCTTTCTTTCAAGTTTTATATGTATAATTGGAATTTTAGCTGTTATTTCATGATTAAGGTGTCAAAAGTAATTTTCCTTCATGTGCAGAGGCGGCGATCCACCGCCTGAACATTAAGAAAGCATCAATTATAGTCTTTTTAAGGAACGGGCGATTAGTAATCGCCCCTACGGAAACCCTTAATTTTTTACTTTTGACACTCAATATCATTCCATATTTTAAAAATTCTTAATAAAAAAAGTAGGAGCGGATATAATCGCCCCTACTATCTATAACAAAAATCTATTTCTAAGCCTTAGCTGCTAAAAAATCCTTAGCAATCTCTGGGAAAAGTGCATAGGTCAAAACATCCTCATCTGTCTTTGCCAAGCTTCCCAGCTCTCCCTTTAGCTTATCAAATTCATCTTCAATTTGGTCTGCCGGTCTGCAGGTAATCCTTTCCTTGTCTCCAATAATTTTTTGAACCATCTCTTCTGAAATTTCTGCCGGTGTCTTTCCATACATCCCTTCAACATACTTCTTAATCTCTGTTGGGATTAACTTATACCTTTCACCAATCAAGATATTAAATACCGATTGGACTCCAACCATTTGACTTAAAGGAGTAACAAGTGGTGGATAGCCCAACTCTGCCCTTACCTTTGGAATTTCCTTTAAAACTTCCTCATACCTATGCTCTGCATTCTGTGCCTTGAGCTGTGAAATTAAATTTGAAAGCATTCCGCCCGGTAATTGATATTTCAAAATGTTAGGGTCTACAAAGAAGGCTTTGACAGCCATAGTCCCATCTGCAATATAGCCATCCCTTATAGGTTTAAAGTGTTCAGCTATATCATTCAACAAGTCCATGTCCATCTCCGGTCTTCTTGGGTTCCCTTCCAAGGCAACTAGAATTGACTCAATTGGAGGTTGCGATGTACCATTGGCAAAAGGAGAACTGGCTGTATCTACTATATCAGCCCCGGCATCAATGCAGGCTATATAAGTCATAGGGGCAACCCCTGCTGTACAATGGGAGTGTATTTCTATCGGTAGGTTCACTGCCCCTTTGATTCCCTTTATTAGTTCAACCCCAACCTCAGGCGTAAGGATACCGGACATGTCCTTTATACATATGGAATCAGCACCGACTTCTGCCATCTCCTTAGCCAGATTAATATAGTATTCAATGGTATGGACCGGGCTTGTGGTGTAGCTTATGGCAAGTTGGGCGTATCCTCCAAACTTTTTTGTAGCCTCTGCAGCCCTTCTAATATTACGAACATCATTAAGGGCATCAAAAATTCTAACGATATCTATCCCATTTTCTATGGACTTTTCCACAAACTTATCAACAATATCGTCAGCATAATGCCTATAGCCAAGCAAGTTTTGCCCCCTTAGGAGCATTTGAAGCTTTGTATTCTTCATCCTCTTTTTTATTTCCCTAAGCCTCTCCCAAGGGTCCTCGTTCAAGTACCTAATACATGCGTCAAAGGTTGCTCCTCCCCACATCTCTATGGCTTCATAACCAACTTCGTCAATCTTTTCAAGTATAGGTAACATGTCTGAAGTTTTCATCCTTGTAGCCAT
>JAAYNG010000142.1 GCA_012520935.1 Tissierellia bacterium | reverse complement strand
TAGGCTTATTCCTACTTCTTGGGCACATCTTGTTAGAGAATATCCTGCTACCATACATTTAACGTACTTAATCCACATATCTAAAGGTTTCTTGCTGTTATATGAAGGTGAGTTTGTAAAATCAGTAAAGGTGCATTTACATGACTTACAAAGGTAACGTTGTTTTCCATTATACTTACCATTTCTGCATATTGAATCACTTTCGCAATAGGGACAACATTTGCCTTTTGAGAATCTATTTTCTTTAACTTCATTAGTTACATCAGAAACATATCCCCTCAACGCTATACGCTCTTCAAGGATATGATAAATAAGGTTTTCAGCACTTATATCTAACTTATTAATTTCGCTTAAAATCGATTCTATACTCGACATAACAGCACCTCCGAATTCATATATTTATATTATATCCTAAATTCAGAAATTAAACCAATATCAACATTGTTTTTAAAAACCGCCTTATTTATTAATAGATTTAATTTTTCATATGTTGAATCATAGAAATTATTATCTTTAGCATATTTAATTACTTCATCATATGATAACTCAAAAATATTATCTGTTATACTATAGTAAAAATCATCATTCATTACACCAAAGAAATACTTAACTGCATCTTCATAAGTCATTCTAGGTATATCTTCTAAATCACAATTTTCATCTGTATAACATCCATTTCTATCATTCCATTGAAGAAATTTAGTTATTTTAATACGATTATTCTCCATAATATAATTCACCTCTACTATAATTTCATCAACATTATAATATATATTTACTATTCTTTTAAAATACGTAAAGCATCTAATGCCATTACTTTGACATGAGGTTTTATAGTATCATTATTTTCAATTTCTTCTTTAGTAAACCAAAATAATTCCTTACTTTCTCCCTTTTGTGGGTTTACCTTATCTGTTAACGCTCTTGCAAAATAAATAAAGTCTATATTCTCTACTTCATGACCAACATTCTCAAGAAGTGTATGCATTGGGCTATGTAATTGAATTACTCTTCCTAAATTTAGTTCATTATCTCTGTTATATAGTTGAACTTCAAGCCCTGATTCTTCATAAACCTCTCTTATAGCAGTTTCATGTGGTACTTCATTCTCATTCATCTTTCCACCTAACGGAAATAATGTATTATATTTTTTATGTCTATGTAATAGTACTTTATTTTTATAAATCACATAAACTGATGATGTCATACTTTTATTAAATCTCATTACGTTCTCCTTCATTATTAATTATGTACAACCTTGTTAATATTTACTATAATTAGATTATACTTATATTTGGGAGGGATTACTATACATACTTTATTTGAAAAAGAAATAATTAACACTAATCATCAATACTATATACCTAAATTATCAAATTCAATTGAAAACTTCTATCTACTAAACCCTGATTTAAAAAGAGTACCATCTTCAACATCGGACATGCTACTAGTTTTTCAACGACTATTTAGAAAAGCCACAGAAAATGATTTTACTTCACTGTCTATAATAAATTATATGCATAACAATCTAACTGATGAAACTAAGGCTAAACGTAAAGTTACAGCTAGAGATATTGAAGATTTTATTGCTGACATTTTTAATGGTACTGTTACGGACGAAGAAAGCAGACAAAATTCTTCAACTATGCCTATTACTGATTCATCCTCTACTTTAGATATTGTTAACTCATATATAGCAAGTAATTATAGAGAAAAATGTGATATAGAATTTAATAATTCATATAAATTATCAATAAAAAGCTTTATAACTGACAATAAAGAAATTAATTGTGGTTCTTTTGCTAGAGAAGCTTTATTTAAAGATATTGTTGATAATTATGGTGGCGAAAGAAAAAGTGGTTTAGGGTCAAAAGGTCAACTTTTAGATTTATTTGAACAAATTGAACTTAATGGTAAATGGGATGCATTTGTTAATCGTTTTACTTATATGACTAATAATATATTTAAAGACGATTTATTAATTTTTATTAAAGGTGGTAATAACGTAGATATTTATTTAGTTGATAGTACTATGTTTAAAAACACTTTAATTTCCGCAGTATCATCTGGTCCAAAATTTGCCGTTTCAGTTTTAAATAGGTATGAAGGAAATTCTATAAGAATTGAAAGAGATATTTTCCTTTCACCAGAAATAAGTACCCATATTGGTTTAAATTTCAATAACACTAATGAAAACGCTCTTAACAAAATAGATTTAGAACTTCAAAAATTAAAAGATAAAACTTTAAATTATCTATCAAATAATTCTGCTTCTTTAGATAATTATAGCGAACTAATTTCACTGTTTAGTTCATCTTATAAAAATACTATCTCTGAATTATTTGATATAAAATCTAAAGCTATAAATTCAGATGCACTTATCACAGACTTTCATAACAACATTTTACAACTATACTCTGCAAATAAATTATCAATTACTGATATGAAAAGAAAAAAAAGAGGTAAATCATATAATATAGTTCGAGAATTATAAAAATGAGAGAGGTTATTCCTCTCTCATTTTTATTGGTATTAACTTAGCTATATGATAAGCCATTAATACTGGTACTGCGTTTCCAATCTGTCTATAACAAGCTGAATTATTTCCTTTAAATACAAACTTATCTGGGAAAGTTTGTATTCTAGCTACTTCTCTTACAGATAACCTTCTATGTTGTAATGGATGTGGAATTATAAGTGGACCACCTGTGCCACTACCTCTTCCCATTATTGTGGGCGCATATTTATCCCATAATGTTGCCCTATTTCCAACTCTATTATTTATATTTACTTTACATAAACTTCCAGTATGATTTAATATCTCTTTATTATCTGGCTCAAATTCTAATGGTAAATCTGATATAGCATCTCTCAATGTTGATAATCTATATAGCTCATCACCTTTATTAGCTAAATAATTTTTATTTATATCTAACTCTCCATTGGTCCATAAATCATACAAATAATTTACTTTTTCCCATGGCTTAATTGGTTCTTCTAATTCAGAAGTCTTAGAATGAGTAGGTTTAACAAACAGTGTCTTTCTTATATTTTTAACTGCTGCTTTTTGAGGAATTATGTGCTTATCCTTCAAATCATTTCTAATCCCTACTATTATTACTCTCTCTCTATTTTGAGGCACTCCAAAATTATACGCATTTAAAACATCATAGCAAACAGTATATCCATACTTTCCAGCTTTCTCCAAATCATCTAGAATCATATTTAAAACTTGACCCTTTTCCATATTTTCTAAACCTTTAACGTTTTCCAATACAAAAAACTTTGGATTTTTCACATGAATTACCTTTAGTAATTCTAAATATAAATAATTTTTCTCATCTTCCATACTTCTATTTACATTAGCTATTGAAAATCCTTGACAAGGAAATCCACCGATTACTACATCACCATCAGGAATTATCTTATCAATTTCTTCAAACGGTTTACTTAATAGTTTAGTTATATCACCAAGTACGCTTTCATGCCCCCAATATTTCCCTATATTTTCATTGTATGTTTGAACTGCATATTTATCAAAATCATTTGACCAAACAATTTGATGCCCTGCCAATGTAAATCCTAAATCCATTCCCCCTGCTCCAGAGAAAAACGATATTACTCTCATTAAATATCTTCCTTTCTTTTTCCTCAAATTATATTAAGTTTATCAAACATTTGTTCTGTAGTAAAGTACACTTTTTATTAATCAAATAAAGATATTAGCAACTTTGCTAGTACCTTTAAACCATTTTATATTATAGCATCTTTTTATAGTTATTTTAAATCCAATTTCAGTAAAAACCTCACTTACTTATGATACGGTTCATTTTTCATAATTCTAAATGCTCTATATATTTGCTCTAAAAGCATTACTCTAAATAATT
>JAAYNG010000141.1 GCA_012520935.1 Tissierellia bacterium | reverse complement strand
CCAGATTATCAATGCAAAACCGGGATTACATACAATGATTTCAATACCTGTACCAAGAGCAATAATGGGAGATATGAGAGATTTAATAGAAGAATAGGAGGTAAAACATGAGTGCAAAAAAAGGTGATTGGGTAAGAATTCATGGTATTGTTTTAAAGTCATCAGAAAGAACTGCCAATATTCCAGAAGATACTAAGAAAGTAGATCTTGAAATGTGGAATAAAGGATTTTTACTTAATGATAGTGCTAAAATTGGCGATGAGGTAGAGGTTGAAACTGTAATTGGTAGAAAAGTAAAGGGTACTTTAATAGAAGTAAACCATCAATATGAGTTAAATTATGGAAGACTAATTCCAGAATTACTTCATATAGGAATACAAGCAAGAGAGATTTTAAAGGAGTGTGAATAAATATGGCTAAAGATATGAGTTATGATGCGGTAAATACTAGAAGAGCAGAAATAATGAAAAAAGCCGTTGGAATGGACTATGACCAATACGAATATGAAGACGGAAATCTCTCTTTCAATTATGACAAGATGATGGATGATGCAGGTTATTCTTTAAAAGAAATTGAAGAAATTGAAGCAATAACTGGTGTTGGACATACTCCTTTAATTGAGTTAAAGAATTTATCAAAGTTATCAAGATATTACGCTCCAAAGGGTAAGGGCGCTAGGATTTTTATAAAGGACGAATATGCTAACCCTTCAAGTAGCTTTAAGGCAAGAAGAGCAGCTATTGCTTGCTATCACGCTAAAAAAATGGGCTACAAGGGAGTTATAGCAGCTACAAGTGGAAACTATGGTGCCGCTGTTGCATCTCAAGCAGCTAAACTTGGTTTAAAATGTATTGTTGTTCAAGAATGCTATGACTCAAGAGGAGTAGGACAACCAGAGATTATTGAAAAGGCTAGGGCATGCGAAGCTTATGGAGCAGAAGTTTTACAACTAAGCGTTGGTCCTGAATTATTCTATACTTTTTTAATTTTACTTGAAGAGACAGGGTTCTTCAATGCATCTCTATATTCAACATATGCAATTAAAGGTGTTGAAACGTTAGGATATGAAATTGCTGAAGAATGTAGACAAAAATATGGAAAGGCACCAGAAGCAGTTGTAGTAACAAATGCTGGAGGAGGAAATTTAACAGGTACTGCAAGAGGATTATTAGAAGCTGGTGCAAAAGATACACAAGTTATAGGTGCTAGTGTTGATTTATCAGGATTGCACATGGCATCTGATACTCAATTCAATAAAAAATCATTTACAACTGGACATACAGGATTTGGTATACCTTATTCTACTTGGCCAGACAGGTCTGATGTTCCAAGATCTGCAGCTAGACCATTAAGATATTTAGATAGGTATGTTTTAACGACTCAAGGTTCCGTTTTCTATATTACAGAACTTCTTGCTAAGATTGAAGGTATTGAAAGAGGACCTGCAGGAAATACATCATTAGCTTGTGCCTTTAAACTAGCTCAAGAATTTGATGAAGATGCAATAATAGTTGTTCAAGAAACTGAATACACAGGTGCAGGTAAGCATATTAACCCACAATTAACATTTGCGATAGATAATGGTATTAAGCTATCAGTTGGAGAAACTAAAAATGAGGTTCCAGGTGAAAGTATAATTCTTCCAAAAGATCCTTCCTATGTTCATGTTTGGGATAATGATGTTGTAGAAATGAGAAAATCATTAATTAGAAATGCAGTTAAAAACCATGATGTAAAGAAAGTTACAAAAAGAGATATTGAATTTTTAGTAGAAGATACTAAATCAAATACAGAGTTTGTTGTAGGCTACCTAGCTGAACTAGGAGTAGAGCACAACTAAGGAGGAAATAATGTCAAATACAAATTTTGAAGAAAGAAGAAAGCATCTTCAAAATCTTTCTGACGAAGAGTTAAAAGATAAGTTTTGGAGCTTATTAGAGCAAGTGGTTGACCCTTTGGTCGACCTTGCTCGTAAAAACACCACTCCTTCAATTGAAAGATCAGTACTTTTAAGAATGGGTTTTTCTAGTGTTGAAACAAGTGCTATAGTTGATGGTGCTATGGATAGAGGGCTTATGCCTTATGGATGTGGACATATTGTTTATAGACTTTCAAAAGATAATAATTTATCCATAAGAGAAACTGGCTTAAAATTGATAGATGGAGACTTATGGGATGAGGCTATAAAAACTTTTAAAGGAGGGGTTTCATAATGAGCAAGTGGCGTTTAGTTAAAGATGACTATAGGGTGCTTGAACTCACTCCTGAAGAAGATGCAAAAAGAATGAATGGCATGAAGCCATTAAAACCAGACGAAAAAATTGATGTAGAAGAAATATTAAAGGGCTTAGAAAATTATTACCCAAGGTCTAGAGGCTGGCACTGGAGAGATAATAGAAACAAACCAGTGAAGATGGGGTCATTTGAATATTATGAAATGAGCGATCCTTTAGGAAATAGTCAACCACTACCAGCTGCTGAATCCTTTAAAAATATAGATCCTCAGCCAGCTGCTGTTATAACTACAGAAATTGCTTCAGGTAGGTTTGAAGATGATATTAGAAGGATGAGAATGGCTGCTTGGCATGGTGCAGACCACTTAATGGTAATAAGAACAGCAGGGCAGTCTCACATGGATGGACTTATGGAGGGAACACCTCAAGGAACTGGAGGAAACCCTATAACAAGAAAACATCTTAGGGCTCAAAGAAAGGCAATTGATTTAATAGAGGATGAAGTAGGAAGACCAATAAATTATCATTCCTATATTTCAGGTGTAGCCGGACCAGAAGTTGCAGTTTTATTTACAGAAGAAGGTATTTCAGGAGCTCACCAAGACCCTCAATATAATGTGTTGTATAGAAACATAAATATGATTCGCTCATTTGTTGACGCAGGAGAAGCGAAAGCAATAATGACATATGCTGGTATAGCACAAATAGATGGGGCTCATAATGCTAATGCTACAGCTATTGAAGCATGGAAGGTTATGCCAGAACTTATGGTTCAACACGGTATAAATACAATGTATTCTGTTAAGGCAGGCATGAAACCTTCAAACATCTGTCTTTCAACGGTACCACCAACAGCTCCACCAGCACCAAAAATTAGATTAGACTTACCTTACGCTGTTGCATTAAGGGATTTCTTCTCTGATTATAAATTGAGAGCTCAACAAAATACTAAGTATATGAAGGCATCTACTAGAGAGGCAACAGTAACCCATGTTATAGACTTAATGATTTCAGAGCTCACAAGTGTTGATATTCAATCAACTATTACACCAGACGAAGGCAGAAATGTTCCATGGCATATTTATAACATGGAAGCAATAGATACTGCAAAACAAACATATGCAGGCTTAGATGGGGCTACTCAATTAATCGGACTTAAAAGAGATGAAGAACCTCTAAAGAGTATGGTTAGGGAGTTAAAGGAAAGAGCTGTATTATATCTTGAGGAAATCATCGAAGTTGGTGGATATTTTAACGCTGTTGAACAGGGCTTCTTTGTTGACTCTGCAATGTATCCTGAGAGAAACAACGATGGTATTGCTAGAGAAGTTGATGGCGGCGTTGGTGCCGGTACTGTCTTTGAAAGAGATAAGTCTTATTTTGCTCCAGTTACAGGACATTTTGGTTATAATAATGTTGCACAATATGACCCTAATGCTGTAGATAACCCTTCATCATTGATTGGTGGCTGCACATTTGAAAAACCTGAAATGATAAATTATATTGATGAACTTGACGATACAGATAATGTTCATTTAAGATTAAAAGATACTGAAAAATACAGGAATTCAACACTGTTAAAACCGGAAATGGAATGGGCAGCAGATGGTGTTATAATGATTAATATGTTCCTTCCTACGGACGAGAGAACTGCCGAGTTTGCGGCCATTGAAATAGGTCGAAAACTAGGTCTTGAAGAAGTTGAATGTATAAATAAAGAAATAATGCAAATTTCAGAAGGTACTAGGGTGGAAATTAAGGGGAGAGTTCCGTTTGATATTGATATTTCTAAACTAGTAATACCACCAAAACCTGATATCATGAGTGATGAGGAATTAAGAGCTGAAATTAAAGCAAATCCAATGACTATAGTAGCAGGTACTGTTGGTGAAGATGAGCACTCTGTTGGATTGAGAGAAATAATTGATATTAAGCATGGCGGAATAGAAGGCTATGGTATAAAATGTCATTATCTAGGAACTTCAGTTCCTCCTGAAAAACTTGTTGATGCTGCTATAGAAGTTAATGCAGACGGAATCTTAGCATCTACAATTATATCCCATGATGATATTCATTATAAAAACATGAAAAAAATTAATGATATTGCAATAGAAAAGGGTATAAGAGATAAAATCACTATATTATCAGGTGGTACTCAAGTTTCAAACGAGCTAGCAGTTGAAAGCGGAATGGATGCAGGTTTTGGTAGAGGTTCCAAGGGTGTCCATGTGGCAACTAAGTTAGTTAAAAACAGAAGGAAAATACAAGATAGAAAGAAATAAATAAATTTTAATAATTTTTCTTTCAGAATAAGGCGAGGCATTGAATATGCTTCGCCTATTCAGATTATTAGGAGGTAGTTATGAATATTGAGATTTTAGTAGCAGAAATTGGTAGTACGACAACTGTAGTAAATGCATTTTCAGACATAGATACAAATCCTTCTTTTGTTGGTCAAGGACAGGCATCAACTACAGTTTTGGAGGGTGATGTCAATATAGGGATAGAGAATGCTATAGGAGATTTAAAAAAGAATCTCAATATTGATGAATTAAATTATAAGCATCTTATTGCTAGTTCCAGTGCTGCAGGTGGGTTAAAAATGACTGTTCATGGTTTAGTCTATGATATGACAGTTAAGGCTGCAAAAGAGGCAGCTTTAGGTGCTGGTGCTAATTTAAAATTCTTAACTGGTGGTAAGTTAAGAAAGAGCGACATAAAAAAAATACAAGGCATAAGACCAAATATTATTTTACTAGCCGGCGGTGTTGACTATGGAGAAAGAGAAACAGCCCTTTATAATGCAGAGCTTATTGCAGACCTTGATTTTAATGTTCCTGTAATATATGCTGGAAACATTGAAAATAGGGAGGAAATAAAAGAAATTTTTGCAGATAGCAATAAAGAGCTATATATTGTTGATAATGTTTATCCTTCTATAGATGAGTTAAATGTAGAACCTACAAGAAAGGTCATCCAAGATGTTTTTGAAAAACATATTATACATGCTCCAGGCATGGAAAGTGTAAGGGATATGGTTGATGGCTCAATAATGCCTACTCCTGGAGCTGTCATGCAAGCTACAAAGCTCTTATATAACAAAATTGGAGATTTAATGACCATAGATGTAGGTGGAGCTACAACAGATGTTCATTCTGTGACCGAAGATTCGGATGAAATTTCAAGAATACTCTTATCTCCTGAACCAACTGCAAAAAGAACAGTTGAGGGAGACTTGGGTTGCTATGTAAGCTTTCAAAATGTTGTAGATATCATTGGAAAAGAAAACCTTTCAAAAAAGATGAAAGTCGATATAAGTGAAATAGAAGATTTGATAGAAAATATTAAACCTATTCCTGAGGAAGACATAGAAATTAGATTTGTAGAAGAACTAGCTGAATCTTGTACTGTTAATGCAGTATTAAGACATGTTGGTAGGCTTAAAGATTTCTATGGACCTTCGGGTAAAAAAACATATGCAGAGGGTAAAGATTTAACACAAATTAAATATATAATAGGTACTGGAGGAGCTTTGACAAGGTTGCCAAACAGGGTTAAAATATTAGAGAATATTGCTTTGTCAGGGACAGGTGTTGAATTATTACCAAACAAGGAAACTAGAATATTGATTGATACTGATTATATCATGGCTTCTTTGGGTGTTTTGTCTTTAGATTTTCCAGAAATAGCGATTAAGTTGTTAGAAAAAAGTCTTAAATTATAGGGGGTGTGTAATATGTATCCAAAACTTGTTATTGATTTAAAGTCCATAGAACATAATATTACTGCTTTAATTGACATGTTTAAAAAGAGAGGTGTTGAGCTTTCATTTGTAACAAAAGGTTGTTCAGCCGATAGAAGAGTTGTTGAAACAATAGTGAGGGCAGGGGCAGAAACTTTAGCAGATTCTAGAATTGAAAACTTAAAAAGTTATCAAGACCTAAATGTGCAAAAAATACTTCTTAGAATTCCTATGTTATCAGAGGTTGAAAAAGTTGTAAAATATTCGGATATTAGCATGAACTCAAGTATTGAAACTATTAGATTACTATCAGAAGAAGCTTTAAAACAAGGCAAGGTTCATAAAATAATTTTAATGTTAGATATGGGAGACTTGCGAGAAGGTATATTTGATGAAGAAGAAATGTTTGATACATTTGAAGAAATTGTTAAATTAAAAGGTATCGAACTTCTTTCGGTGGGTGTTAACCTAACTTGCTACGGGGCTATTATTCCTTCTAGAGAAAACTTATCAAGACTTGTTTCACTTAAAGAAGAATTTGAAAAGAGATTTCATATAAGTATACCAGAAGTTTCGGGTGGTAATTCTAGCTCCATAGACTTGATATTAAAAGAAGATATCAAGGGAGTCAATAGATTAAGGATTGGAGAAGGTTATTTAAGAGGTGTCGAATCATCTTATGGGACAAGAATAGATGGCACCAAGTGTAATGCCTTTACTTTAAAGGCTGAAATAATTGAACTTAAGGAAAAACCTTCGGTTCCAATAGGCGAAGTAGGTAAAGATGCTTTTGGAAATGTACCAGAGTTTGTAGATAGGGGGATTAGAAAGAAAGCTATTATAGGTATTGGAAAACAAGATGTTCATCCTGATGATATACATCCAATTGATGGAGATATTATAATTCTTGGGGCTAGCTCAGACCATACAATACTTGATGTAACGGATTCAAAAATTAATTATAAATTAGGTGATATAGTTGAATTCAATTTAGACTATGGAGCTATTTTATCTCTTTCAACATCAAAATATGTAGATAGGGAATATATATGACCATAGACTTTTTTTCCTATGATTTAGAAGAAAAAGTTTTAAAAAATGCTCCTCTTGCTGATAAAATGAGACCAGATAGCCTAGTTGATTTTTTTGGACAAGAAGATTTGGTTGGCGAAGGGGGTTTTTTAAACCGAGCTATTAAATCCGATAGAATACCATCAATGATTTTTTATGGACCTCCGGGCACGGGAAAGACAACTTTAGCTAGGATAATAGCAAAATCTACAAAAAAATATTTTGAAGAACTATCTGCTGTCACTTCAGGCATTCAAGATATTAAACGCGTATCTAAGGATGCAGAGAATCGTTTAACTTTAGATGATTTAAGAACTATATTATTCATTGATGAAATACACAGATTTAATAAGTCGCAACAAGATGCATTATTACCATTTGTTGAAAAAGGTATCCTTACTTTAATTGGTGCTACAACTGAAAATCCATTTTTTGAGGTAAATAAGGCGTTATTATCAAGAATGACAATTTTAGAATTAAATGCTCTTACAAAGGAAGATTTATCTAAAATCGTAGAAAGGGCTATTAAAGATGAAAAAGGCTTGGCAGATTATAATGTAGTAATTGAAGATGATGCTTTAGAATATCTTGTTGGGAATTCATCAGGAGATGCTAGAACATGTTTAAATGCTTTGGAAATTGCAGTAAGATCAGAAAAAAGAAATAATGAAGGTAAAACCTTAATAAATCTCGATATAATAAAGAACTCAATACAAGTAAAAAAAGTACGGTTTGATTCAAATGGTGATGAGCATTATGATACTGCCTCAGCATTTATTAAAAGCATGAGAGGTTCAGATGTAGATGCAAGTTTATATTGGCTTGCAAAAATGATTGAGGCAGGAGAAGATCTTCTTTTTATTGCTAGGAGGATAATTATTACAGCTGCTGAAGATATTGGTCTTGCAGACCCTTATGCATTAACACTTGCTGTTTCAACCTTTCAGGCAGTTCATGCAATAGGTATGCCTGAGGGGAGAATTCCTCTTGCTGAAGCTGTAATATATATGGCAACTGCTCCTAAGTCAAATTCTGCATATATAGCTATTGAAAATGCTATTGCTGATATTAAAAATGAAGAAATTAGAAAAATACCAAATCATTTGCAGGATACACATTATAGAGGTTCTTCATCTTTAGGTAGGGGAGAAGGATATTTATATCCTCATAATAGCCCATCTGGTTATGTAAAGCAGGAATACATGCCAGAAAAAAAACAATACTATAAGGCAATAAATAGAGGTTATGAGAAAAAAATATATGATGATCCAAATTTTACTAAAGATAATATTTAAGTTAATTATAAGTTAATTTAAATAAAAAAATACTTGATAATATACTTTATATCATGTATAATCAAACATGTGACTTTGGGGGTAGATGAGTTCCGGTGGGCTCCGCGGTCTTCAACACCGTTGTAAGGGGTTAGTAGCCTCTTGGGTGGGTTCGATTCCCACGTACCTCCGCCAGATTATATCGAAAGTTTTCTTTCGTTAATATAATAATAAAAGGAGAGATGGTCGAGTTGGTCGAAGGCGCACGACTGGAAATCGTGTAGACGATGAAACGTCTCGGGGGTTCGAATCCCCCTCTCTCCGTTGCACTAGACGGGGCGTTAGCGGTTCCCTGTAACCTGCAATCCGCTATAGCAGGGTTGAATTCCCGATAGAGGGACTAGGATGTCGAAGTCTGCCTCAGATGGATGGCGTTGAAGTTCGGGTCCTCCACAACAGACGCTTATGAACCTCGTCAGGGTCGGAAGGCAGCAGCGATAAGTGAGTTAGTTTGTGTGTTGGAGGGAAGCCTGTTCTGAGTTAATCGGCTGGGTACCGTTCGGTTTCCTTTTTTCGAAGTCGGGTGTGCTACATAAATTTGTTAAATAATAAATCGACTAGACATTTGAAATCAAGATGCCTAGTCGTTTTTTTATATTGCATATTCAAAATCTAAAGCTTCATCACTGGTTAAGTTGATATATTTTCCATTATTAAAAGCAACTGGGTAAATATTAGAAGATGGATTCTTAAAAGCAAGAACTAGGTCTTCCTCATTTTCAATTCCATCTGGTATATGCGTAGCATAGACTCCAATTTTCTTATATACATGGCAGTCGCTTGCACCTGTAGCATGAATTTTTCTATCTTTTGCTACATTAAAAGCCATTTGATTAAGATCCATTGGTGTACTTCCATTAAAAGCTTCTATCCCGTCTAACGGTGCTGTTTTAAGTTTATCTTCTAAGCCTCTGAAATTTTTTCTATATGGATGGGCAGCTAATGAAATTCCACCTTCACTTTTTACATAATCAAGATAATCATTTAATGGCATCTTTATTTCTTTTGGAACATTTTTTACACCAAAAGTTATTATATCTCCGGAATCTGTTAGGTATTCAAACCCTACAAAAATCGGGAAATTTACTTGTTTAGAATATGCTTTTGCAAATTCTCTTATCTCATTACTTTCGTGATCAGTAATACATATACCATCTAAACCTAATTCTCTAGCCCTATATACCATTTCATCAAGTTTTAAGAAACTATCTGAAGAATAAGTGCTCTCATGCATATGCATATCAATTAACATAATATCATCCTTTCTAAATATTTTTACCCTAATTATCTTGATTAAATATTAAGAAAACATATAGTTTTAAAGCGATGCATAAATATTGCTAATAACAATTTAATATTTAATATAGTTATTAATATTCCTTAGATATAGAAAGTTTATTTAAACTATGGTATAATTAAACAGGGAGTGATATTATGACTTTTGCTGCTATTTCAACTGCAATCGGAGAATCTGGAATTGGTATAGTAAGGATGAGCGGAGATTCTTCATTTGAAATAACGAGAAGAATTTTCAAGGGAAGTATTCCAGATGATTATAATAGAAAAATGCTTTATGGAAAAATTATTGATGGTAATGAAGAGATCGATGAAGTATTAGTATGTTTTATGGAAGGACCAAAAACATATACAACAGAAGATATGGTTGAAATTTTTTCTCACGGTGGGATAGTAGCTGTTAGAAGGGTTTTTGAAACTGTATTAAAATATGGTGCAAGAATTGCTGAGCCTGGTGAATTTACAAAAACAGCTTTTCTTGGAGGAAGAATAGATTTGAGTCAAGCAGAAGCTGTTCAAGATTTAATTTCTGCAAAAACTGATAAAAGCTTTAAAGCTTCTCTTTCACAATTAGAAGGTAAATTATCTGCTGAGATAAAAAAAATTAGTGATATTATTTTGGAAATGCTTGCAAATATTGAAGCTACAATTGATTATCCAGAAGAAGATTTACAAGCTATGAATATTAATGAACTTATAGAAAGGTTAAACATTGCGATTAACATGTTGGAAACATTAATATCATCTGAGACTGTTGGAAAAATTTTAAGGGATGGAATAACAACAGTTATTTTAGGTAAACCAAATGTTGGGAAATCATCTCTAATGAATGCAATTCTTGGAGAAAATCGTTCAATAGTAACTGATATTCCTGGAACGACTAGAGATACTATTGAAGAACTTATTTCTATAGATGGAATTCCAGTCAAACTAGTTGATACAGCAGGTATTAGAGAAACTAAAGATGAAGTTGAAAAAATTGGGGTAGATAGAGCAAAAGGTATTATAAATGAGGCAGATTTGTTAATTGGTATGTTTGATATTACAAAGAATTTTGACAAAGAAGATAAGGAAATATTATCTTTATTGCAAGAAAAAAAATCAATTGCCTTGTTAAATAAAATAGATCTCAAAACTGATTACGATTCAAACATTATGAAAGAATTTGAAGATATTCCTATAATAAAAACTTCAATGAAAGAAGAAATTGGATTAGATGAGCTTTCAAAAAATATTAAAGAAATGTTTTTTTCTGGAAAATTAGAATTAGATCAAAGCTTAATAATAACAAATCTTAGACATAAAGATTTACTTAACAAAGCGTATAATGAGCTATTAAATGTAAAGAATGATTTTGAAAATAATATTCCTGTAGATTTCTTACAAGTAGACTTACGAGCAGCTTGGTCCTATTTAGCAGAAATAACTGGTGATGCTGTTTCAGAAGACATTATTAATAAGATTTTTAGTGATTTTTGCTTAGGAAAATAAATTAATTGTATTTTTAAGAGAGGAAGTGTTTTAATTGAAAAAAAACAAATTTTTCTTTTTAATTACTTTAATCATGATTAGCATAATATATACTTCATGCGGCAGTACCAGTGATTATTATGGTTCAGAAAATGCTAAACCCAAAGAGGTAGCTTCTTATGATGATGCTAATAATTATGAAGAAACTTTAGCTCCTGAAGCTGAAATTGAAAAAGATGCAACAGGTATGTCGGGAGAGGGTGGATTAGCACCAGAAGAAAAACTAATAGTAACTACGGATTTTTCTATTGAAACTGAAAAATTTGATGTAGCTGTTCAAAAAATTGAGAATATGACCAAAGAATACAAGGGTTATATAGAGCAAATAGATGCTAATTATGGTACTTATTACGATAGAGAAGTAAATAGAAGAATTAGGTATTCTTTAAGAATTCCCAAGGGTAATTCTTCAATTATGAGGGAAAGAGTAAAGAATGAAATTGGCCAAGTAGTCAATGAGAATATGTCAACAGAAAATGTAACAAAGAGAATCAAGGATTATGAAAGAGAAATTCAAGTATCAAAAGCTAAAGAGGACAGGTTATTGGAGTTAACTCAAAAAACAGATGATATAGAGGCTCTAATAAAGTTAGAAACGGAACTTGCACAAACAATTGCAGATAGGGAATATAGGGAGGCAGAGCTACAAAATTTAGAACACAATGTAAGTTATGATTATCTCTATATTAGTCTACAAGAAGTAAGGAAAGTTTCTGTAATCCAGGAAGAAAAAAGTTTTATAGGTGATTTGAAAATTGCTTTTTCTGATTCAATTTATAACTTTATTGACTTCCTACAAAATTTTGCAATTTTTATAGCTCGAAATTGGATATCAATAATAGTTTTTATTATAATAATATTATTATTGAAAGCAATAATAAATAAATTACCTAAAAGAAAAAAAGTTAAAAAAACAGTAGAAACTGTAGATGCCAAAGAAACAGGTGAATCTATTTATAAAAAACAATCAAAAGATAATATAGAAAGTAAGTGATGAATTGACAATAGACATAAAAGAGGAAAGGTCAAAAGAGAGAAAAAATATTTTAAAAATTGCAATTCCAGTATTAGCCGAACTCTTATTAGCATCATTATTAGGTATGGTTGATATGATTATGGTTGGTCGCTATGGGAGCAGTAAACTTTCCAGTTTGAACATATCGAGCATAGGTGTAACAAACCAACTTGTTTTTCTTGGATTATCAATGATACAGGCATTAACAGTTGGTGGTACTGCGATGATTTCTAGATATATTGGACAAAATAGAAAAGATAGAATAGAAAGTGTGGTAAAGCATGTAGTTTTATTAGTACAAATTTTTATGGTTTTACCAATATTAATAATTGGTTTAGGATTTACAGACCAGGCAATGATTTTTTTTGGTGGAAGTCCAGAAATAAATGCAGCAGGATCTGGTTATTTTAGAGTAATAGCAGTAGGCTTTATTTTTCAATCTTTTAACTTTGCAATTTTCGCTTCATTAAGGGGTTCGGGAAATACTAAAACACCAATGAAGGTAAGCATACTTGCAAATATTACAAATGTTTTTGGAAACTATTTATTAATATATGGTATTGGTCCATTTCCAGAATTGGGGATATTAGGTGCTGGAATATCTACTAGTTTTTCATATTTTTTGTCTAGCATGATTTTGTTTTTTTATGTATTAAAGACTGATCATTTAATTAAGTTAAAAATAAGTGACGGATTTAAATTTGATAAAGATATTATTTACAATATGCTAAAAATTGGATTTCCATCTATGCTGGAGCAGGTTGCTTTAAGAGTTGGTATTTTAATATTTGTTAGATTGGTTTCTAGTTTAGGTCCTGTTGCTTTTGCAACTCATCAAATAGGAATAAGTATTATTAATTTATCTTTTACTCAAAGTCAAGGTTTAGGAATAACAGCATCCGCACTTGTTGGTAGAAGTCTAGGAGAAGAAAATTATGACCTTGCTGAAAGGTATATTGAGGAATGTAATAAATATTCATTAATACTATCTATAATAATAGGGGGGATTTTTTTCTTGTTTGGAGGTGAAATAGTGTCCTTATATACGGAAAATAAGGATGTAATCACAGAGGGAGAAAGTATTCTTAAATTAATAGCTTTTGTACAACCATTTCAAAGTGTTCAATTGACAACTTCTGGTGGGTTAAGGGGTGCAGGTGATACAATGTGGACAATGATATCAACTCTTATAGGTATTACTTTTGTAAGAACAATATTTGGTAGATACTTTGTTCTTAGTTTAGGCTTAGGATTATTTGGAGCATGGCTAGCTTTACTTGTAGACCAAGCTATTCGTTGGATAGTAATACGATTTAGATATAAAACAGGCAAGTGGAAATATGTTAAATTGAGATAGGGGAATTTTGATGATTATTTATGTAGATTTTAATCCAATTTTAAGTATTAAAGTATACAGTAAAGACAATATTAATATAAATAAGTTAGACTATGAATTAGGAAGCTCTATATATCATAGCAGCAGGTTAACAAAATTTATAACTTCTGATGTAAAATACTTCTTTTTAAAAGGAGGCTTTTCTGGGATAAAAATTCAGAATTTATTGTCTTCTTTTAATGTTGATTTCACATCAATAGAAATTCAAGATGAAAACAGGATTGATTTTCAATTTAATGAAAAAAACATATTAGGAATTTCACCCAGAATTAGATTATTAGAAATTAATTTATCCATGGATAGTTTGTTTAACTATGATAGATCAGACCATTTATTTTGTTCCATTATTGATATTAATGACTTTATAAGATATAAAGATTTATATGAAACATATTTTAAAGAAGTTAATTTTTACAATAACAAGTTAATTCTACAAACAATAGGGATTTCCATTAATGAAGTAATTAAATATCAGCCTTTTTTTTGGATTTTAGATGCTACAGAAGTTGAGAATTTTCATAAGATTAAATTTGAATCTGAAGATCAGCTTCTGAATGCTACAGATGTCATTATTTCAGCAGGTATCAAGCATTTATTGTTGACAAAAGGGAACATATTAATATATACTAATGGAAAAACATCGTATAAAATTAATTCTAATACAGATATTAACAATGTTTTGCTTAACAGATTATCTGCTGTTATCTCTGGAATAGCTGGAGCCATAAATCAAAATTGTGACATAATAACATCTTTAAGACTTGCGATGGCCTTTCATAATATTAATATTGATAATAATTTTGTTAATCAAGAAATAATTAATAAATTAATTGATAGATGTGAAATTATTGAATTGAAAAATTAGGGGGGATCATTTTGAAAACTAAATTATCAGCAAAAAACTCAGTACTTTTTATTGTAGATATTCAAGAAAAGTTAGCAAACATTATGGAAGATAAGACACAGGTAATAAAAAATAATAATATTTTAATAGAAATGGCTAGAGCTTTTTCCATGGATATTATTTTCACAGAACAATACCCAAAAGGTTTGGGTTTTACATCAGATGAAATATTAATAAATAGAGAAAAAGATTTTATAGAAGAAAAAACTTCTTTTACTGGATTAACTCCAAATGTAAAGGAAAAATTAAAAGCTTTGGGGAAAAACACTATAATTTTAACTGGTATGGAAACTCATATTTGTGTTTATCAAACAGCTAGAGATTTAATAAGTGATGGATATAGAGTTGTATTGGTAATGGATGCTGTATGTTCAAGGACTAAAGATAATAAGAATAATGGTCTTGACCTTATGAAGTTAGAAGGTGCTATTATTTCTAATACTGAAACAGTATTATATGATTTATTGGAGGTTTCTGGCACTCCAATTTTTAAGGAATTGTCTAAACTTATAAAGTAGGTGATATTATTGAGAGAACTGGAAGTCAAAGTTCTGACAATTGATATAGATGATATTATATCTAAGCTTGAGTCAAAGGGTGCAGATAAAGTGGCTGAAGAAATTCAATTGAATACAGTTTTAGATACAAAAGACTACTATATCGAAACTCACATTAATGGCTATCTAAGAATTAGATCTTTAGTGAACACGTTAACCCGTGAAAAAAAGAGTGTTTTAACTTTAAAGAAAAAGATTAGTGATAAAAATGTTAGAGAAAGTATAGAAATTGAAACAGAAATTAATGACCACGAATCTATGATAAGAATTATGGAAGAACTTGGTTTAACTGTATTATATGAGAATACAAAAAAAAGAACATCTTATTTATATAATGATGTTCGATTTGATATTGATATATGGGATGAAGAGCTAGGCATAAAACCCTATCTAGAAATTGAGGTTCCAAGCGAAGAAAGATTAGAGCAAATAATAAATGAATTCGATATTGACCGAAAATATGTATCAACTAAGTCAATTAAAGAATTATTGGAGGAACGAGATGGGAAATGATATTTTTTTAATTATTGATGGTAATTCACTTATTTTTCGTGCTTTTTATGCTCTCCCATTATTAAAAAATTCAAAAGGCCTGTATACTAATGCAGTTTACGGGTTTTTAAATATGTTTTTTAAAATTAGAGATGAGATTAGTCCTAAATATATTGCGGTTGTTTTTGATGAAAAAGGAAAAACAATTAGACATAAAGACTATGAAGATTATAAGGCAAATAGAAAAGAAACTCCTTCGGAATTATCTATTCAATTTCCAATGTTAAAAGAAATTCTAGACTTATTAGGTATATATCATATCGGTATTGAAGGTTATGAAGCAGATGATATTGCTGGCACTTTATCATTAGAAGCTGATAAAATTGAAGTAGATTCTATTCTTTTAACAGCGGATAGAGATTACCTTCAATTAGTGTCAGACAATACTAAAGTAGTATTAACAAAAAAAGGAATAACCAACACTAAAACCTATGATAGAGATGCAATAATAGAGGATTTTGGAATAGAACCAGAGAAATTAGTTGAATTAAAGGGTCTTATGGGAGACCCTTCAGATAATATACCTGGCGTTAAAGGTGTTGGAGAAAAAACTGGATTAAAACTAATAAAAGAATTTGGAACAATAGAAAATTTATATAACAATATTAGTCAAGTTTCTGGAAAAAAATTAAAAGAAAATTTAGAAAATGAAAAGAAACAAGCTTTTCTAAGCAGAAAATTAGGCGAAATAATTCTTAATGTCCCTATGGACATTAATTTTGATTACTATTTACCTGGAGAAGTTCAAGTGGATGAGCTAATAAAATTTTTTGAAGAACTTGAATTTAGAAGCTTTGAAAAATACATAACAGGTACAAAAAATAAAAAAGCTGATAAAATTTTTGATTATAAATTAGTTAAAAATATTGATGAACTTATTAGTGAACTAAGTTCAGTAGATAGTTTTTCTTTTAAAATTTTTACTTACACAGATGATTATTTATTAAACGAAATATGTGCAATAGCTTTTTCTAAAGGAGAAGAGGAAAATCTCATTTTTTACTGTGAAGACTTATTAGCTTTAAAAGACTTAAATATTTTATTTGAGAATAATAAAATAAAAAAATACGGACATAATTTAAAATCTGACATAGTTATATTAAAAAGTTTAGATATTGATATTAAAGGTTTAGATTTTGATGTAGAAATTGCAAGCTACCTCTTAAATCCATCTTCAACAAAATTTGATTTAAATATTTTAGCTCAAGATGAATTAGATATAAAAATCGAAAGCTTTGAAGACTTGTTAGGAAAAGGTAAGTCAAAGAAAAAACTATCAGAAATTTCAAAAGAAAAATTATCTAGATTTATTGCTGCTTATGTAGAAACAATATATAAACTTACAAACATAATGAAAGAAACAATTAAAAAGAATAACTTGGATAAGCTTTATAAAGATATAGAAATGCCTTTAATAAAAGTCCTTGCTAATATGGAATATTTAGGATTTAAAATTGATACTACTGAGTTGGGAAATTTAGGAAATGGCTTTAATAAAGAATTAGCTGAGCTTACGCAGGATATTTACGATTTAGCTGGCCAGGAATTCAATATAAATTCACCAAAACAATTAGGTGAAATACTTTTTGAAAAATTAAATTTGCCAATAATAAAGAAAACTAAAACTGGATACTCTACAGATGTTGATGTTTTAACAACTTTAGAAGACAAGCACGAAATTATTGGGAAGATTTTGAGATATAGGCAAATAATGAAGCTTAATTCAACCTATGTAGAGGGTTTTTTAAAGTTAGTTAATACCAAAACAAATAGAATACATTCAAGGTTTAATCAAACCGTTGCTCAGACCGGAAGAATTAGTAGCGAAAACCCAAATTTGCAAAACATTCCGATAAGAACAGCAGAAGGCAGACTTATCAGAAAAGCCTTTATTGCAAAAAATAAAAACTTTAAACTAGTAGATGCAGACTATTCCCAAATTGAATTAAGAATACTAGCTCATATTTCAAATGATGAAAATATGATAGCTGCATTTAATGATGGAATTGATATCCACACAAAGACAGCTTCTGAAGTTTTTAATGTATCAATTGATGAAGTAACTACTGAAATGAGGTCTAGAGCAAAGGCTGTAAATTTTGGTATAATATATGGAATTTCTGACTATGGATTATCAAGAGACCTTAATATATCTAGAGCTGAAGCGAAAGAGTATATTGAAGGATACTTAGATAATTTTCCTAATGTTAAAAAGTATATGGATGATACTATTAAATATGCCAAAGATAATGGTTATGTAGAAACTCTTTTAGGAAGAATCAGGTATATAGATGAGATAAAGGCTAAAAATTACAACATTAGGTCTTTTGGTGAGCGTATTGCATTAAACACTCCAATACAAGGTACAGCGGCAGATATTATTAAACTTGCAATGGTAAAAGTATATGAAGAACTAAAAAATAATAACTTAAAATCGGAATTAATTTTACAGATTCATGACGAACTAATTATTGAAAGTCCTTTAGAAGAAGTTGAAGAAGTAAAAGATATTATGAAAAGTGTGATGGAGAATGTTATTTCTTTAAGAGTACCTTTAATTGTTGATATTGATGTTGGTGATAACTGGTATGAAACAGATTAAAAAAATTGCTATTACTGGTTCAATAGCAACTGGCAAAAGCACTGTAACAAAAATGATTAGAGATGCAGGTTATAGTGTTATTAATTCTGATGCAGTTTCTAGAGAAATTACAAGCAAAGGGTCAGTAGGTCTAAATAGAATAATATTAGAGTTTGGAGAGGATTATTTAACTGATAATGGAGAATTAAATAGGTCTAAGCTTGGTGAACTAATTTTTAGTGATTTAGACCAAAGAAATAAACTTAATTCTATACTACATCCTTTAATAATAAACGAGATAAAAAATAAAATTAATAATTCAAAAGAAGAAATTATTTTTATTGATATCCCACTTTATTTTGAGATAAAAGAAGAGCTTGATAAATTGGGATTATTTTTTGATGAAGTAGTTATAGTTTATTCCAATAAATCAATCCAGTTAAAAAGATTAATCAAAAGAGATTCTATAAATGAACATAGTGCAAAGCTAAAAATTAGTTCGCAGATGTCAGTTAATAAAAAGAAAAAACTGGCTGATTATGTGATTGATAACAATGGTTCTTTGAGTGATTTGAAAGAAGAAGTTGATACATATTTAAATAAATTAAGAGGTTTTAAATGAAGAAGTTTATAATAATATTACTTTGTATTATGTTAGTTGGTTGCAACTTTTCATCTTCTTTTTCGAATATTAATAATAATATTGAAGAGATATCAATACCTATTTTAAATTTTGATACTTTAAACCCATACTTAACAAAATCAAGGGATAATTATAATTTTTTAAAAAATGTATATGATTCTCTTTTTATAATTAATGAAGATGGAGAACCAATCCCATCAATTGCAGATGTAAAATATTCAAATGATAAATTAAGTATAGATTTTTACTTACTGGATGAAAAAAAATTTAATAATGGAAGTATTATGACTTCTGAAGATATTAAATTTACTATTGATGCTATAAAATATGCAATTATTAACAATAATTCTGATTTTTTAACTAGTTATATTTACTCCATTTCTAATATTAAAGATATTGAAATAATATCTGATCAAGAGTTTAAAATATCTTTTATTAGTAATTCTCCCTTAAATCCATACTCTCTTACTTTTCCAATACTGTCTAAAAATAGTTTTAAAGACGTGGATGAGGTTTTTAAATTTGACAACTATATTCCAAATGGTAGTGGAGATTATAGTTTATTAAATATTAATAATGAAGAATATGAGTTTACTCTAATTAAAGAAAAAAAGGGTAAGCCAAAAAAAATTATTGGAAAATTTTATAAAAATTATATAGATATTTTGCATGATTTTGAAAGTGAACTAGTTAATTTTACGATAGCTAACAAGTTTTTTGTTGACAAAATGAAAAATAATGGTAATATAAAGAGAGTTGAGTATACAACAAATGAATATGAATATATTCTATTTCTTGATGAAAGTGATATTTTTAAGGGTGAAAATGGATTATTTTTTCGAAACATGTTAGATAACTTGATAGATAAAGACTTTATTGTAAATAGAATTTATTCTGGAATGGGTGAAGTATGTAGTCTACCATTTTATCATGAATTAACTTCAAATCAAGAAAATAAACAGTCTGACAATGGTGAGTTAAAAAAAATAAAAGAAGATTTAAATTTTCTTGGATATCAAGATGTTGATGAGGATGGATTTTTAGAAGACTTAGAAGGTAGAAGATTAAGTATAAAAATCGCTATAGATAAAAATCCTTATAGGGAAGCAGTTGCAGAATATATAAAAAAATCTCTTTCTTCTTTAGGTATCGATTCAGAAATTGATTATCATGATGTAGATTTAAGTAAAGTTAATTCTTTAAATGATTTTAATTTATTAAATGAAAAGGCGTTTGATATTCTATTGACAAGCTCTACAATTGAAGCATCTCCCTATATCCCTGATTTTCTTGAGAGAGAACTAATTAGCGTATCAAGAAGTAGTTACGAAAAATATACTCAAATTATATCTGGCTATGATAATGGATTAATATTAGAAAATTCTAATAATATTTATAAATTTATAGAAGGCGAAAAGGTAATTATTGGACTTTTTTTCCATAAGTCATATTTGCTTTCTAATAACGATTCAATTAATGTATTTTCGCCTATTTCATATAACCCATATAATATGGCGAAATGAATTATTAGCAGAGGTGGCGGAACTGGCAGACGCGCCAGCTTGAGGGGCTGGTGGTCCAACGACTGTGAGGGTTCAAATCCCTTTCTCTGCATTTTGTAGTGTTTTTTATTTCAGTTAATATTTGTATTAAATTAGGAGGGGATGGGATGGAGTCAAAAAGGTATACTTTTAAAGGAGGAGTCCACGTACCTCACAATAAGCATTTCACCGAAAATAAGCAAGTAGAACTAGCAAAGGATCCTGAAGTTGTATACATTTCAATGCAGCAACATATAGGAGCGCCTTGTGCACCATTGGTTAATAAAGGCGATTATGTTAAACTTGGCCAAAAAATTGGTGAATCAAATGCATTTGTTTCAAGTCCAATTCATTCAAGTGTTTCTGGAACTGTGAAAGATGTGGGGAAAATGGTTGGTACATCAGGTTTAAAAAACGATTTTATTATAATAGAATCTGATGGAAAAAATGAAAAATCAGAAGAATACTTTAATGAAAGAAATTGGGAAGACCTAAATTATGAAGAAGTATTAGCGATTATTAAAGATTCTGGTATTACAGGTATGGGGGGTGCAAGCTTTCCTACTGTAGTAAAATTAAGTCCTCCACCGGATAAAAAGGTAGATACTGTAATATTAAATGGTGCTGAATGCGAACCATATTTAACATCTGACTATCGTTTAATGGTTGAAAGTCCAAGAAATGTATATATCGGATGTAGAATAATCATGAAGGCACTAAAAGTAGATAAGGGATATATCGCTATCGAAGATAATAAGATGGAAGCTTATGAAAAGATTAAAGAAGCTGTAGGTAGTGATGAGAGTGTAAAAGTTGTATTGTTGAAAACTAAATATCCACAAGGTGATGAGAAAAGGATAATTGATGCCTTACTTAACAGACAAGTTCCTTCGGGAGGTTTACCTGCTGATGTAGGTTGTGTTGTTGATAATGTTGCAACTGCTAATGCAATATATGAAGCTGTAGTTGAGGGCAAACCTTTATATGAAAGAATTATGACAGTAACTGGTGACGGAATAAAGGAACCTAAAAATTTAAAAATTAAAGTAGGAACAAAATTTTCTGAAATTATTGAGCAATGTGGTGGTTTTTCTGGGAATCCTGGAAAAATTATTGCTGGTGGTCCTATGATGGGTATAGCACAAGGAAGTACAGATATTGCTGCTGTAAAAGCAAGTGGTGGTCTGCTGATTTTAAATGAAGAGGAAGCTTTTTATCCTGAGCCTTCAAATTGCTTAAAATGCGGTAAATGTTTAGATGTATGTCCAGTGCATTTACAACCTATTTTTATTTCAGGCTATGCTTTAAATAAAAACTTTGAAATGGCAGAGAAGTATAATGCACTTGATTGTGTAGAATGTGGTTCATGCTCATTTATTTGTCCTGCAAATAGACCTTTAGTTGAATCAATTAGGTTTTCAAAAAGACAAATATTAGCAAAGAATAAGAAGAAATAGGGGGTGTTAGATATGGAAAATCAAATAAACCAATCAGAAGAAAGACTATTTTCTGTTACTTCTTCACCTCATATAAGAACAGAAAAGACAACAAATAAAATTATGCTGGATGTTATTATTGCAATGTTTCCAGCTCTAATTGCTTCAATTTATTTTTATGGCGTTAAATCTCTAATATTAACAATTGTTTCTGTGATTTCATGTGTTGCTTTTGAAGCAGGAGCTCAAAAGGTTTTGAAGAAAGAAATAACTGTATCAGATTTAAGTGCTGTTGTTACAGGAATATTAATTGCTTTTAATATTCCGCCATCAGCTCCATGGTGGACAGTTGTGTTTGGAGCATTTATGGCAATGGTTATTGTTAAGCAATTGTTTGGAGGATTAGGTTCAAATTTTGTTAATCCAGCTTTAACAGCAAGGGCAATGATAATGATTTCATGGCCAGCAATAATGTCAACATTTGAAGCACCAATTAGAGGAACAATAATAGTCAAAGAAGTTGTAAATACTGCAACTGCAGATGCAATTACTTATGCTACACCATTGGGGATTTTAAAAAATGCTGGTGCTGAATCAATTTCTGAACTTCCTTCACTTATAGATATGTTTGTAGGAGGTATTGGAGGTTCTCTTGGAGAAACTTCTGCCATTTTACTTATTTTAGGAGGAATTTATTTAATAATTAGAGGAGTAATCGATTGGCAAACTCCAGTGGCTTTTATTGCAACAGTTGCTATCATGTTATTAATTTTAGGAGTAGATCCTTCTTTGATTATTTATCATGTTATAAGCGGCGGATTGATATTAGGTGCATTTTTTATGGCAACTGACTATTCAACTACGCCAGTTTCTTTAAAGGGTAGAGTAATTTTTGCTGTTGGCGCAGGTATTATTACTGCCATAATAAGAGTTAAAGGTGGGATGCCAGAAGGTGTTTCTTATTCAATATTATTTATGAATATTTTAACTCCACTAATTGAGAGCTTTACAGCTCCAAAGGTGTTTGGGAAGGTGGCGAAAAAATGAAAGATACTATTAGATTAGGAGTTACGCTATTATTAATATGTGTGGTAGCAGCTTTAGTTCTCGCTTTATCTAATAATGCTACTAAAGGTGTAATTGCAGAACAGGCTCTTCAAGAAAGTTTAAAATTGGTTAAAGAAATATTTGGCGAAGACAATGAATTTGAGATGTATGAAGGTGCTAAACTAGAAGAAATAACATCAAAAATTCCAGGAGTGATTGATGTTTTCAAAGTTTCGAAATCAGGTAATACTACTGGATATGCAATAAAAACAGAAGCTAGCGGTTATAAGCCAGGTATCATTATTTTATCAGGAATTAATAGTGATGGGAATATTAATGGTGTAAGAGTTTTGAGCCATCAAGAAACAAGCGGAATCGGAACAAATGCTTTAACTACTGAACATCTATCTCAATATGATGGATTGAATATAGATGCTAATGACTCAGTTGATGCAGTTTCTGGTGCAACTAGGACATCAAATGGTGTAGATAAAGGTGTAAAGATTGCAATAGATGCTTATAAGTCTTTACAAGAATAGGAGGAATAAAATGAAATATTCTAAGATATTAAAAGATGGAGTAATAAACAATAATCCAATTCTTGTTCAATTTATTGGTATGTGTTCAGCATTAGCTGTTACAACAAGTGTCAAAAACGCCTTAGCTATGAGTGCAGCAGTAATTTTTGTATTAGTTTGTTCAAATATTATTATTTCCTTAATAAAAGGAATTACACCTGATGAGATCAGAATACCTATATTTATTGTTGTAATTGCAACTTTCGTTACAATAGTACAAATGTTTTTACAAGCATTTTCAAAGCCTATATATGATTCTCTTGGCATTTTTCTTCCATTAATTGTTGTTAATTGTATTATTTTAGGACGAGCTGAAGCATTTGCCTATAAAAATAGTGTTTTTAGCTCTTTTGTAGATGGAGTAGGTCAAGGTTTAGGCTATACATTTGCTTTATTTGTGGTAAGTTCTATTAGGGAAATAATTGGAAATGGTAGTTTCTTCGGAATAAGTCTTTTTGGTGAGTCTTTTCAGCCAATTTCAATTTTTATTCAACCGCCAGGAGCTTTTATCATTTTAGGATTATTTGTAGGAGTTTTTAATCTAATAAAGTCAAAGAAAGCAGTAAGGGAGTGATAAGATGTCAATAACAGCTATATTAATTAGTACAATTTTAGTTAATAACTATGTATTCGCTCAATTCTTAGGAATTTGTCCGTTTCTTGGAGTTTCTAATAAAACAGATACATCTCTAGGTATGGGTGTAGCAGTTACCTTTGTTGTAACCCTTGCTTCAATAGTTTGTTTCTTTATACAAAAAATGATTTTAGATCCTCTGGGCTTAGCATATTTACAAACAATTGTGTTCATACTAGTTATAGCTGCACTGGTACAATTTGTAGAAATGGTTTTAAAGAAAACAACACCTGCATTATATAGTGCATTAGGTATATATTTACCATTAATAACAACTAACTGTGTTGTATTGGGCGTTGCAATTCAAAATATTGTAGCAAAATATGATTTGATTCAAACTATTGCTAACTCTATAGGTGCTAGTATTGGTTTTACGTTAGCATTACTTATTATGGCTGGAGTTAGAGAAAAATTAGAATTAGCGGATATTCCTGAACCTTTAAAAGGTTTCCCTATTACTCTTCTTTCAGCAGGACTTATGTCTGTAGCTTTTACTGGCTTTGCAGGACTAGTATAGGAGGGTAAATATGAATACAGATATTATTATTGCAATTAGTACATTAGGAATTTTAGGTTTGATATTTGGAGTAGTTCTTTCAATTGCTTCGAAAATCTTTGCAGTAGAAGTAGATCCAAAAGTTGAAGCAATTAGAAAAGTTTTACCTGGTGCAAATTGTGGAGCATGTGGATTCCCAGGATGTGATGGTCTTGCCTCAGCAATTGCTGAAGGTAGGGCTGACAATAACGCATGTATAGTTGGCGGAGCAGAAGTGGCTGAAAAAGTTTCTAAGATAACTGGCGGTAATGCCAGTGGTATAGAAAAACAGGTGGCTGTTGTATACTGTCAAGGTGATTGTGATCTTGCTAAAAAGAGGTTTATTTACAGAGGTATTGAAGATTGTAGAGCAGAAATGATTCTTCTTGGTGGTTCAAAAGCTTGTACCTTTGGTTGCTTAGGATGTGGAACTTGTGTCGAGGCTTGCAAGTTTGATGCTATTAATGTTATTGGTGGAGTCGCAGTTGTAAATAAAGAAAAATGCGTTGCATGCGGTAAATGTGTAGAGGTTTGTCCTAAAGGAATAATTGATATTGCTCCATATAAGATGAACTATCATGTTAAATGTAAAAATACAGAAAAGGGTAAAGATGTTAAAAATGTATGTGAGATAGGGTGTATAGGCTGTCAATTATGTGTTAATAATTGTCCTAAACAAACTATTACATTTGAAAACAATTTAGCTAAAATAGACTATACTAATTGTATAAATTGTGGACTTTGTTCAAAAAAATGTCCAACCCATGCTATACCTTTACAAGAAAAAGAAAAAATTGAAAAAATTGCAAATTAAATTATTTGAAGAGCGTTCAACCGCTCTTCTTTTATTTGTATCTAATATTTTAAATATCCATTTTTGCTTGATTAATAAGGTTTTTTAATGTATAATAAATATTGGTGATAAAATGCAGATGATTAGGGGAGCTATTACTGTAAAAAATAATAGTGAAAAAGAAATTTTTGATGCTACAGAAGAACTCTTAATTGAAATCTTAAAAAAAAATGAGATTGCAAAGGAAGATGTGTTTGCAATTTTTTTTACGGCTACAGATGATTTGGATAAAGCTTATCCTGCAAAAAAAGCTAGAGAACTGGGATTTGAAAGTATTCCAATGATGTGTTTTCAAGAGATGAAAATCAATAATAGCTTAAGTAAATGTATTAGAGTAGGGCTTTTTATCAATTTGAATACTGGTGTTAAGCATGTTTATTTAAGAGATGCTGTTATTTTAAGACCTGATTTACTGGAGGGGAATAATGAATAAAATATTTCAAATTGCTATAGATGGTCCAACTGCATCTGGAAAGAGCACAATTTCGTCAATTATAGCTGAGGAATTAAAAATTGCATATATAGATACTGGTGCAATGTATAGAGCTTTAGCACTAAAAGCTTACAGGAAAGGTTTTGATAGTAGTTTTGAAGATGGAATTAATGGTTTACTGGATGATATATCAATAGATTTTAGAGAAGATGGAGTATATTTAGATGGGGAAAATGTTAGTGACCAAATAAGAGAAAACCATATAAGCCTTTATGCATCTACAATTTCTGCTTATCCAAAAGTAAGAGAAGTATTAACAAAAATGCAAAAAGAAATAGCATCAAACAAATCTGTAATCATGGATGGTAGAGATATTGGAACTAACGTTTTAAAAGATGCTGAATATAAATTTTTTTTAATTGCATCACCAGAAGTACGGGCAATTAGAAGATATAAAGAGTTAGAGAGCAGAGGAGATAAGATAGAATTAGATAAGTTGATTGAAGAAATTAATCAAAGGGATTTTAATGATACAAACAGAAAAATAAATCCCATGAAAAAAGCTAAAGATGCTATGGAAATTGATACAAGCGAAATGACTGTTGAAGAAGTTAAAAATTTTATTATATCAAGGATAAATGAATAATATGACTTTATACAAGTTTGTAAGGGGCTTAGCTAGTATAATTTTTAAAATAATATTTCCATTTGAAATAAGAGGCGATAGAGAATTAATAGACTATAACAACCTAGTAATATGTGCTAATCACTGGAGTAATTGGGACCCACTTTTTTTATCTGTTGTTTTTAAAAAACCAATTCATTGGCTTGCTAAAATCGAATTATTTAAAATTCCAATTTTAGGAGGATTTTTGAAATCATTAGGTGTCATAGCAATAGATAGGGATGGAAATGATGTAAAGGCTATGAAAAATGCTATGCGTGTTTTGAAGAATGGAAAAATTTTAGGTGTTTTTATAGAGGGAACAAGAGTAAAAGAAGTTGACTATAATAATGCAAAGGCTGGAGCAATTGTTATAGGAGATAAGACAAAATCACCTTTATTACCAGTATATATTAAGTCAGATTATAAATTGTTCAGGAAAACTAAAATAATAATAGGTGAAGAGTTTTTTATTCATAAGGAAGAAAATTTAAAATTATTAAGCTCAGATTATGAGAATTATAGTATAAAACTACTAGAAACAATTTACAATTTAGATGAGGAATAAATTGATTAAAATAGCTAAACATGCTGGATTCTGTGGTGGAGTTAAAGGTGCTTTTAATAAAGCGGAAGCAGCAATTAAAAATAATCCAAATACAATTATATATACATATGGTGATTTAGTCCATAATAATGATGTTGTTAAATATTTTCTAAATAAAGGATTATACTCAATAAATGATATTAATGAATTTGAAAAATTAGATTCTTCGATAGTAATAATAAGATCGCATGGTATATCAAAAGATGAGTATAATATAATAAGTAAAAACCATGAGATAATAGATGCAACTTGTAAGTTTGTAAAAAGAATTCATATAAAAGTTGAAGAATTTTCAAATAAAGGTTATAATATAGTGATAATAGGTGATGAAAACCATCCTGAAGTAAAAGGTATTTGTGGGTGGTCTTCAAATAATGCATTTGTTGTAAATGATGTAATATCTGCAAAGAAATTAACAATTAATGAACCGATTTTAGTCGTTGCACAGACTACAATTGTTGAAGATAAGTTTAATTCTATTGTAAATATTTTAAAAGAAAAATATTCTGCTATCGAGATATTTAATACGATATGTAATGCAACTTCTCAAAGACAGGATGCTGTAAAAGAAATATCTTTAATAAGTGATTATGTTATTATAATAGGTGGAGCTAAAAGTTCTAACACAAATAAACTTTTTGAAATTGCAAAATCATTAAATAATAATGCTATAAAAATAGAAAATATTGATGAATTAAAAGAATTTTACAATAATGATTTGCAAATTTTTAAAAATAAAATTATTGGAATTTCAGCAGGTGCATCAACACCTGATTGGATAATTAAGGAGGTAGTGAAGACTATGAATGAAGTAAATGGTAATGAAATGAGCATGGAGGTGGTTGACAATTCTTTTAAGAGAATTCACAGAGGTGAGGTAATCAAGGGTGAAGTTCTTTATGTTACAGAAGATGAAGTTATGGTTAATATTAACTTTAAATCCGATGGCATTATAACTAGAGATGAGTTATCTCATGAACCAGTTGACCCAAGGACTATGTTTAAGCAAGGGGACGAAATTGATGTATATGTTTTAAAGGTAGATGATGGAGATGGAAATGTTGTCTTATCTTACAAACGTGTAATGGAACAAAAAATATGGGATGATCTAGCGGTTAAATATGAAAACAAAGAGAATGTTGAATGTCTTGTATTAAACCCTATAAAAGGTGGTTTATCAGTTCAAGTTGAAGGATTAAGAGGTTTTATGCCAGCATCTCAAGTTTCTCTAAACTATATAGAGGATTTTTCAGTATTTAAAGGTGAAACATTTGTATGTAGAATTATTGACTTTGATAAGCAAAAAAGAAGATTAGTAGTTTCTAAAAAAGCAATTGACAGAGAAGAACTTGATAAAAAAGTTGAAGAATTATGGGACAGTTTAGAAGAAGGACAATTAATTAAAGGAACCGTTCAAAGATTAACTGACTTTGGTGCTTTTGTTGATATTGGTGGCGTAGATGGGCTAATCCATATATCCGATTTAGCATGGAATAGGGTAAGAAAACCTTCGGATATTGTTAGTGTGGGAGATGTAGTCGAAACTGAAATTTTATCGGTTGATAAGGAAAGAAGTAGAATCTCATTAGGATTAAAGCAAACTATGGAAGAACCTTGGGTGGTTTTTGAAAGAGAAGTAAGCGTAGGTGATGTGGTAGAAGGGACAGTTGTAAGCTTATTAGATTTTGGAGCTTTCATTAAATTAAAACAAGGTGTAGATGGATTATTACATGTTTCTCAAATAGCTAATGAACATGTAGAAAAACCATCTGATGTATTAGAAATTGGTCAAACTGTAAAAGTAAAAGTTACAGAAATTAATGATGAGAGAAGGAAAATAAGTTTAAGTATTAGGGCATTATTGCAAGATGAAGCAAAAGAGCTTAATCAAACAGAAGAAAATGTAGTTGAAGAATAGTTATTAATTAATAAAATAGATTTCTATATTATATTTAAAGGAGTAAGATTGATATGGAAACCATAGACCCAAAGTATGAGGATTTTAAAAAGAATCTTAATAGATTAATTAATGTTGACTTAAACCTATATAAAGAGAAACAAATGAAAAGAAGAATTAGCTCTCTATTGTCAAGAAATGGTTATAAAGGCTTTGATGATTATTTTGAAGCATTAAAAAAAGACTCAGAATTATTAGACCAATTTATTAATTATATGACAATAAATGTTTCAGAATTTTATAGGAATTTAGCACAATGGAATGTATTAAAAGATACGATAATTCCTGCTTTAAAAGCTGAAAGAAATGGTCCGTTAAAGATTTGGTCAGCAGCATGTTCAACAGGAGAGGAACCTTATTCATTGGTTATGTTATTATCTCAATTTTATAATTTAAGAGAGATAAATGTATTTGCATCTGATCTTGATGAAGGAGCAATGAAAAAGGCAAAAGAGGGGATATATACAGTAAAATCTACAACAAATCTTCCAATAGATCTCAAAAACAAATATTTCACAAAGGAAGGATCAATGTTAAAGATATCTAATGATATTAAATCTCGTGTTGAATTTAAAAAAATGGACTTACTAAAAGATTCTTATCCTAAAGGTTTTGACCTAATTTGCTGTAGAAATGTTATGATATACTTTACTGATGAAGCTAAAGAAGAAATGTATAGGAAGTTTAATCAGTCACTTATGCCTTATGGAGTATTTTTTGTAGGAAGTACTGAACAAATAATTTCTCCAGATAAATTTAACTTTAAATCTTCAAAAACTTTTTTTTATGAAAAAATTGAAAAAAAATAAAATAAAATCGCTCTATGTTTTTT
>JAAYNG010000140.1 GCA_012520935.1 Tissierellia bacterium | reverse complement strand
CTAAAACCTCAACAGGTGTTTTATAGTTTAATGATTTTCTTGGAATGTGATTCCTAAAACTTGCTACTGATTGTATAAAGCTTTCATCCATTTCATTGAAATCTGTTTGTTTTGGAAGTCCATCTCTTCTTAATAGACCATTTGAGTTTTCGTTCAATCCTCTCTGTGATGGTCTTCCTGGATCTGCAAAGAAGATATCTATATCATGTTTGTTACTTATTGACTTCCAGTTGGAAAATTCTTTCCCACAGTCAAATGTGATGGATTTAAAGATCTTCCTTGGAAGTTTGTTTAACCAAGCATTAATCCTTCTTTCTATATCTTCTGCTTTTCTTCCTTCTGGCTTTAAGGTTATTATGCTTTTGGATATTCTTTCTACAAGGGTTATTACGCATGATTTATGATCTTTGCCAACAATAGTATCCCCCTCTAAATGCCCAAATTCACTACCATACAAAGGATATGCTTCTTCTCTGTCATTAATTGTTGGGCGAAAGGCTTGTTTGCCTCTCTTTTCTTGGTGTCCGTTTTCCTTCCTCTTTCCTTTCATTGGAAGGGTAGTAGCATCTAATCTGTCATCATCTTTAAAGCTTCGGTAGAGAGTTCTCATTGAACAGTTTAATGGATGTTCTCCTCTTCCTATTATTACATCTGGTGTCCAACCTAAAGCTACTTTATCTTTTAAAAATTAAACTTCATTTTCCGTTAGTTCATACTTCTTTCTTCCACATTTAGACTTGTTTTCTTTATATCTTTGCTAGTATTCTTGAATATTGCCACCTGCTTTTAAATATGAGACAAGATTATGAATTGTTTGCCTTGCACGCTTAAGTCTTCTTGATATTTCTGATGTAGAAATTCCAATTTTAAAATATTCCTCTATCCAAACGAGTTCATTTATGGTAAGATGTGTGTAAGCCATTTTGGTTTCCTCCTTATTATTCGTCGTGGTTTAATAAGCCTAAGTTTACCAAATATGGCTTATCTTTTGTAGTTTTATTTTATTAACTGTCTAACTTAATTATACAATTCAAGCCCTATAAAAAAACTTTCCTGTCAACTAGAAATTGAATTTTGAAATATGTCCTTGGAGGATTTCCGCAATTTCAGCCAAATTCTCACTAGCATATGAAATTTCATTTATAGCATTGTTTTGAGATTCAACCGATGCGCTAGCTTCTTCTGTTGCAGCTGCATTTTCTTCTGCAATGGCAGATAGGTGCTCTACGATACCTACTATTTTTTCTATTGCCTCTTTAACAGCAAAGCCGGAACTATCAACCACTTCAACTAGATTGTTACTTAAGTCGATTCCATTTGAAATTTCCATAAATTTACTTCTGGTTTCTTCAATTTTATCTTGCTCTTGTTCTATAATTCCAGCTACAGATTGTACAGACTGGACTGCTCCATATGTCTTATCCCTAAGTTCATCGATTATAACCCGGATATCATTTGTGAAACTAGCAGACTGTTCTGCGAGCTTTCTAATTTCATCAGCAACTACCGCAAATCCACGACCTGCATCCCCCGCCCTTGCCGCTTCAATCGCTGCATTCAAGGCAAGGAGATTTGTCTGGTCAGAAATCGACTGAATCATTTCGCTTGCTTCTGAAATTCTTTCAGCTGAATTATTGGTTTCAGTTATTACATCTGAAACAGATCCTGCGGAAACGCCAACATCATTGCTGAATCTTACCAAGTCTTCAAGTACCTTTAGACCATCGTTTTTCATATTTTCCATGCTGTTTATTGAATCAGTAAGTTCATTTGTTGCAGCTTGCATATCGACCAGTAAACCATTTACCTTTTCTACATTTTCTGCAGCACCTTGAGTATCTTGTGCCTGACTTGTAGCCCCTTCTGCTATATTGTTCACAGCCCCTGCCACCTCATTTGAAGTATGAGCTGTACTTTGAGCATTTGCTGTTAATTCCTCTGAAGTTGCAGCAATGTTTTGAGAGTTGGAAGAAAGCTCCGTTACAAGTTCTGTTAAACTTTCAACCAGGATCACACCCGACCTTAACAGCTCTCCAATTTCATCATTCCGACCAATAGTATCAGAAATATCTTTATCAAACTTACTAATATCCAGATCAAAGTTTGCAATTTGTTTGAGTACAGTAGAAACATTGTTTAACGAGTAAGATAATTGTTTACTGACATATATTGCTATTATTACCGAAATCAAAATAATCACAGCTAGATTTATTATTACTGACAATACTGCAGCACGCCTTTCACCTGCAGTGAAAGAACTCACTGAATGCATTACATTAAGAGTCCAAATATCGCCAATATCGCCAACAGGAATAGGCGAAAAGGCAACAAATGAAGGTTTTCCATCAATTATACTATCTAACTCTAAGACAATCGTATCATTCTCACTAGCCTTCATATGGTCCTCATATTCCGGAATCATTTCGATTATATTTTGAGTTGCATAATTTGCATCATAGGAAGAAGCGACAATAGTTCCATCACTACTGTAAAGTGCAAGCATATTATCCGCATTTCCCTGCTCGTAGACATTGATAAAATATTCTTGTATTACACCAAGGTTGATATCAATATTGATTGCCCCAATGACTCTTGATCCGTTAAAGATTGGCGCTGCAATAGTAGTTAACATACCATAATTCGGATCAACATATGGCGACAATATAACTATTCTCTCTTCTTGGGTAGGCCTTGTATACCATTCCCGATTATTCCTGTCACCATATCCAGAAGATGCATTTATGCTTATAGATCCCTTATCCTTAGACAGATATGTTGCAAAATGTCCATTGTTGTAATGTGGGTGGTTTACAAAATCTCTATCTCTTCCAGCAAAAGCATTTGGCTCAAAATAAATCCCGATACCT
>JAAYNG010000139.1 GCA_012520935.1 Tissierellia bacterium | reverse complement strand
TGTTGGTTCTTTGATTAAAAATCTTGGAGCAGGGATAGCCCTTACTGGAGGTTATTTAGTAGGTAAAAAAGAATTAATTAATACTGCTGCTGATTTTTTAACTGCACCAGGATTAGGTAAAGAATTAGGAATTTCATTTAATACAGCAAGAACAACTTTACAAGGCTTATATTATGCTCCTAGTGCTGTATGTGAAGCTAAAAAAACTGCTAGACTTTTTGCTAGAGTCTATGAAAACCTAGGTTATAAAGTATTTCCTAAATATAACGAAATAAGGTCTGACATAGTTGAAAGTATTGTTTTAGGTTCAGAGAAGGCCATAGTATCTTTTTGCAAGGCAATCCAATCAGCATCCTGTGTTGATTCTTTTGTTTCCCCTGAACCTTGGGACATGCCAGGGTATGAAAATAAGGTTGTTATGGCTTCAGGCAGCTTTATAGATGGATCATCAATTGAACTAAGTGCTGATGGACCAATTCGAGAGCCATATATAGTTTATTTTCAGGGTGGTTTAACATTATCACAAGGAAGGCTGGCAGTTATGAAATCTGTTCAAAATTTAATAAATTATGGAATTATAAAATTACAATAAACAAAAAAAAGCTGCATAAAGAAACTTTATTATGCAGCTTCTATCATTATAAATATCTAAAGATACCTATTAACTTTCCAAGTATTTGAACATTTCTAGAAATAATAGGATTCATTGATTGATTTTCTGGCTGAAGACGATAATGGTCACTTTCCTTATAATAAGTTTTTATAGTAGAAAATTCTTCATCAATCAAAGCTAATACAATTTCACCATTCTCTGCAGTATTTTGTTTATTAATAAGTGCATAATCTCCATTATGGATCCCAACTTCAATCATACTTTCTCCATTAACTTTTAATAAAAATAATTCCCTATTTTTCACCACATCAACAGAAAGAGGAAAAGTATCTGTAATATTCTCTACAGCAAGTATAGGGGTACCAGCTGAAACTTGACCAATCAATGGTACATCAATTGTTTTTTTAGATATTTGATTAAATTCTTTATTTTTTTCTATTACTTCGATAGCTCTTGTTTTAGAGGCATCTCTTCTAATATACTCAAGTCTTTCAAGTTTTTCTAATGCACTATGAACTGAGGAAGTAGACTTTATTCCAACCGCCTTGCAAATTTCCCTAACTGTAGGTGGATATCCTACGCTTTGAATATTTCTTTTTATATATAAAAGAATTTCAACTTGCTTATCTGTTAAATCATCATACATAATTTGCACCTCACTTTTAATATAATATTATCATAATATTTTTTGCAAACATTTGTTCAATAACATAGTAGTGATATCGCTTTATTAAACATCTGTTCTGAAATTATATTCATATCATTCTTGATTAATCTCTGCTAGTGGATTTGAATTAACAGCATCTCTTAATCGGTCGCTATCTAAATGAGTATATATTTGTGTTGTTGCTACTGACTCATGTCCGAGTATTTCTTTTAAAGTTAAGATATCAACATCGCCGTATTTATACATCAATGTGGCTGCAGTGTGCCTTAACTTATGTGTAGAAAAGATATTAGTATCTAATCCGGATTCTAAGAGGTGTTTCTCAACCCTATGTTGAACACTCCTTACCTGGAGTCGAGTTTTTCTTTGGCTAAGAAATAGGGCAGGGTCGTCCGATTCAGGTCTAACTTTAATATAATTTTCTAAGGCAAATACACAGGCATCATTTAGATAAACAACTCGCTCTTTATTTCCTTTGCCTACTATAGATATAGTATCATTATCTTTAATATCTTTTAAATTTATAGAAACTAATTCTGATATTCTAAGACCACAATTTAAAAACAAAATTAAAATAGCATAGTCTCTATATCTTAAAAAAATATTTTTTTCTTTTGAAGCAGACAATAATAATCTTTTTGATTCTTCTAAGGTAAGATAGGCTGGATTTCTTTTTTCAGTTTTTGGTGTCTCTAATTTAAGTGATGGATTTTCAGTTAGTAAATTTACAGTATTTACCATATAATCAAAAAATGTTCTCAAAGAAGTTATTTTTCTTCTTTTGGTGAAATTGCTATTATTTCTTACCTTATCAGTATATGCAATAAAAGCATGTAAGTCAATCAATTTCACCATTTTTAAATCATTAATTGTAAAATTTGAAATATCAATTTCATCAAATTCAAAATCTAATTCAACCATTTTAAATCTTACCATTAAAAATCTTAAGAATGTTCTTAAATCAAAAGAATATTCGTTAACAGTTTTTTCCGATAATCCTCTAATAGTAATTAAATAGTTTAAATAGTCTTCTAAAAATATTGGCAAGGGAACACCTCCATAATATGTCACAAAATAGTAATTTTGTGACATATTATACCAAAAATAATTATAATTGTCAATAACTTAAATAATAATGTTTTTTAGGGATTTTAGGAATCAACCCATATTCCAATATCTATTTTCAAGATAAAGGGCTTAAAATTGATTTTAAAGAGCGTATTTTATTTTTTAGTACTTATTCTATAGATAATATTACTAGAAAGAAAAAATAAATTATAAAATGATGGTTTGTTAAATAATATTACTTACTCACTATTGAAAAAAAGTTTTTTTATGATATGATAGTATTAGTAAGAAATTGTAATTATGATAAGGAGGAATAATTATTTATGAAAATTTCAAAAAGAACAGAAGCAATGCAAGCATCACCTATTAGAAAACTTGTACCCTATGCGGACAAGGCAAAAAAAGCTGGTAAAAAAGTTTATCACTTAAACATTGGACAACCAGACATTAAAACGCCAGAAGTATTTTTTGATGCAATTGCAAAATTTGACAATCCAGTAATTGCTTATTCAAATTCACAAGGTGAAAAAGTAATGATCGAAAGTATGGTTAAATATTATAAAAAGCATAATATGAATTTCGATTATGAAGATATTATTATTACACAAGGAGGTAGTGAAGCTCTTATTTTTGCAATGTTTGCGGTTTGTGACCCAGGAGATGAAATACTTGTTCCAGAACCGTTTTATACGAATTACAATGGTTTCGCATCAATAACTGGTGCAAAAATTGTACCTATTACTACAAAAGCTGAAGATGGATTCCATTTGCCTGCCAAAGGAGAAATAACAAAATTAATTAATAAAAAAACAAAGGCTATTTTACTAGCTAATCCAGGCAATCCTACAGGAACAGTTTATAATGAAGCAGAAATTAATATGATAGCAGATATAGC
This sequence comes from Tissierellia bacterium, assembly GCA_012520935.1. GTDB lineage: Bacteria > Bacillota > Clostridia > Tissierellales > Peptoniphilaceae > JAAYNG01. The sequence goes on along the minus strand of JAAYNG010000139.1, from coordinate 774 downwards.
TCACGAAAATAATTTATTCATTATCGCTGACGAAGTTTATAAGGAATATGTTTATGATGGCGAAAAATTCATTAGCTTTTCAAGTATTGAAAAAGTAAAATACAATGTAATAATTACTGACTCTGTTTCTAAACGATATAGTGCTTGTGGTGCTAGAGTTGGGTCAATTGCTTCAAAGAATAAAGAAATCATTGCAGGTGTAATGAAATTAGCTCAAAGTAGACTTTGTGTAGCTACATTAGAGCAAGTTGGAGCTGCGGCATTAGTAGACACTCCAGATGAATATATGAAAGACTCATATAATGAATATAAGGCAAGACGAGATGTTGCTTATGAAGCATTATCTAAAATGGAAGGTGTAATTTGTAAAAAGCCATTAGGTGCTTTCTATGTAATTGTAAAATTACCTATAGAAAATGCTGAAGATTTTGCTTTATGGATGTTAACAGATTTTGATTTAAATAACGAAACAGTAATGTTTGCACCAGCAGAAGGATTTTATGCAACTCCAGGCTTAGGGAAAGATGAAGTCAGATTATCATTCTGTATTGCAGTAGATGACGTAAAAAGAGCTATGGAAATTTTTGAAGCTGGATTAAAGGAATATAAGAAAACTCATTAGTAAATAAAATAAAATCGCTCTATGCAAAAAACATAGAGCGATTTTATTTTATTTTTTTTCAATTTTTTCATAAAAAAAAGTTTTTGAAGATTTAAAGTTAAATTTATCTGGAGAAATTATTTGTTCAGTACTTCCTACAAAAAATACTCCAT
>JAAYNG010000138.1 GCA_012520935.1 Tissierellia bacterium | reverse complement strand
CCTTGTTTTTATTTATTTGTGACACATATCTATTATAACCTTACAATATTAATTTTATGGACAAGAAGCCCTCTTTATATTAAAATATCCTTAGGTAAGATAAGGAGGAAAGAATGGCAATAGAAGGAATTGAACAACCGGAAATTATACAAATAGATGAAAACTTAAGGCTTAGGAAGTTTGACTGGGTCTATGACTTTGCCCTTGAATGGTACCAAGACAAGGATACTGTCTGGCTAATCGACGGGGACAGAGACCCTTACACTCCAAAGTTAATGAAGAAGATGTATTCCTATCAAGATGAGGGGTCGGAATTATATTTTATAGAAGTCCTTGAAGATGGAGAATACAAACCTATCGGCGATGTTGCCTTTGAGGAGCTTGATATGCCCATAATGATTGGCGAGAAGAAGTATCGTGGTCAAGGAATTGGGACAAGGGTTGTGGGAGCCTTAATTGACAGGGCAAAGGAACTTGGCTTTAAGGAAATTCAAGTGGAAGAGATTTATGAATGGAACATCGGGTCCCAAAGGCTCTTTATGAAACTTGGCTTTGTACCCTTTAGGGTCATGCCCAATGGGCATAGCTATAGGTTGGAGCTAAGGAGGTAATTATGTTTTTCAATACTGAAGATTTGAATGATGGAGAAATATATTTAGAATTAGAGAGGACTGCAGAGGCACAGCCTGAAAAAAAGTGGCTGCCTGCTTATTACTTTACTATACATAAGCTTGACGGTGTTGAGGTTGGCAAGTGTGACCTGAGGATTGGACACAATGAGAAGACCTATATTGGTGGAAATATCGGCTTTAGGGTCTATGAAAACTTTAGAGGTCACCACTATGCAGCCAAAGCATGTCGGCTCTTATTTAAATTGGCTGAAAAACAGCGTTGGCTATTCTGTTTAGAGTCTTTACAGAGGGATTTGCATTCCCATTTTCTATCTTACTGATGTCCCCTTGAGCAATGCCTGTCATTTCAGAAAGCTGCTTTTGTGTAATATGTTGTTCTTCCCTTGCCTCAACTATCGCTTTTATTATTTGAAATTGTGTATCTAAGTTATCCCACTCTTTTTTAAATTCCGGATTTTTCATCTGAATATTTAAACTTTCTCGAAAATTCTTTCCCATAGTCTTTACCTCCAATTTGACAAATACTCTTTCCTGTACTTAACTGCTCTTTCAATTTCATTTCTTGGAGTTTCTTCTGATTTTTTAACAAAGCCATTTGTTAAAATAATTTTTTTTATCTACAACAAAAAAATATAGTATCCGAGTAATATCGCTGCCTTGTTTTGTTCTAAGTTCGTATATGTCATCTGAAATCTTCTTAGAATAAGGTTCTCTTAATTCATTTCCCTTTAATTCCAACAATTCTAGCATACGAAATATCTTTGCCCTCATTTTTATATTTTGAGATAAAATAAATTCTTCAGCAGGAAATGTGCCATCTTCTCTTTCAAAATACTCTACTGTGAAATTTTCCATAGTCACTCCTAATATCTTTTTATATATTAAATAGGATATATCCCATATTGTCAACTTGATAAATCCTTTTATAACCTACAACTATATATAAGCCCTAGTTATCAATAGACTCTACCTAAAGCTTTTATTATCCACCAAATATTCCAAAGCATCTTTTGCCCCTGCAAAGTTGATGATTTGCTCAAGACCCAGTGTATTCTTATATTGAAAGCCGGCAGGTCTGGACTTCCCATTCTTTATAGCCTCTCCTAAAGCCGGACCCGGTCCAAGTATCTCTGACTTATGGTACTCGTGGACATTTATTTGGCAGGTCCCCAGTATGGACCCTTCAAGCTTTAAGCTATGGTAGCCAAAGTTATTTAACCTATCGGTTTTCAAAACTTCCCCTTCAAACAAACCGGCCATAGTAAACCCGTTCAGTTTTTTATTCAAATACTCAAAGCCCCCTCCTTCTGCAAGGCAGTAGCCGCCACTTTCTATATAATCTTTTATAGACTTAAGCATAGATAAGTTCCTTGAAAGCTCTTCTGCGAATTCAACCTGGTAGCCGGTTGGCAGGTAAAGCAAGTCGCACTTGGGTAAAGCCTTGTCTTTCAGTGGTGAAAAGAATTCCACATGACCCAGCTCTTCAAACAGGCTTAGGTTTTCAGTATAAAGACTTGCAAAGGCCTCATCATAGGCAACTGCAATCTTTATCCCCCTGCCTTTCAAGGGCCCTCTCTTTGGAGTCTGGACATCATTGAATAGTCCAACAAGCCCCTCCATATCCAAGGTCCTTTCAACCAAATTCCCTGCCCTCTCTAAGAAGTCATCTAGCTGGCTTTCTTCTGAAAGCCTAAGTCCAAGCCTGTCAGCTTCAACTGCCAAAGACTTGTCCATAGGGATAAAACCCAGAGCCTTAACCTCCGTATATTCCTCAAGCTTTTCAGCAAGCATATCATACATTTTTTCCGAGCACTTGTTAAAAATCACACCCCTTATAAGACCTCCAGAAAAATCAACCATCCCCTTTAGCTTGGTTATGGCTGTAAACATCTCACCCTTTGGCGAATAAATTATGACTGTAGGTATGGAATAGGTCCTTGCTATATCAAAGGATGACCCCTCCCATCCGTTGGACATGCCGTCATAGTAGCCCATGACCCCTTCGACTAAGGCATAGTCCGTCTTTGCAAGGGATAGGGCCATGTCCATTCCTTCTTTCCCCATCAAGAAGGGGTCAAGATTTCCGGCCCTCCTCTGAGAGGCAACCCTTAAAAAATACCTGTCCACAAAGTCTGGCCCTGACTTGAAGCCAGCAATATCCAACCCTCTATTTTTTAAAGACCTAAGGACAGCAGAAGTAACAAGTGTCTTTCCTGAGTTGCTATTAGGTCCGGAGAACATCAACATCTTCATAGAAACACCTCCACTGCTTTATTTTAACACAAGAATAATCAATAGTAAATAAAGCTTTTAATGAAGAGGGGGTTGGTAGCCGCACATACGGATTGAAACCGGCTTCGCAAGTCCAACCACTCACCCAGTGCAACCAAGCTCATCATTGCAAACCAAATAAAGCAATCCGGTTTTTTATTGTGGAAAGTATCATTGTCTGAGTCTATCTCTTTGGTCTTCGCCCCCCTCCTTGCAATGGCTTATGAAGAAGCAAAAAAAGATGCCAACAAATAGCATCTTTTTGCTTATATTCCTTACTCATTAAATTTCTAAATAAGTTTAAACCTATAAGGTCAGGTCAATATGTTGCACTGACCCGACTTCCCCTGTTTCCTTTAAGAATATACCCGTTGACCTCAAGGTCCCCCTTGCATCCTGCCTATCATTCATGACCTGCATATTAGTTGTTGCATAACCCAAGTGGATTGCCCCAACTCCTGCCTCCTTTAAAGATATTAGAGTTTGCTCACCGTCGGCCAGTGTCCAAATTTTCAAATCCTTAAAGACACTGTCATTTTCATCAATCCAGCCGTTTCCATCTTCGTCATGGACAGCCAAGTCCTTAAATCCGTTTCCTGACTGAGGTCCAAAGAGTTCAGTCCCGTCGTTAATCTTCCCGTCACCATTCTTGTCTAGGGCTAGGAAGCCTGCCCCTTCTCGAGCAAAGGAAATCCTATCCATGACCCCGTCCACATCCAAGTCGAAATCAATCGTTATGTTAGACAAGCCATGGTGCTTGCCGTCCAGGTTTATTATCAACGGGTCAGCTTGGTACTTGTTCAAATCAATATCAATCCTGTCTCTTGAAAGGCTCATCTCCACATTCTTTGAATGGAAATTGAGGTCTAAGGAAATAAACTTTCCGTCCTCAGTTTGCACATAGCCACTGGCTTGGAACTTAACCGTCTCCTTAGAATACTTGAACTCCTTCCTTTCATAGGATATCCTCATACCTCTGGCTTGTCCTCCGGAATCAACCAATGGCGTAACTTGAGGATTTTCGAAATTTAACCCTTTCAAGTCAGACAGGTAGTCCTTCCCATCATCCTCATAACCAAATAATTCCTTAAGTAACTCCAATAACCTCTTCTTTAACTCTTCAGCATTGGATAAGAGTTGGTCAAAAATTGTTTCCTCCGGCTTCATCCAATTGTAAAGGGACTTGGTTTCATCCTGCTTTTGAGAATTTTGCATCTCTTCCAAAGCCTTCTCAGCCTCTCGACCCTTCTTGTCCTCCTCTAAGAACTTCTTATACTCGTCAGACAGGTCCATGTAATCCTTCCCAAAGTAAGACATGGCATTTGATTCAGTTTCAGAATATTTAAAGTTAAAAGAATCCTTTTCGTATAACAGGCTGTCCCCTTTAATGCCAGTAGCTCTGGCAATATCAAGAGCCTCCCCCTTTAAATTGACTTCCGTCTTCCTGCTGTCAGACATCATAAAAAGATTATGGTTTGCAATTTACAATTCTTCACCCCCTGAATAAAAAAATCTCCTCCCGTTAATAGTATCGGCGGGAGGATAATTTTCTTTAATCAAATTAATTAAAATGGTTTATGGTATCTGAAGGTGAAGTCTTGGTCATTCAAGTTTATAACAAGGCTTGTGATCTTTTTAAAGTCGGCATTGCTTTCTATATAATTTCTATTTACTTGAATATACCTAACCCCGTCCCTCATGGTGTTGTAATTTACCTTAGACTTTTCCACCACGATTACATTTTTCCCGGCCGCCTTAAGGTCCTTCATAAACTTGTGGAATAGGTCGGCTTCCTTCTTGTCGGAAAGGGAGTCTTCGCCAAAAATCTTAGTATCTATTGAAATTAGAATGTTCTTCTCTGGCCTGTTGGACAAGTTCCTTATCTCCCTCCATTGGGCTGGACTTGACTCCCAAATAGACCCCTTGTTTCCGGTAAATGTCAATAGGTAGGTGTTAGGGAGTGAATAACCCTTTAAGACCCCGCCACCATTGTAAATAGTCCTGCCTGCCATTGCCTGCTTATACTTATCCGAAAAGTTGTTGAAGGAAACAACATTATTGACCTTTAAGCTATTTGCATACTTGGCATGGGAGTTAAATTTCAACTTATTATTCTTGACCGTCGGCTCTGCCATAAAGGCTACCTCTATAGAGTTAGGAAGTTTATTGTCTGTCTTCTTCGGGTCTATTGAAGAGCTTGCCTTTGGTAGGTTACCAATGGCTGAATTATGAGGGTAGTTTACAGTTGGGTTTTTAAAGACCAATTGACCCACATACTTGTTTTGGCTCTCGGTTTCCACAGGGTATATCCTCTTTAAAGAAAAGTCCCCTGCCGGCACATCTGCCTCCACATAGATATCCCCCACCGTGTCAAGCCTCCTTGAAAAGTCAACAGTCCTCTCAGTACCCTTGCTATCTACAAGGACACCCCTTAACCAAGCCCCGTTCCCGTCAGAAACCACTGTCATCCCGATAGATATAGCATCTTCAGGAATCTTTGCAGGTTTTACAAAGTCAACATAGGCTGCCCTTGTCTGGTCAGACTTGGTAAAGTCATAATTTAGTGTAACCTGGTTGTTTTCTGCCAGTATAGAAGCTTCAACCGTATCCGGATACTTGGAAACAGTGACTGCATCCTTATTAAATACACTAATAGGCACCTTCCTACTTCCAACATTTACAATTATATTTTCTACCCCTTCTCCAAACTTGGCGGAAATCGCCCCCCTCT
>JAAYNG010000137.1 GCA_012520935.1 Tissierellia bacterium | reverse complement strand
GTATCCGGATACTTGGAAACAGTGACTGCATCCTTATTAAATACACTAATAGGCACCTTCCTACTTCCAACATTTACAATTATATTTTCTACCCCTTCTCCAAACTTGGCGGAAATCGCCCCCCTCTTTTCAACACTACCGGCTTGGAAGTACCTGCCTTCCGTTATTGAGCCAATATCTCCATAAACCGTCAAGCCCACATCTGATGGGTCTAGCCTTCCGCTAGTGCCTGCCGTGTCGATGGCTGTAAAGCTTGGAAGTTCAACACTCTCACCCGGACTCACATTGATAAGCTTAGTGTCTGCCTCGATATCTAAGATGCTGCCGATAACCCTTATAGGCAGGTCCTTTGAAACACCTCCGGCAGTAACAGTTATTGTCCCGTTCCCCTGACTCTTCGGAGTGAATTTTGAGCCTTCAAAGGTCCCTTCAAGACCTGAAAGAGAATAAGTTATCTCAGAAGGGTCAAGGCTTAACTTGTTCATGTTATCATCATAGCCGGTAACCTTAATGTCAGTCCCTATATATATAAAGGCTGTATCATTCATATCTAGCTTAAGGCTTGTAAGAGGACCAACCTCAGTGTCGGTATTCCTCACACCTATGGCATTAACAACCTGCCTGTTCTTTTGGCTGGGTATGTTAACAATAGTAGCCTTGTCCTCGCCCCTTGCCTTGATGCCCATGTTTGTAGACCCGCCACCGTCAAAGTTAATAGCGTTCACCGCACCTAACTCCCTCATTAGGCCGGCTAAAGTTGCCAAGTCTACACCTTTGAAGGACGAATGCCTACCGTCAACTGTTAAAAATATAATCTCTGACCCGTCCCAGTTAATGCCAAGAGCAGTCCTTGGGTGTTTTCCCGGTGACTTGATACCCTTTTCCACGACCTGTCCCTTCTCAAGGATTACAGTTCCGCCACTTATACTGTTCTTTATATTGGGGAGTTCGAAGTTTTCAAATTCCAAACTTAGTTTGTCACCAATATCAATCTTATCAAGGCTCCTATTTGTAATGGCATAGTCCACGCCGGTAATGACATAACCGTCAGCCGGAATTTCAATTGGGGGCTGGTTTTCCCTCAATTCTACAACAAGATCATTTCTTACAACAACCTCCAAAGTCCTATCCCCATATTTCTTGCCTATGGACATCTTGGAATTGTTGGAATCCAAAATAGAAACCGGACTTCCCCCCGAATAACCAAACCTGTTATAGGGCATGTCATCTACATAGTAGTTCTTGGTTACATTGTAGTAACCAACAGGAATTGAATAGTTTCCAATTACAAAGTCTCCTTGCTTGGTCTCAACAAAGGAAGGAATATCGTCTGTCTTTCCTGCCGATACAAGGACCTTCCCATCCCTTACCATAGTGTTGATTAAGGTTGAGTCCTTATTGAAAAAGGAAGCGTTGACAGCCGCCAAGAGGTCATTTTCATTCATCATATTCAGGACCGACTCCCTGTTTGAAATCCCCTTGCCGGAAAAAATAGGCACTATCTCGTTGGCAGAGTCCCTTGTGTTTACCCTCACCACATGGAGGTTTAACCAACCTGAAGTTGTAAACCTTTCGATGTGCTCATGGGTGACAGTCTTCGCAAGCTTTTCCAAGTCCCTCCCTTCCCAAATTGTTTCCGCAGACACACTCATACTTAAGAAAAGTATAAGAATTGCTAAAATTAAAGATATTCGTTTTTTCATTCTTTCCTCCTTTTGTCCTTATCTTAAAATTGGCAGTTAAAAGTTAATCATATAGCCTATATACCGGATTGCTTCATCGACTTGCTCCCCGCAATGACGATTTACGAAGCTTATATCCTTATCCTATTATAACAGAGGCTTAGGCCTCCTTTATTACAAGTAGGTTAAAATTAGGTTCTAATTCTAAAATTATTCACAAAAAATTGCATACATGTGAAAAAAAGGGTATACTTTTTATAAGGAGGGATTTTATGCCATATATTGTACTAGCACTTATAGTCTTTGTACTTGTAGAAAAGCTTGTTGAATTTCTTAGGAAAAGACAAGCAAAAAGAGACAGCAATGTTTACTACATGAATGAAGAAGACGAAAAGAAAAAATTTGAGATGCCGAACTTTAAATTCAGCTTTAAAAAAGTTGCCTTAGTGATACTTGCCATTGTCTTATTTATCTTTATCCAGTCTTCATTTTTTACGGTTGACCAAACTGAATATGCCTTCATCACAACCTTTGGCAAGCCGTCGGGTGACATATTAGAGTCGGGCTTGAAGTTCAAGCTCCCAAGCCCCATCCAAAAAGTCCATAAGCTTTCTAAGGAAACCTTTTCCATGCAGCTTGGCTATGACCAAAACAATGACGGCAAAATAGATGTGATTGAGTCGGAGTCCAAGATGATAACTGGGGATGAAAATATTATCCTTGCCGACTTGGAGGTCCAATGGAGGATAGTCGACCCAATTGCCTACACATACAATACAGAGGACCCAAAGGAAATCTTAAAGAATGCAACCAGCTCTTCCCTTAGGAATGTAATTGGGAACTCTCTGGTTGACGATGCCCTTACAGATGGTAGGACTAAGATTATAGGGGAAATTAGAGAAAGCCTGATTGAATTGGTTGACCACTATAAGATGGGTGTTGCCATAGTCAATGTCAACTTACAGGATGTGGACCTGCCAAACGATGAAGTTGACAGGGCCTTCAAGGCGGTAACCGATGCAAGAGAAGAGAGGATTACTAAGGTAAACGAAGCGAATAAGTATAAGAACGAGAAGTTAAACCAGGTACAGGGTGAAGCCAAAGCCATCTTGAGCAAGGCAGAGGGTGAAAAGATTGCCCTAATAGAAGAGGCTAAGGGTAATGTGGCAAGCTTCAACGCCCTATACTCAGAGTATACAAAAAATCCTAATGTAACCCGTCAAAGGCTTTCCATTGAGACCTTGAAGAATGTTTACAAGGATGCCAAGATTATGATTGTGGACAGCAACGGGTCTACGGTCAAGTACCTGCCAATTAATGACTTGTTGAATAGGGGGGGACAAAATGTCGGAAACAACTAAAAAGAAAAATACAGGCTTAAAGTTTATATTGGTCCTATTGTTGATAGTTGCAGTCTTGATATTCATTTCAAACCTCTATATAGTTAAGCCAAATGAATATGCAGTAATAAAGCAGTTCGGGAAGATAGTCAGGGTCGAAGAAAGGCAGGGGCTAAATATTAAGGTCCCCTTTATAGAAAATGTCTTAAAGCTCCCTAATAACCTCTTATTCTATGATGTGCCTCCAACAGAGGTCAACACCTTTGACAAGAAGAGGATTATGGTTGACTACTATACTCTGTGGAAGATATCCGACCCAATCCAAATGCTGGAAACCCTTAAAACCATCCAAGGGGCAGAAAACAGACTGTCTGATATTATGTATTCGGCAGTGAGGAATGAGCTGGGTAGGCTTGAATATGGAACCATAATAAATGCAAAAGACAACAACCGTGGCGATGTTGACAGGGTTGTCCAAGAGATAATCAATGAAAACCTTTCGAGAAACAAGAACGGGATAGAAATAGTTGATGTGCAAATGAAGAGGATTGACCTGCCTCAATCCAACGAAGAGTCCGTCTATAAGAGGATGATTTCAGAGAGGGCAAGTAAGGCTCAAGAGTACCTTTCACAAGGAGAGTCGGAAAAGACCAGAATCATGGCAGAGGTCGACAGGGATGTCCAAGAAACCCTAGCCAAAGCCAAGTCGGAAGCCAAGACAATCGTAGCAGAGGGGGAAAAGGAAGCCCAAAGGATTTACAACGAGTCCTACGGGAAGGATGAGGACTTCTTTAAGATGTTCACAACACTGAATTCATACAAGGACTCCATAGGCGAGGAAACAGTAATATTGCTGCCGATTGACTCACCCTATTTGAAGTATCTGATGGGTGAATAGGTTATTATTTTAAGGAGTGGAATTGTCCACTCCTTTTTTTGTCTGGCTTTGCAGACAATCGTCAATAGTAAATTTCAATTATTTTTACAAACAAAAAAGAAATAACTACAATCTGTTTGTAAAATATGTTATAATTTACAAAATGATTTGCTTTTCTGAGGATTTGTTTGTAAATTGAGGTGGATTTTATGAAGCTTAAAAAAGAATTCTATAAATTGAGTAAAGATGCCTTTGAAGACTTGCTAACCAGTATAAAAAATTCTAAGGAAACAATATTCTTTCTTGAGAAGACTAATAAGCCATATTTTTATTCTTTTTCAAGGGATACCATTAATATTTTAAATGACCTTCAACAAAAGCAGAATGAACTTGATGATGCCTTGAATTCCTTTTCTAATTTTGCAAGGAAACAAATTATTCAATCATATTTTATAGAAGAGGTTGAATCTACAAATGAAATAGAAAATATTTACTCTACCAAGCACGACATTTTTGCCGTTATGAACCGTGTACAAGGAATTAAAGATAAGAAGATTATATCAATAGTAAATTCATACAATCTTTTGTTAAAATCAGATTTAAAAAAAATAAAGGATTTTGATGATTTAGATAATATATACAGTCTATTAATTAAGGACTCCCTTAAGAAAGATGACCTTCCAGACGGAAAACACTTTAGAAAGGGTCCGGTTTATATTACAGATGGTTTTAGGAATGTTCATAACGGAATTGAAGGCGAAGAGTTAATTAATGAGTCTATGAGCGAATTTATTGAGCTATTTAATTCAAGTCTTGGTCTATATGAAAGAATGATAATTGGACATTTTCTTTTTGAAACTATACATCCATATTATGATGGCAACGGGAGGATGGGAAGATTTTTGTTTTCTTATGGCATATACCATGCAACAGGGTCAATTTTTTCATTTAAAATTGCTAGGGCATTTTCAAGGAAGAAAAAAGCTTATTATAAGGCCTTTAAAGAGGCAGGGCATGGCCGTGAATTCGGGTCAATTAATGGCTTTGTTGAAGATATAGGAAGGTTATTAATTAAAGAAATAGATATCTCATTGAAAGACATAGACTTTAAAAAAAATAAAATCCTTGAATACAGAAGGAGCTATGGATTTACAAAGTCAGAAGAGTTTGTTTTTAACCTCCTATCAGAGGCGTCAATCCTATCAAATTTTGGTCTAATGAACTCAGAAATTCAAAAAGAAACATCCCTATCTCAGTCAATCATCAGCAAGTCCATTAAGAAGTTCAAAGACATGGATTTAGTTGAAACGACTAAGATAGGATACTACTCTTATCATAGGTTAAAATAATACTTGGTCATTTGGGGACGGTTCTTTTTTGACCGTCTTTGTTAATAATCCTATACTATTTATGCCATTTCTTTAATCTATCCAAAATAATTTCAATACTTTCTTCACCAACTTCCACATTTCTTTCAAGTGTTCCGCCGGCTAAAATTCCACTAAAACTTCGTTCAGAGAAAAATGAATGCCCAAATCCTTCATAAATAAAGGCCTCTGTCTTTTCAGGTCTCTTTTCTTTAATATTTTTTGCTGCTGTATCAGCCGGCCACATTAAATCATCATCTCCGGCAAACATCAAAATATTTGCCTTAGTATTTTCAACTTTTATCCTTGCCTTTTCTCTATTATCTTCACTTGTATTTTCAATTTAATTATTGACTTGCTCATATTCCCCTCCATAGTATAAATAGTTGGAAAAGTCTGCATTTATTACCATACATTTTAAAACTTGACCCTTCTTTTCTAACAAAGACTTTAGTAACTTGAATAAATTTTTTTAATCACATCAATTATCTTCTTATCCATATCTGAGCCCTCTATCTCTTCAAAGTAAATATCCGGTTCAACTCCAACATTGTTTATATCCATCCCCTTATCGTCCTTATTTCTCTTTATTGTTAATTTAAAAATATTACCATTGGACAATTTTATTTCAATAACTTGTCCTGTCCCGCCCTTAGTCTTATCTCCAATAACTGTGACATTTGGAGAACTTCCAAAGATAGGGTCCCTTTCTTCCCCGTATACAAATGATTCCTCATAGGTTTTTCCCTCAAGGTCCCTTGCCTTAATTAAGACTTTTTCCCCTTTGTTGCCAAGTCTCAGATAGTATAAGAAGTCATTTAAATTGTTTAAATCTCTATGTGGAAATGCTTTTTTAAAGCCTTGTATATTTCATAAATAGAATTCATGTTTTGTTGGGTTGCAAATTCTGACACTCTTTTAGAAGCATTAAAGTACAGAAATACAATAAATAAAAATATCATTAAAACTACAAAAGCCGGTACAATCTTTTTTCTCCTAGTATTCATAAAAAAACTCCATAATTGTGATATGTTTATAAGGACAGGAAGCAATTATTTTTTAGTATTTAAGCCTGCCATATTTTATTAGCTCATATAGGCAGACTCCTGAGTTTTGGAGGAGAATCAAAAAGGACGGCTATCACACCGTCCTTTCAACTCTATTTCCTATTTATTTTCACATCCGCAATTTGATTTCGAACTGCATTCCTTTGAGTATGGGCAACCGATACATTTTTGACCTCTTTTCCTTGCCCTTATAAGGTAAAAGACTATACCGACTATTATTAGTAGAATAATTGCCCCGATAATATAATTTTCCATAATCAATGGCTCAAGGCATATTCTGCCTTCATCTTCCTGTTTGTATTGCTAATCAGTGCAAGCACAACAAGTACAAAGACAAGGACTGCCATAAGACCTGCAATTGCTGCACCCACATTTAGGGATGCCGGATTAGTTGCAAGTGTTCCTATGGTGTAGACAAGGTAGCCTACAGTATATCCAACCCCCATTTGTAGTCCAACACCTGCCCAAACCCATTTTTTACTTTTCATTTCTGCATTCATTGCACCGATTGCTGCAAAGCAAGGTGGCGTATAAAGGTTAAACATCAGGTAGGCAAGGGCGGCAACCTTAGTTATAGCCATTATTCCGGCAACCTCTGCCCCTGCCCCTTCCAGTATGGCAAACTCTTCCACATCGATGAGGTTTTCCAATCCCACAAAGGTAACTGCCAAAGTGCCCACAACATTTTCCTTAGCTATAAGTCCTGTGACTGCCGCTGCCGCCAGTTGCCAAGAAAGCACTCCAACTATAGGGACAAGGAGGTAGGCGAAAGGTCTTGCTATTGAAGCTAGTATAGAAGCATCTGCTGACCCTGCAACACTAAAGCTCCAATCAAAGCTCTGCATTACTTGAACTGCAGTGTTGCATAGAAGGATAATGGTAGCTGCCTTCACTATATAGGCCCAACCTCTGGAACACATTGACTTAAAGGCTGTCCAAAGGGATGGGACCTTATATTCCGGTAGCTCGATGATGAAAAATGACTTTCTAACCTTATGGCCTGTAACTGCATTTATAATTAAAGCTCCAAGGAAGATAAGTAGTATCCCTGTAAAGTACATTAGGGTACTCACCCAGCCGGCATTGTTAAAGAAGGCACCTGCAAATAGTGAGATTACAGGAATCTTTGCACCGCAAGGCATAAATGGGGCAAGCATGGCTGTAGCCCTTCTTTCTCTTTCGTTTCTTATGGTACGGCTGGCCATTATTCCGGGAACTGCACAGCCGATGGAAATTACAAATGGTATAACAGACTTTCCTGAAAGGCCGACCTTCTTGAATATTGGGTCAAGAACTACAGCAACCCTTGACATATAGCCACATTCTTCAAGTAGGGCAATTAAAAAGTACATAACCATGACTAGGGGTAAGAAGCCTATAACTGCAATTACACCACCAATAACCCCGTCCACCAGCAGTGCTTGAAGGATAGGACTTGCGTTTTCGACCCTTCCTCCAACCCAAGCCTGGAAGCCTTCCAGCCCTTCTACCAAGAGATCAGCAAGTGGTGCACCCACCCATACTTGAGAAATTTGAAAGACTAGGAACATTACTAGGGCAAAAATTGGAATGCCCAGCCACTTGTTAGTAACCACCCCATCAATCTTATCACTTAAATTCCTATCCCTTGTAAGTACTTTACGACTTTCAACCTCTTTTACCACTCCGTTGACAAAGTCAAAACGCTTCCGGTCCGCCTCTTCAACCTTTGCCTTGTCGGAAAGGTCAATGTCCCCTTGAAGGTATGGGGTCTTTTGCGTATCATTTACTATTCCCACCGCCTTTTCAACCAAGGCCTGCAAGCCCTCTGCAGAAGTAGATACAGTTTCTATAACTGGACATGATAGTCTTTCCGCCAGCCTTTCTATGTCTATTTTGGTCTCCTTCTTTTTATTGATATCAACCTTATTAAGGGCAACCACTGTAGGAATTCCCAGCTCTAAAAGCTGCGTAGTAAAAAATAGGCTTCGGCTTAAGTTGGTTGCATCCACAATGTTGATAATAACATCAGGATTTTCCTTTCTTACATACCCACTCGTTATGCTTTCTTCACTTGTAAAAGGCGACATGGAGTAGGCACCCGGCAGGTCAACAGCAATCAGTTCCTCATCTCCTGAATAAAATGTCTTTTTGATATGGTGTTCTGTCTTGTCAATGGTTACGCCTGCCCAGTTGCCAACCTTTTCGTTTCGACCGGTGAGGGCATTAAACATTGTAGTTTTTCCTGAATTTGGATTACCTGTTAAAGCAATTCTCATATTTTTTCCTCCTTATTTTTAATTTACTCAAACTTGCACCTATCATCTTATATTTGATATTTAAAATCCTTGGGATTACCAAGGTCCTTTGACCTTCCAATGGATGATGTGCTTAAGTTTAACTATTTGAAATGCAGGTTAGGTATGGCTAACTAAAGTTTTGAAAAAAATGCTGATATAAAATCAGCCAATTAGAAGTTAGATTTTTATAGCCTCAGCAAGTTCACTGTCAATATTATACCGTCCGTCTTTAATGGACACAACGCAGCTATCCTTCAAGTGGGAAACAACCGTAATAGCTTCACCCCTGTAGCAACCAAGAGAAAACAAAAAAGAATTTAATTCTTCATCATCTGTGACAATATCCTTTATTATGTATTCAGTTCCTTCCCTTGCATCTAATAAGTCCATAATAATCACCATGCTCCTATAAGTACTATATAGCTATGTTAGCTTCACCTAACTATTTGATAGTATAACTGTTAAAAAATAATTTGTCAACCCCTTCTTGGCTCTTTTTAGAAAAATCTTTTAACGGTCCTTTGGGGACAGTTCTTTTTGGACCAATTATGCCTGTAGTTTTTTACTGTTGAGGCGGAGGGGCGCCCCTACTATCCCTTGATTATAAAGCCTCTTCCTGTTGGCTCATGACCTTTTCTCAAAGGCTTGCACTTCAAGTATATTAACAGTATAATGCTAATGTAAAAATAGTCCATGAAAGGAAAGGAGCATAATAAATGAAAGATAATAAGAAAAAAATTATTTTTGCTGCTATAATTAGCCTAGCTGCCCTTGCATTTATTTTTGGAGTTTTTTCAAAGGGAAATAAGGCTACTCCATCCGAAGCATCAGATGAGTCCATTGAATGGGTTGAGTTTAATTCAAACTCAGAAGGGAAAGAGCTTACGGAAGAAGAAAAGAAAGAGAAGCTTCATGCAATTAAGGAAGAGGCGGTTAGTAAGTCAATATCAGAGGCTTTGGGGGCAGAATCCTGTGACATTACAGTTAACGAAAACTCTATCTTGGTTGAAGTTAAGTCCGGTAGCATTAAAGAAATGTCCGATGAATACAAGAAAAGGATTACAAATTCAATTAAAAACACCGGAATGAATCCGGATGATAAAACTGTTGAAATTGAATTAATTACTGAGTAATTTTTTTCCAATTCCTCATTTTCGTATATTGCAATGACACATGTCTTATTTAATTGCAAAAAAAGAACGAAGGCAAACCTCGTTCCAAAGTGACGACAAAGCATTCCGATTACTCTATCGACAGTCTGAAAGGAAGGTCCGTCCTTCGTTCTTTCTATTAAAATTATTTTCTGGTCTTAATATAATGGTAAAGAGTCTTTACCGGTACTCCTGTTCCACCCTTTGGCAGGTAGCCTTCTGCAGCAGAATTATATGAAGTTCCTGCTATGTCCATATGGACCCAAGGGGTGTCTTCTACGAAGTTCTCTAAAAATGCACCTGCAGTGATGGCTCCGCCACCCTTTGCAGACCCGACTTGGCTGTTCAAGAGGTCAGAGAAGGTCCCCTTGACCATATCCCTGTACTTATCATTTAGAGGAAGTAGCCATGCAGGCTCTCCAACTTCATTTCCTGCCCTTACCACATCGTAGGCAAAGTCATCATCATTTGACACTATACCGGTAGTAATACCTCCCAAAGCCCCAATTACAGCCCCTGTTAGGGTTGCTATGTCAATAATCCTATTAGGCTTTTCCTTTGTAGCTATATAGTAAAGGGCATCAGCTAAGGTTAACCTACCTTCAGCATCTGTTGACCCGATATGGATTGACTTGCCTGCCATTGAACTGATAATGTCCCCGTTCTTATAAGCACCGCCGGAAATCATGTTCTCACAGGCTGCAATTATACCGACAACATTTTTCTTAACCTTGTTCTCAGCCAGAGCCTTGAATACACCAATTACAGAGGCAGACCCAGCCATGTCTGAATGCATGTCCACCATGCCACCGGTAGACTTAATTCCATAACCGCCCGAATCATAAGTGAGTCCCTTGCCAACAAGGGCAGTCTTATCCTTAGACCTCTTGTCCCCATTCCACTTCATAATGATTAGCTTCGGCTCTTGTTCAGACCCCTTAGCAACTGCCAAGAAGGCCTTCATGCCTAATTTTTCAATTTCCTTTTGCCCATGGACTTCAACCTCAACTCCAAGCTTTTCCAATTCCTTAGCAGCATTGGCCAAGGCAGTTGGAGTCATATACATGGCAGGCTCGTTTACCAAATCCCTAGCTAGGAAGACACCACCAATCACTGAAGTAACCTCTTTTATAATAGCCTTAACTTCCTTATCCTTATCCTTTGTTATTAGGGCAAATTCCTTCAAGCTTCTTTCCTTCTTCTCAGAAAGGAACTTGTCAAAGGAATATTCCGATTGCAATAAGCCTTCTACGATGGCTTCAGCAGCCTCTTCAACTGTAAGTCCCTTTATTTGACCCAAGTCAAAAGAAGCCTTGTCGACCTTTGACTTGTTAAGTTCAGCACCAAGCTTGCAAAAGCCTAACCTTAAATCTTCCAAGCTGGATTCTGCTTTTTTACCAAGACCTAAATAAATAACACTTTCATCTGAAAATACATTTGGAAAAACTTGCCCCTTCTTTCCTTCAAAGACCTTCTTCTTTTTTAGGTCCTCTATCTTTTTATTCGAAGACTTAACATCTTCATATGCAACTTCCACAAAAGTTCCTAGTTTACCGGTTACCGTTGTTATTTTCAAATTATCTCCTCCTTTTTTCATAACTTACCCATGATTTAATTTTTAAAACAAGAAGACAGCCCTAATTCGACCACATTTTTTTAATTCTTGTATAACAATAAGGGACTTGGAGTCTAAATAAAAAAATTTTTTCAATTTTATTAGCAGTTTAGTGTAATTACTTTATTTTTTCTGAAATGTATGGTATTATAGGCATAGTTATCTACATTCTATTATCAAAAGATTTTTATATAAAATCTATATAAATAGTCGATAATATATGTAGCTATTTTTTTATTATATTCAAACTTCGCAGTTGCAAAATCAATATAAGGATTGAGAATTCAACCGTCATCATGAGCGAAGCCTGGCGATCCAAAAGATATTTAATTAACTTCTTTAATCCTTCGACACTGGATTGCTTCGGGCTAAAGCCCTCGCAATAACGATGTGCGAAGTTTGAGTTGTTATACAATAAATAGTTTACAAGGAGGATTTTATGAGCGAGAAAATGAAGAGGGGTATTGTTCTCTTTCTTGCAATGTTGTTCATACTACTTGCTATAGCAGGAGCTGTACTACCTATGCTTGGAGTTTTTTAGAAATAAAAAGTTTAAGAATTAGGGAATGAGGAATTTATGTTTCAGATTTTATATTTTTTCACTGCTTTTTTCTACCTGTTCATCGGAATTATTTCTGTTTCAGGAGATAAGGAAAAGAAATCCAAATACATATTCCACTACATATCCATATGTATGTTTTTATGGACTATGCTTCTTTTCTTTTCCTATACAACCGATGACTTCAATAAAATAAATACATTAAGGCTTTGGACAACTCCTTTCTATTCGATTTGTCCGCCTTTGTTTGCCTTGTTTTTAATGACAGTTTCCAGAAAAGACCTAAGTAGGAGACAATTACTGATACTCTTCCTACCTGCAATCTTAAACATTATCATCTATGGATTAATCTATCCGACCACGCCGGACCTGGCAACTATAACAAAATATGGTCCCTTATACCGTAATGCTATTGGTAGAGGGCCAATATATGACCACTACTTCACCTTATACACAATTTTTTATGTTGTGGTTGCCTTCCACGAAATCATCTCCTTTGTTTTTTTTACCGAAACAGAGAGAGACAGGTTTATTGCAAAGAATATCGCTATTGGGATGGGTATAAGCACATCTCTAGCCCTTTTTTGGGATGTTTTTTTACCATGCTTTCTTGATTTTTCCCTCCCAAGACTTACAGTTATATTCTTTGTACCGGCTATGTTTTTTGCTTACATAGCGATTACTAAGTATAATTTCTTAGACATATATCCGGAAAAACTCTTTTCAAAAATTTTAAGTGCCCTAGACGATGGAACTATTATTACCAATAACCTAGGTATAATTGAGCACTTTTCTCCCGGTTCTATAAATATTAACTTGGAGTCAAGTCCTTTGGATATGAAGATTGAAGATTTTTTTGAAAATAACGACTTCTTAGAAATGGATGAGTTTTATGACTTGGAAATCAACTTGAAGGACAAGTCCATAGTTTACTTAACAAAGGAAACTTTCCGAGATGAAGATGGAAACCTACTGGGTTCAAACTATACTTTCAGGGATGCCGGCAGTGTTTCGGAAACTCAAAAAGCCTTCAGAGACTTAAATCTTAGCCTGGAAAAGAAAATCAAAGAACAGACAAAAGAAATTATCGAACTGGAAGCAAGTCTTAATAGAGAAAGAAACCAGGGTATTATAATTGAAGAAACTCTTGACAGGATAACCCACTACTGTCCACTCACAGGCCTTCCTAACAGGTCCTTATTCTTGGATGAACTTAGGACTTCCTTGAGTGAATGTGAGGAAAGCGGGACTCCTTTAGCCCTTCTTTATTTCAACATTGATGCCTTTAAGTCTATAAATGATGACTATGGCTACTTTGCAGGTGACGAAGTCTTGATAAAGTCTGCCAAGAGGCTTACTGATAACTTGCCTAATTATTTCATGGCGAGAATCGGGGCAGATGAGTTTGGTTTAATTATTAAAGACTACAAAAATATCGATGAAATAGAAAAAATCAGCCAAAAGATTATTAGACTTTTCGGTGAGCCTTTTAATTTTGACTTCGGTAGTAAGAGCCTAAATGTATCCATTGGTATTTCCTTGTATCCTGATGATGCTATGGACATGGAAACACTGATGCAAAATGTTGATATAAGCATGCATAAGGCCAAGGAGATGGAAGGGTCTGTATATAAGTTTGTTTCAGCTGAAATGAAGGAAGAGGTTGAAAGAAACTTTAAGATTAGAAATGAATTAAAGGAAGCAATAATAGACGGTGAGCTCGAACTTTATTACCAGCCACAGGTGGACTCTGACAAGGGACTAATCATTGGCTTTGAGGCCCTAATTAGGTGGAACCATAAGAGCCTTGGCTTTTTACCTCCCGGAGTTTTCTTGCCGGTTGCCGAAAAGTATGGTCTTATGCCTAATATCGATAGGTTTGTATTAAATGAGGCTATAAGACAAAACAAGGAGTGGCAGGACAGGAACCTTATCCATGTTCCTATATCTGTTAACTTGTCACCACAGGAATTTATGTCTGACTCACTTCCGGAACTTGTTAAAACCACCTTGGAGGAACATGATCTAGACCCAAAATATTTGGAGCTTGAGCTTACAGAAGGTACCTTATTAACTGACATTAATAAGGTAATCAAGATAATAGGAAAATTAAGGGATTTCGGAGTAAAAATTTCCATAGATGACTTTGGTACGGAATATTCTTCCTTGAATTATTTAAAGACACTGCCTGCCAGCAGGCTTAAGATTGCCAAGTCCTTCATTGACGGCATAGACAATAATAAGGTGGATGAAGCAATTATAGATGCAATTATAGTTTTAACAGACAAGATTGGACTGGAATTAATAGCTGAAGGTGTTGAAGAACATAGCCAAATGGCCTACCTAAGGGACAAGGGTTGCTATGATATCCAAGGCTTCTACTATTACAAGCCGATGAGCGTTGAAGAGATAGAGGAAACTGAAGTTTTCCAAATCAATACCGATAGGGTGATTTAATGTATACTGCAATTTTTTTCGTAGTCTTAGGACTCTACTCTTTTATAAAGAAGAGGAATGAGAATAGCCTATTCTTCCTCTTATTCTCCTTATTTGCGGCCTTGCTTGCCCTGGTCTCATCCTACTGGAAGACTGATGGAGCAATACCGTCTGTTTTGTTGACCTTTGGCTCATATGGTTTGATGATTGCTTCAATAATTTATGTGAAAATATACCTTAATGTACAAGTCAACAACCAAGGCATTGTTATCCCTTTCCTTATATTATTTATTATTAGGGCTGTTGCCCTCCTAGTATTGGGAGACAATCCTTCAACAGAATTTTCCAGAGGGGTTAACTCCATATCTATTACAATAATAGCGATCGCTTCAATAATTTTTCTTATATATGCAATTTATTTACACAAGAAAAGGGCCAGTCATTCTTTTAACTTTAATGTAAACTTTTTCAGGGCCTTTTATATATCAAGCATAAGCTATGCCTTAATCTTCCTATCTTTTCCAAGATTATATAGCAGGAATATAAATATTTATTTAATGGGTCTATACATTCCTTTCTTGACCTTGTTTTTCCTAAGCCTTAGAAAGGTTCAAAAATACCCTTCTATTGAACTTTATAAAAGAGCTATTGAGACAGTAAGGGATGGATATATTATTCTTGACAGGTTTGGTGATATAAAGTATGTGAGCTCTCACTTCCAAGAGCCCGGGGAAAAGGTCTTCAAGGAAGAAGATAACTTGTTTTCCATTCTTGGCGTAGATATGAATGACCTGTCCGATTTTGAATCTTTAGCAAGTGACTACCTTTATGGCTTGGAATTTACCAATGTGAGGATTAAATACCTGGAAGAAGATACAGGCGATTTAGAGAATATCTTGATTAGTTTGAATCATCCAAAACTTGACATAAAAAGAACTAAGCAAATGGAAGAAAGGACAGCTAATATTGAAGAGTTTATTTCAAGCAAGGAAGATGAATTTGTCCTTGCAAAAAATAGGTTAGAGGATGAATATAAATTAAACAAGTCCTTAAATCAAGAATTATTAAGGTTGAGAAATATTGATAAGCTTACCGGACTTTTGAATGTAAAGGCCTTTAGGTATGAGTTGGAATTAGCCATAGATGAATTTCCTAGGCTGGCTGTGTTTTTAGTTAATATTGATGACTTCAGCCTGGTTAACTCCTACAGGGGGCACGCTGCCGGAGATGAACTCCTCTGCAAGGTGGCAAATAGGATTTCTAAACAGCTTGGCGACGAAGGTGTCCTTGCCAGGGGACAGGCTGATGAATTCCTGGCCTTTAAACCTTATGGTCATATAAATGAAATTGAGGAGGTTTCCAACTCAATTTTAAGAGTCTTTAAGAAATCTTTTAGAGTCAAGGGGGACGAAATTGAGGTTGGGGTAAGTATTGGTATATCTGTTTCTCCTGAAGATAGTAGGGATGTTTTTGCCTTGATATCTTATGCCAACATAGCCTTGAGGGAAATGAGACTCAGGAACAAGAACTCCTACCACTTCTATAACCAAAGAATTTCAGAAAGCATAGAAAAGGATTTAAGGCTGGTAAAGGAATTGGTAAGTGCTGCAGATAATGGGAAAATAGTCTTGTATTACCAGTTCCAAGTTGACTCCTTAACAGGTAAGATTGTCGGTAAAGAGGCCTTGATGAGGTGGAAGCACGATAAGTGGGGTGTAATCCCGGCAACTGAGTTTATAGATGTGGCTGAAAAGTTTGGTCTCTTGCGTAAGCTTGATAATTGGGCCCTCTTAGAGGCCTGTAGGCAAAATAAGCTCTGGGTGGATGCAGGGTCAGAATCGGCAGTTTCTGTAAATGTATCCAAGAGAAGGTATGAAGAAACAGACCTCTATAATTCTGTAAAGGAGGCTCTGGCAGTTTCAGGCTTGCAGCCGGAATACTTGGAGCTTGAAATGTCTGAAGACTTCCTCGCTGAAGACTTAGACCATGCACTTGAAAGCCTCAATGCCCTTAAAGAGCTGGGGGTAAGAATAGTAATAGACAACTTTGGATTGGAATACTCTTCCCTTTCTTATCTGAAAATCTTGCCAATAGATAAGATTAAGATTTCTTCAGTCTTTGTCGAAGGTATTGAAAAGAACACAATAGATGAGGCCATTATTGATGCAATAATAATCCTTGGAAAAAAAGCAGGCTTTGACCTCCTTGCCCAAGGGGTGGAAAGGCACTCCCAAATGGTCTACCTGAGAGAGCGTGGCCTGGACCATGTCCAAGGCTTCTACTACTTCGAGCCAATTGATGTGGAAGTAATTGAAGAATATAACTTGTTAGCTAATAACTAGAATATAAAAAGACGATTTCCTATCGTCTTTTTTTGTAGCTATATTAACCGCACCCGTCATTGCGAGGAGCAGACCGACGCGGCAATCCAGACCCACAAAGACGAACACAAGCCTTCATTATTATATTCTAATTCCGAAAATATTTTAAAAAGCAAAAAAACTTAACTTTATTAATATTAATATTAATTTTTTTAATTTTATTGTTGACTTTTTTAATTTTCCTGTTATAATAATTTATAAAGGGGGATGAAAAAATGAAAAAAGAAGTTATTTCTGCTTGTCCGGTATGTTCAAACGACTTAGTGGCAACAAAACTTTCCTGCTTAAAGTGCGGAACGGTGGTTGAGGGAGAATTCCACTTTTCAAAATTTCAAAAACTACCAAAGGAAGAATTGGAATTCGTTGAGATATTCATAAAGAACAGAGGAAACATCAAGGCAATTGAAAAAGAGATGAATATTTCTTATCCGACTGTGAGGAATAAGTTGGAGAATGTAATCGAACTTTTGGGCTACAAGAAGGAGCCGGTTGTCGCTCCGGACCCTGCAGAGGTCTTGGGTAAGTTAAATAGCGGAGAGATTACGGCTGTTCAAGCGATTAAAATTTTAAATAATGAAGATTCTCTATAGGAGGGGATATTATGGATAATAAAAGAATGATTCTGGAAATGTTAAGAGAGGGAAAAATCACCACTGAAGAAGCTCAACAACTTCTAGAAGCTATAGATAAGAAGGATGAAAGTGAAGGTCCAAAGAATAGCACTAAGTTTGGTGCTAAGTCTGGAGAAAGGTTTGACTTTACATTTGATACTGACGAGATAAAAGAAAAATTTTCTGATATGGGTAAAAAGCTTGAAAATGCAACGAATATAAACTCGGAAGACATTAAGGTCTTTGGTCAAAATCTTGGAGAAACCTTGCTTGGTCTTGGTAAGGAATTGGAATCTGCCTTTTCTGATATGGTTGGTGGCTTCAAAGACTACAGCACAACTTTGAGGAAAAACAACGAAAGCATAACCAGCAACCACTCCTTAGATATTTCAGATGTGGAAAATCCTCAAATAGACTTTAAAGCCATTAACGGCGGAATAAGCCTTAAGGAAAATACTGAAGATGACCTGGTAAAAATAAAGGTTAAGGCTTCCTATAAGTCCCAAGAAATTGAGACTGGCGACTCCCTGTATGACTTCTACCTTGAAGGAAGCAGTCTGGTCTTTTCACCGAAGTATACCAATGTAAATATTGATATAGAGGCTATGCTGCCCGGCAAGGAATTTGGTCTAGTTACCTTGGCTACTAAGAACGGCAGGGTTTCTGTGGAAAATTTAAATATTGATTCTTTAGGGGTTGAAACCCAAAATGGATCTATCCGCCTAGTTGAGACTAACATTAACCAAGCCAACCTAAAGACACAAAATGCTGCAATTGAAGTTAAATATACAAATATAGAGGAATTAATTGCTAATACAAACAACGGAAGGATTCTATTGGATGCAATAAGTGCACAAAACCTTGACCTTAAGACTTCTAACGGAAAGTTCTACCTGACTGGAGTCAAGGCAGAAACAACTGTCTTAAAGACTTCCAATGCTTCTGTAAATGTAGACGCAATAGAAACTGAAAAGCTCCTGGTTAAAACTTCCAACGGCAGGATTGAATTGTCTAACTACAACCAAGAAACTATGAAAGAAATCGACCTTACAACTTCCAACGCTTCGATTAATGTGGATAGGCTACCGGAAGAAAAGGCTGTTTCATTAGACTTAGAAACTTCCATGGGCAACATCCAAGTTAATAAGGACAAGTTGATTTATATCAAGAACCAACACGCAAACTATGGGATGAAGAGGGTTTTGGCTGAGTCTATCGACTATGAAAATGCTGAGTCGAAATTGCAGATAAAGGCAACCAGTTCAAACGGTTCTATTAAAATTGGGTAATATGAGTATTTCTTTGTCCTTTAGGGTATTTATTTGATATAAATTTTTTGATCGGAAAGGAGAAAACATGAGTTCTGTATTTGGATTTGGATTAGGTATATTGCTATTAATAATAATAGGTAAGATCTTAGCCTTCAGTGCAAGCTTATTGATTAAGGTCCTAGTAAACGCCTTAATCGGCGGAGTTTTGCTTTGGATATTTAACCTCTTCACAAAGGGCTCCAACCTTTACTTAGAGATTACGCCCCTTAGGGCTTTAATAGTAGGTATCCTTGGACCTTTGGGGATAATCGCCCTATTATTGTTGAATAAGAGATAAACTTTAAAGTAATAATTAAAGCTTGTCAGATTTTTGGGAGGATAAAGTCCTCCCTTATTTTTTCTTTTTCGCTATAAATAATATAGCTTGACATAAGGGCTTTAAATAGGTAAAATAATTAAAGAGGGCAATTAACTCAGCTGGTAGAGTGTCATCTTGACGTGGTGAAAGTCACAGGTTCGAGCCCTGTATTGCCCATAACCGAGATTTTTCTCGGTTTTTTATTTTAATAAATCAAGCCTTGCAATCCGGTCTTTGCATCTGGATTCCTTGTCGCTGTCTTGGCTTGTAATAATGATGTGGAAGGTTAAAATTAATAAAGTATATAAAAAACTTAATGTTTAAAGATTTTTAACAAGGGTAGATATCCCTATGTAAGAAAGAAATTTATTTTATATAAGGAGGAAAAAATGAAACTATCTAAAGATTTATTAGCAGGTTTAAATGAACAAATAGCAAGAGAGTATGAAGCCGCTTACCTTTACAAGGCTATGGAAATATATTTTGATGACAAGGGTATTAGAGGCTTCCAAACTTGGATGAAAGAGCAAGTTAAGGAAGAGCTATCCCATGCCCAAGACTTCATAGACTTTATCTTGGAATCAGGCAACGAGGTTAAACTAAGGGACCTAAAACTTGAAAACCAAAAGTTCGCATCCATAAAGGATGTCTTTGAAAAAGGTGTAGAACACGAAGAGTTTATTACAAAGTCAATCAGTGACTTGTTGGAAATTGCAATAAAAGACAAGGCTTATGCTGCTGAAAACTTCCTAAGAACTTATGTAGACGAACAAATGGAAGAAGAAGACAGCTTCAATAATGTTCTTGGTCTTGTTAAGTATGTTGGAGAAGACAAGGCTGCAATGTTCCATGCAGACAGGTTTATGGGCAAAAGAGGTCAATAATAAATTAAGCTAAAAAAAGGCATGATTTAGGTCATGCCTTTTTTAGTAGTAAAATCCTTCAGCCTGCAAGAGTTTTACAAAGTCAAGTACATAACATACTTCCTTTTTCTTGGTATCTAAAGGATAATATATTCGGTTTAATTCTTTTCTTTCATTTGATTGACCAAACATATACCTACCTTAATTCCTTAAAAAAACTTTTTAATAGGTCCTCTGCCTCATCTTCCAATATTCCAAACTCGGCAGGGATAATATCATAATAAGACCCGCAGGCACCATTTTTTAAGTCCCTTGCCCCAACTAGCACCCTGTCTATCCTTGCATTTTTAATAGCTCCCGCACACATGGGACAGGGCTCAAGGGTCACATAGAGGGTTGAGCCTGTTAACCGCCATGCACCTAGCCTTTTAATTGCTTCTTCAATGGCAATTATTTCAGCATGCTTTAAGAGGGACTTAAGAACCTCCACTTGGTTATAGCCCCTTCCAATAATCTCCCCGTCCTTAACAATTACCGCCCCGACAGGGACCTCCCCTTGCCCATAAGCCACCCTTGCAAGATTTAAAGCCTCCCTCATAAAAATAAAGTCTTTAGTATCCATATAAACCTCTACATAATCTTATTTATAAGGCTTTGTAGCAAGTCTGAGACTTCGATTTTTGTGATACCGAAAGTCTTCTTACCCACATCTTTTACTGATGCTCCTATATGATAGACTTCCTCTTGATCTATTATTAAAAATCGATCATGAAAGTCATTGGTGTTTTTTATTGATAGTTTAGAATATTGGGCGTTAAATTTATTTTTGTCTTTTGCTGATAATTGTCCTTTTCCTGCAGTTACAATAATAATATCTACTCCATCGTTCCTCTTACATAGAATATTTAAAGTGTTAAAATCAACATAGTTATCAATCAAAATTAGTTCTGTTCTCGCCTTTTGAATAAGTCTGATAATAAAACTAAAGGCATCGTAAATTTGTCCGTTGAAAAATATATTTTGTTTTACTTCAACATTAGATGTAATATAGTTGAACACTTCTTCTAGTTTCTTATCTGTTTCTAATTGTTTCAACTCTATTCTATCAAGGCGAGAAAACATTTCTTTGTTA
The DNA here is from genome assembly GCA_012520935.1 of Tissierellia bacterium. GTDB lineage: Bacteria > Bacillota > Clostridia > Tissierellales > Peptoniphilaceae > JAAYNG01. The sequence goes on along the minus strand of JAAYNG010000137.1, from coordinate 9,648 downwards.
GAAAGTAAAAAAGCACGCATTTGAACAAATGCATCCATTATTTTTATGCTAACATCTATTGCAATATCACTTTTGAGAACAGCCGAAAGCATAGCAATACCCTGTTCTGTAAAAACATATGGCAAATATCTTCTACCACCATGACCAGAGTTTTCACTTGAGGTCACAAATTGTGATCTCAAGTTTTTATATTCTTCTTCTGTTAATTGAAAACGAAAATGATCAGGAAATCTGTTTATATTTCTTTTTACCCCTTGATTAAATACTCTAGTTTCTACTTGATAAAGCTCTGCAAGATCACTATCAACCATGACCTGTTTACCTCTAACAGTAAAAATCATACTTTTAATATCTTTATTTCCAATAATAACAAGATTTTTATCTTCTGGCATAACTATCTCCATTCTCTTAGTTTGTTATCAAACTAGCTTATGACACTAAACCTCGTAATAATAAAGAATTTAGGCGGTTGATAAACACCTTTAATCTTAATTGCAAAAATTTATTTTTAAACTATCACACGGAGAGAGAGGGATTCGAACCCTCGATAGGTTGCCCTATAACAGTTTTCGAGACTGTCACCTTCGACCCCTCGGACACCTCTCCAAACAAAATATTATTAAAATTTAGCAAAGAAAGGAGGCTGACCCAATCATTAATATCGCTACAGCTTCGTAGGGGCGGATATTATCCGCCCGATCATTCAAAAGGCTATAATTAAAGCTTTTTTAATGTTCGGGAGAGAGGCACACTCCCCTACTTTTTGACAGCAAATTTACTTTTGGGTCAACCCCTCACGAATTCTTTCAATAAAGTATTAAAAATTATTTATGTTCAGCCAATAAGTTATTCTTAACCTCCCACAAGTCCTTAGAAAGGTCGACGATATATATGTGAGGGTTTTCGAAACGCTTGACTTCCTCCCACAGCTTGTCGGTTTCAGACTTGCAGTAGTCCCTAATGGCCCTTATCTTTGGAGATTCATAAACACATTCGCCCTTAACAAAAATAGGCTCTTGCAACCTCTTCACATAGTAGTTGGTAATAGTCTTCCTCTTCCAGATATGGACCGGGTGGAAGATTTCATAAGGTGTTCCGTCAGGCTCAGCCTCATCATGTAAGGTAACAAGGTCAGCAATAGCCATGTCCGTATCCTTGTCAAAGAAACGATAAACCTGCTTAAAGCAAGGGGTCGTTATCTTTTCAACATTTTCACTAATCTTAATCTTTGGCACAAGTTCACCATCTTCTTCAACAGTAGTGAGCTTATAAACCCCACCAAATACAGGCTGGCTGGAAGCGGTGATTAACCTTTCACCCACACCAAAGGAGTCTATCTTTGCCCCTTGGGTTATTAAGTTTAGTATTACATGTTCATCAAGACCTCCCGATGCAACGATTTTCACATCAGGGAAGCCTGCCTCGTCAAGAATCACCCTTGCCCTCTTTGTGAGATAGGAAAGGTCGCCTGAATCAATCCTTACCCCCTTAGGACGAAAGCCCTTCGGAAGTATGACTTCATTAAATACCTTGATAGCATTAGGAAGGCCTTCTTGGATTGTGTTATAGGTGTCAATCAAAAGAGTACAATCAGAAGGGTAGGTCTCTGCATAAACCTTAAAGGCTTCATATTCACTAGGATATAGCTGTACCCAGCTGTGGGCCATAGTTCCAAGAGCCGGAACTCCAAAGTCCCTGTCAACAATGGTGTTGGCAGTACCAACAGCTCCGCCTATGAAGGCAGCCCTCGCACCAAGAATTGCAGCCTCTGACCCTTGAGCCCTCCTTGACCCAAACTCCATGACGCTCCTTCCCTGTGCAGCCCTTACAATCCTATTTGCCTTAGTTGCAATCAAACTTTGATGGTTTATAGTTAATAAAACCATCGTCTCTATCATTTGAGCCTGGATTACAGGCCCTCTTACAGTAATAATCGGTTCTTGTGGAAAAATCGGAGTCCCTTCCCTTACAGCCCACACATCACACTCAAACTTAAAGTTCCTCAAATATTCTAAAAAGTCTTCACCAAAAATCTTCTTGGACCTGAAGAACTCAATATCTTCATCAGTAAATTTCAAGTTTTGTAGGTAGTTAATAAGCTGTTCAACACCAGCCATAATGGCAAATCCACCACCATCCGGTATGCTCCTGAAGAACATATCAAAATAGGCTATCTTGTCTGCCATGCCTGACTCCAAGTAGCCATTGGCCATGGTAAACTCATAATAGTCTGCAAGCATAGTGTAATTTTCCGGGTTTCTCCAATTAATTTTCATATTATTCACCTAATATCCTATATATTTTAATGGGTTTTGATGAACACCATTCTTTATAACTTCAAAATGTAGGTGAACACCGGTTGACCTGCCGGTTGACCCCATACCACCAATTTTTTCACCCTTTAGGACCTTCTGTCCATTCTTTACATTAATGCTTGAAAGGTGACCATAGACTGTAACCATGCCATTACCATGATTAATCTTAACCATCTTACCTAAGCCGTAATACCAACCGGTAAAGACAACAGTGCCGGAGTCAGCAGCCTTGATAGCCGTTCCATAACTTCCGGCTATATCGATACCCTTGTGCATCCTGCCCCACCTGGTTCCAAAGCCAGAAGTAAACCTCCCTCTGGTTGGTCTGGTTAATTTACCCGTTGCCATATATTTCGGAAGGTCCTTTGTACCTTGAACAACAACCTTCTTCACAGGCTCTATTGTAGTGATTTCATCAACAAGCTTTGTTCCAACCTTCACACCGTTTTCATAGTATTCCAGTTCCTTAACAGTTTTTTCACCGTTTTGACCTTCAACCTTTGTAAACTTCTTATTCTTATAAATGGAAGAATCCTCAATTATTTCAGTCTCATAAATAATCTCTTCCTGCCTTTCAACAGGCTTGGTGCTGACAACAGTCAAGACAGGCCTTCCGGTAAGTCTCACCTTCCTGCCCTCCGGTATAGAAGTCATATTAGCCAGTTCCTGATTGAATGCCAGCAGGTCTTCATAAGGGACTCCTGTAATTCCGGAAATAATAGCCAAACTTTCACCGGCTTCAACTTGGTAAAATTCAGCCTCTTCTATATTTGAAAGTAAAATTTCTTCAAGGGCCTTGCTGTCTTTTGTAATTCTTGGGTTAAGCTTCTTTTCAACAAAGGTCACATCTTCCAAAATATCAGCAGTCTCCCTATTTTCATAAGGAACAAAGTGGGAAATCAAAGAAGAATAAACCTCCTGCATAACATCTTTATTGGCAACAAAAGAAAGCCTCTCTCCCTTTATTAAAACTTCATAACCAAAGCCGTAATTTCTTGTTTCTGAGGCAATAAAATTATGTATATCCTCACTTGTGCTTATTTCATCAAAGTCCCTCAAGCTCTCTTCAAACTTAAAAGGCTTTTCCAGCCTTATGGCAATATCCTTTTCTTCAGTAAGGCTTGCTTCAGCAGCCTTAACCGCCTTGTTCAAGTCGTCAATTGTCCTTACAGAAAAAACCCTCCTGCCCTTGTAAAAGACATCATATGCAGCATGGGTCTTGTCATAGGCCATCTTTCCGGTTGAAATTACTGTAATTGCAAGGACTGAAAGTCCAACTGCCATGGACCCTACAAATTTCTTATTCCTGAAGCTAAAGTCCACCTCATCCAGTGCATTATACTTGGAAACCACCAGGTCTACAAAGCTTTCGCCCAGTCTCTCCATCCTGTCTGTCTTTCTTTTTATATTATTAATAATAGATTGTCCAATAGCATTTACTGAATTTATTAGCCTTCTGCCTATGCTTACAGGGTCTTTCTCCCTATTCAGCTCCCTTTCCCTAAGTATATTTTCAAATTCAATATCATAAATTCTCGCTCTAATTTTTAGACTGAGTTTATCGGCCTCGTCAAGCCATTCTATTTCTTTTTCCACTCTTCTCCTCCCTTTCTTATATTCGACGAGTCATTATAACATATATTTAAAAATTGTGCAAATTTAGTTACAATTTCATTACTTTTGGTATCTGGAGAGTTGTTAAGCTTATAGATTTAAAATTCGCAACCTCTCTCCTTCAATGAGAGATAAGGGAACGGGTAGGAGGAATTAACAATGGAAAAAGCTCTTATAAATGGTATAAAGAAAGTTTAAAAGAAAATTATTTAGATAAAATATACAATTAACAATGAGCAATAAATTTTATAGTCTTTCTTTTGTAGTTACAATTGCAGGAGAAAATTTTGAATAGGCTAACTAAGTAGGGCATTTAGGGGAAAGAGAGTAAAAATAAAAGGCAAGGAAAACGAAGCCACTGAAAAAATAAAAAAAGACTACTTATGGTAGGGTAGTCCATTTTCTATTGTAAGTGCCCTATAGATTTGTTCAAGTAAGATTAACCTCATCAACTGGTGGGGAAAGGTAAACTTGGAAAAGGATAGCTTCAAGTTGGCAAGCTTAATGACTTCATCTGACAGACCCAGCGACCCGCCGATTATAAAGGTGACATGAGAAAATCCAATAAGCTTCAAGTCCCGGACCTTATTGGAAAATTCCACAGAGTCAAAGGACCTTCCGTCAATGCAGAGGGCAATCACATAAGACCCCTTGCCTATCTTTGAAATAATCCTCTCCCCTTCAAGTTCTTTAATCTTCTCCAGCTCTCCATCCCTTGTGGGATTTTTCTCGTCTTTGACTTCAATCACATTGATATCAGCAAAGCGGGATATCCTCTTTAAGTATTCATCAACCCCATCCTTAAAATACTTCTCCGTCAATTTTCCAACAACTATCAGGTCAATGTTCACTATATCCAGCCCCTTATATCTTCCAAGCCTTCAAAGCAGGTGAAGTCATATTGTAGTGGAGTAACTGTAATGTATCCCTTCTTAATATAATACCTGTCTGTGTCCTTTATCATCTCTTCAGGATTCTTCCTGCTTACAGGTTGGACTATCCTCTGGCCCTCTTCGTCCACATCATCAGTGTAATAATCATAGATTACCTGACCAATCCTGCAAGGCATGACCCCTTTAATCTCCCCGTCCGGAAGCTTGGGGATGTTTATATTAATAACCTTGCCGAAGTCCTTAATCTTATCAAACTTGTCCCTTATAAGCCCCCTCACATAGGTAGCTCCAAGGTCAAAACGCCCATTGCCGTACTTGTCAATTTCTGCACTTATAGCTATAGAGGGCAAATTATAAAGACTGGCCTCAATGGCAGCAGAAACAGTACCTGAATATAGGACATCCATACCAAGGTTAACGCCGTAATTTATGCCGGACACGACAATATCTATCTCTTCTTCCTTGATAATCCCTTCAATTCCCGCCCTTACACAGTCGGCAGGAGTTCCGGACACAGAAAAAGCCCTGCCATTGATATCCTTCATATCAAAACTCTTAACCACCAAAGGCTTAAAAATAGTAATGGCATGGCTCTTGGCGGATTGCTGTTCATCAGGTGCTATCACAGTTACATTGTGGTCTTTAGAAAGTTCTCTGGCAAGTTCCTGAATCCCCTTAGCCAAAATCCCATCATCATTTACAATTAATATATGCATAAATCCTCCTTAATTATCACTTAATATAATCTTCGTCCCGTCATTAAACAAGACCCTCCAAGCAGGAAGGGTCTTTCCCCTCACCTCTCTGCCTGTTTCCTCCTCCTCATTAATGCCTGACGGGAGATAGAAGCACAAATCAATAGAGATAATGGTCTTGCCCCTCAGCTCATCCTTAGATGCCAATGCCCTCAAAGCCTTAGGTGCAGGGCTTATAAAGGTTTTTTCAACCCCTGCCTCTTCCAGCTCAATCCATTCCTTTTCCATCTTAACAAGACCCTCCTTGTCTAAAACTAGAATCATATCACATTCTTCTACATAATTACCCTCTTGCAAATTAGCAAAAAAAAGATAGTATTCACCATTTTTTTCATATGCATATTCCAGTTTAGTAGCTTCAGACAAAAAATTTCTTTCTTCCAAATAGGCCATGGCATAGTCTTTAGCCCCCTCTAAACTATCTATTGCACTGGAATTATTCAGGTAGTTCCAATACACAAACCTTCTTCCCTCATAGAGTTCAAGCCTGCCATCCCTATACAAGATTTCAAAGCTGTCATCACCTCTGATGGAGACCTCCCCCTTGCCGTCAAAAAAACTATCATTCAATTCCTGTATCTTAAAGACTACAGTTCTGGCAAAGGGGGTTACCATGCCCGGCTCCTCCTTAGGTATCTCTACATCCAACTTAATACCTGCCACATCCAAGACCCTTTCCGTTTCCTTTATAAAGGCCGGACTAAGGCTCTCGTCAACTTTAGCAGTCTTTGAAAAGTAGATGCCTAGCAGGATAAGGTTAGTTATCAATAAGGCTATTATCAATATCGTCTTAGACTTGTACCAATCCATTATTTACTCTCCTGATAAATCAAGTTTCCGGTCAAGGCTTCAAAGCCTAGAATCCAAGACTCGGTTTCAAATATCCAAGCAGGTATCAGGCTTGACCCAACATTCTTCAAAGAATTATCAAAAAATGATAACCTTGTGTCCTTAATCCAAGAAATAACCTCATTCCTGGAAACCTCCTCAATGTCCTTCACAGGAATCTTATTATCTTCCATATAATACTTTTTAAAGAGTTCATATTCCTTTTCCAGTATGTCAAAGGAAGATTTAATGTGGACACCCGGCTCCGGAAAGTCGGAATTCCTCTTTGATTCCCTTCTCTCTATTACCCTCATATACTTCAGCTTATCATTAAATACATCCATTTCCAAGTAGTTTCCTGTACTATATAGGACAGGGTAGCCCATAATCCTGTATTCAAAAATGAACTTATAACCCTTGCTGGCACCGGACTCAATCTCCTTTATCCTGTTTAAGTAAAGACCCTTCTTATCAGGTATCTTTTCAGAAATTTCTTTGATTACTGTATTTGTTGACTCTAAAAGGTTCCTGTTCTTGACATCCCTATCCAAAATACTCTGGTACTCAATAATACCATTGTCTTCAATCTTTAAAATATCCCTTTCTGCTATAAAGACTGTCTTTCCAATTTCTTCCTCCATCTCTTGGGCAGTGTTAAGGGCTGCTCCTAGGTACTTTCTGGCAATCTGCCTCTTGTCAGCAGAGTTCATCCAACTAAGACTGTTGTCCACATATACATTTGAGATGTTCTTGGTAATTTCATAGGGAAAGTAGAGGTTGGTATCAGCACCGAAGGATGACCTTACAGAGTAGTAATAGTCGTAGTTTTCTTCCTTCTCAATCTGGGTAAAGATTTCTTCCATCTCAATAAAATCTTCCTTAGGAAGTTTAATAGATACAGCCTTTTCACTATTGGATAAGACCATCTTATTAAAGTCTGGCCCTATTTCAATACTTATATTTTCAATTTCTACAATCTCCTTGGGTACATGGTTTGATTCATTATTGCCCAAGGACTTGGAAAGTAGGAAAGAGTTTATTGGGTTGGAAAATTTAAAGTCAATAAAGCGGTCAGTTGCCTTCCCAACCTCTTCAATCTTTATTTCCTTTGAAGAAAGGACCTTGGCCAAGGGGTCTCTTATTGAAGAGTATAGCCTGTGGTCGGATTCATTATAAATGATTGTCTTATAGTTTTCCCCAAAACTAATGAGCTTCTTCTCAGGAAGGATCATGTCTTCAAGTAAATAAGAGGCGCCCTCAAGCGCCTCCTTTGAATTTTCTGCAGTTACTATGATGCCCACCCCTGAAACTCCTAAAATTTGCTTAATTAGAAAGAGGGCAGATACCATTAAAAATATTAGTAGAAAAGATTTTATCCTTTCCTTCATGTTTTCACCATACTTACTTCAATACAATTTTTTCAAGATTTTGGAAGGAAGACACATATATAATAATCTTCACATCTTCCAAACCCTTAACTCCAAAGTTTATCTGCAGCAAGTTTATTCCATCAACCAAGTTCAACTTGGTATCAAAGACCCCAAGCTTGCCAACAATTACTTCCTTTTCTATAACTTCTATATATTCATCATTCGCAGGTAGTTTTAATAAATCGTATTTCTTGCCTGTAAGGTCAGCAGTTGCAAAATGTTTAATCTTAACAAGAGTTCCTTCAGGGGCAAATCCATTCAGGAGAGAGATTTTTTTATCAACAGAAAATGACTTCTTTTCAGGGTTTGTAATCCCATACTTTGAAGCATCCACTGTACTTTCACTTATAGCCTTTACTTTAAGCTCATTTGTACTGGATGCAAATGACTTAGGTGCCATAAGTAAAAGTAAAATTATAACTAAAAGTGTCAATTTATTTCTCAAAACTTTTCCTCCTCTCTCACAAACTTTTTCTGATTATATTATACACTACCTATATTACAATTTCGTTTCATAGAGGTGACTGTTAATTTAATTTTTTCTCCTTGAACTCACCCTTCAAAGCCCTGTCAACAGCCTCTATTTCTTCATCTGAAAGCTGGTAGTCCGACTTGCCATACTGGATAGGCTTGCCATAAATAGTAGTGAAGTCCCTTCCATAAATACTGGTTATAATTACCCCGTTCTTAAACTGGTCAAGTAGGGCAAGGGAGAAGCTCAAATTGTTACCTACATTGTCAAAGGCATTGTACTTGACAATCCCAACATATTGGATGGCAAAGGCAAGCTTACCTTCCAACTTCTTTATCTCCTGCTTTATCAGGTTCATTTCAGTAAAGATGTCCTGTATTTTTATTGAATTTTCAGTCAGTAACAACTCTACATTGTCTGCCCTCGCATCACCTACAAAGGATTTGAATATCTTTTCAGCCCTTGTTGACTTAACTAGGGCAAGTATTAGCAGGACAAAAAAGATAAGACACAAGACCAAGAGTATAAGTATTATGAGGGATGAATTCGCCTCAACCATATTTAGTAAATTTTCCATCAATTACTTCCGCCTATCCTTATATTATCTGCCAAGCCTCTTATAAACAACCTTTAAATTCTTATCCCTGTGTTCAGCAGCTTCCTTCATCAAACTGTCAACCTTGGCATTGATTTCCTTATTATATGCCTCGTCCTTTATACTGTTAAGGTTAATAATAACATTAAACAAGGCTGACTCAGTAGCAGCATATGCAAGCAAAATTCCTACGCCAACATCAGTAATAGCATTTTTATTGCCATATTCTGCCAATACATCCTGTTCTCTCATTATTTCTACACATTTCGTTGCAGTTCTCAAAGGAGGCTCTAGAGCAATCTTATAGCCCTCTTGAATAGCTTCATTCCTTGCAGCTACTTCCGCATCTGTTTCCTTAGGCATGCCGAAGGCTTCCATTACCTTATCAAAGGCCTTAGTATCCTCGTCTATCAACTTAGTAAGGTCATGTCTCAAAGCAACAATCTTTGCATTAGCAGCCTCAAATTCCTTTCTAACCTCTTCAGAAAGTTCCTTGTAGGCCTTTTTATTTACAGATAGTTCATTAACCATATTAGTAAGGGCTCCACCTAGGGCACCTACCAGGGCTGCAACTGACCCACCCCCCGGAGTTGGTTCACCCGATGCGGCAGCCTCCACATATCCTTTTAATTCTCCTGAATAAAACATCTTATTACCCCCTTCTTAATATTTCAATAATAGCTTCCAAATCTTCCTTGCTATAGTAATCAATGGAGAGTTTCCCCTTAGATTCAGACCCCTTGATC